>DATNOH010000059.1:0-75453 GCA_035601435.1 Gemmatimonadales bacterium | reverse complement strand
CGCGCCCCGCGCCTGGACGGTGTGGCGGATGCCGCCGAACACGTCCAGGTCCCAGGAGGCGTTGGCGCCGGCGTCCCACACGTTCTGGTCCGGGAACACGCCGCCTACGCCGGGGAAGCTCGCGCTGGACAGCCGTTGCCGGGAGTAACCGGCCTGGAGCGTCGCCGATGGCGTCAGATCCAGCACGCTGCGCACCCGATCCGAGCGGGCGGCGCTTACTCGCGCCCGCGCGGACCGAACGTCGAGATTGCCGCGTAGCACCTCACCGACCAGGCGGGTCAGGGTGGTGTCGCCCAGCTGCTCCCAGTAGTCGAGCGAGACAGCGGCCTGCTCCTTCGCTCCCCCTCTCCCTCCGGGAGAGGGGGCCACGGGTTGAGGACCATCCGGAGCGGGCGCCGTCACGTGAGAATCGTCCGTCGTCCCCCGGAACGAAGCGGGCGTCCGTACCGAGGATGATCGATAGCCCGGGGCCGAGGCGCATCCGTAGAGCGCAACGAACGCGAGGAGAATTGCGCTACGCATGAGCCACCTCCCCTACCATTGCAGGTGCAGGTTGGAGAACGAGACCTTCACTCTCCGCTTCCGTTTCGGGACGGTGCTCGGCTGCGATGAACGAGTAGAAGACCGGGACCACGAACAGGGTGAACAGCGTCCCCACCGTCATCCCCGCCACCAGCACGGCGCCGATGCTGTTGCGCGCCGCCGATCCCGGCCCGGTCGCGAACACCAGCGGCAGGTGTCCGAAGACGGTGGCCGCCGAGGTCATGAGCACGGGCCGAAGCCTTGTGAGCGATGCTTCGCGCAACGCCGCGAGCTTCGCCACGCCCTGCGACTGCAGCGTATTGGCGAACTGCACGATCAGAATACCGTTTTTCGCGATCAGTCCCACCAGCGTGATCAACCCCACCTGCGAGTAAATGTTGATGGTGGTGAAATCGAGGTAGCTGAACACCAGCGCCCCGGAAATCGCGAGCGGCACCGAGCCCACCAGCACGATCAGCGGGTCCCGGAAGCTCCGGAATTGCGCCGCGAGCACCAGATAGATCAGGATCACGGCGAACCCGAGCGTCACGGTGAGCGCCGCCCCCTCGAGCCGGATCTGCCGCGATTCGCCGGCATAGTCGAGTCCGACGCCGGCCCCCGTCACCGCCTTGGCTGCGTTCTCCAACACGCGCAGCCCCTCTTCTTTGGTGACGCCGGGCTTCACGCCGCCGAAGATCCGGACCGCGTTGCGCTGCTGAAATCGATTCAGGGTGCGCGGCGCGGTGCTCGACTCGATGTGCGTGAAGGTCGACACCGGTACGAGTCGACCGCTCGGCGTCTTGATCTTGAGATCGAGCAGCGGCCCGACCGTGGTACGGCGCTCGTCGCCGATCTGGGGGATGACCTTGTAGCTGCGGTCGTAATAGTTGAACCGGTTGACGTACGCGCCGCCCAGCAGCGTGCCGAGCTCTCGGCCTACGCTGGCGAGGTCGAGCCCCAGGTCGGCCACCTGGTCGCGATCGATCACGACTCGCGCCTCGGGCAGATCGATCTTCAAGTCGGTGTCGACGTAGAGGAACTTGCCGCTCTGCCATCCGGCACCCAGCACGGCGCCCACCGTCTGCAGCATCTGCTCCGGCGGATTGTCGCTCGCCAGAATCAGCTCCACGTCGTACTGGCCGGGCGTCGGCAACGGCGGGTCGAGGCGGGGGAACACCTGCAATCCCGGCACCTGCGACACCGCGTAGTACACCTGACCGTACATCTGCTCCGTGGTGCGTTTCCGTTCCTTCCAGTTTTTCGCGACCATCCCGCCGAACCCGCCCCAGTTGGCCGTCAGCGACCACATGAACTTGGCTTCGGGGAACGACGTGATAGCCTTCACCACCTGGAGAGACGCCTTGTTGGTCGCCTCGAGCGACGCGTCGGGCGAGGCCGCCATGAACAAGCTGATGTGGCTCTGGTCCTCGATGGGCGCCAGCTCCCGCCGCGAGTTCTGATACAGCGGCACCGCCGCCAACATGACGAGCACCGCAGCGGCGACGATCGCCCAGCGCATTTGCAGGGCGCCGTCCAGCAGCCGCTCATAGCGCCGGCGCACCGCTTCGAAGGCGTGGTGCACCACCTTGGTCAGCCGCCCCTCCCGCCCCGCTTCGTGGACGAAGCGCGAGCTCATCACCGGGGACAGCGTCACCGCCACGACACCCGAAACTACGACGGCGGCGGCGAGGGTGATCGCGAACTCCAGGAACAAGGAGCCGGTGAGCCCGCCCTGGAACCCAATCGGCGTGTATACTGCCGCGAGCGTGATCGTCATCGCTATGATGGGGCCGACCAGCTCGCGCGCGCCCACGATCGCCGCCTGGATCCGTGTCTTGCCCTCGCGCACGTGCCGCTCGACGTTTTCGACCACGACGATGGCATCGTCCACCACCAATCCCACCGACAGCACGATCGCGAGGATCGTGAGGAGGTTCAGGCTGAAGCCGAAGGCGTACATGACGATCGCGGCCCCGACCAGCGACACCGGCATCGCCACCAACGGCACCAGAGCGGTCCGGATCGACCCCATGAAGAGGAAGACCACGAGGCCCACGATCAGGATGGTCTCGACCAAAGTCTTGGAGATCTCCTGCAGCGCGTCGGTCATGAACACCGTCGCGTCGTAGGCCATCTGCATGTCGATATCGCTGGGCAGCGTGGGCCGGATCCGCGCCATTTCACGATGCAGCCGCTTGGCCACTTCGATCTCGTTGCTCCCGGGCAGCGGCCAGACGCCCATGTACACGGCTTCTTTGTCGCTGAACTTGGTGATGAAGTCGGCTTCCTCCGCCCCCAGCTCGACGCGGGCCACGTCGGACAGCCGCACGATCGCCCCGTTGCGCTGGGCCACGACGAGGTTCTTGAACTCGTCCGTGGTACGGAGGTCGGTGTTGGCCAGCAGGTTGACCTGCACCAGGTCGCCCTTGGTCTGCCCCACCGCCGCGAGGTAGTTGTTGCGCTGCAGTGCCGCGTGCACATCGCCGGGCGCGAGGTTGAGCGCGGCCAGGCGGTCGGGGTCGATCCAGATTCGCATGGCGATAGGCCGGCCGCCTAACACGTCCACGCGCTGCACCCCCGCGAGCGTCGAGAGCTGGGGCTGCATGTTGCGGGTCAGCCAGTCGGTGAGCGCCGGAATCTCGCGCGCCGAGGACGTGAAGCTCAGGTAGAACGACGCATACGGCCGGTCGGCGCGCTGCACCTCCACCACCGGTGGCTCGGCCTCGGCGGGCAGCTCGGAGCGCACCTGCTGCAGCCGCGCGGTGACCTCCGCCAGCGCCGCCGTGCTGTTGTGGTTCAGCTTCAGGTGCACCGTGATGCTCGAGACGCCGGCGCGGCTGGTGGATTCCACGTAGTCGACGCCCGAGATGGCCGACACGACGCGCTCGATCGGCGTCGTGAGGAAGCCGCGGACGGTTTCGGCGCTGGCGCCGTAATACACCGTCGTGATCAGCACCGACGAGCTCTGAATGTTCGGATACTGCTGCACCGGCAGCGTCGTGATGGCCCGCCATCCCACGAGCACGATCACAAGGTTGACTACGACCGCGAGGACCGGATGCCGGATGAACGTATCGGTAAAGGAGCGCATGAACGGTTTCCGATTAGCGAGATGAGTCGCCCGCGACCCGCACAGACTCGCGTAGCTTGAAGGACCCCGAAGTAGCCACCTGCTGGCCGGGGGTGAGACCACTCAGAATCACGACCTCGTCCTCGAGCACCGGCCCGCTTTGCACCGGCTGCACATGAGCGCGAGTGTGGCCTGCCGAGTCGGCGGCGATCAGGAAGACGTGGTCGCCGGCGGGCCCCTTACGAAGGGCGCTCACCGGAATTGCGACGACCGTGGTCGGGGGTCCAGTGGGGACTTCGACCCGCACTGAGGCGCCCGGCGACGGGGCGTGGCTCGCGATCCGGGCCCGCACCAGTGCGTTGCGGGTCGCCGGATCGATCTTCGCATCCACTGCGACGATGCGGGCCGTCAGCGGACGAGGGTCCTCAGCCGCGAAGACGGTGACGGGCTCACCCGGGTGCAGCTCGGCCGCCACCGCCTGCGCCACCGTGAAGTCCACGTTGGCCGCGGCGTCGACCCCCTGCAGCGTGGTGAGCTCGGTGCCTTCGTTCAGGTACTGTCCGGGATGTACATCGGAGATCCCCACGCGGGCCTGGAACGGAGCCCGGATCGTCTTCTTCGCGATGACGGCCCGGGTGCGTGCGAGCTGTGCCAGCGCCACATCGCGCCCCGCGCGCGCCTGGTCCACTTCTTCCTGAGAGGTGGCCTGGGCCTGCCTGAGGACCTCGAGGCGTGCGAGTGTCGTTGCCGCCAGGTCGGCTTGGGCCTGCTCCGCCTGGAGCTCCGCTTCCTCCACGGATACGTCGAGGGCCACGAGGACCGTGCCGGAGTCGACGACCCGTCCCGGCGCAAGCATCACCTGGCGGACCGTGCCTGCGAGCTCGTTACGCAAGGTGATCGAGTTGAGCGCGAGGACGGTTCCGACCGAGGTGGTCGTGGGGCGATACTGCCGCGCCCGGGCCACGGACAGGGTTACCGACTCGACGGGCTCGGGCTGACTCGCGGCCGCCGCATTGGCCTTTCGGGCGGAGGCGTGTTTCCAGGCCACCAGGCTGCCGGCGGTGAGGACGAGGGTTCCCAACAAGACGGCCGATCCGGTCCAGCCGCGAGCGTTCGCGAAGAGACGACTGCGCATACGGGGTAATCTCCTTCGGTCTGATAAAGGGTGAAGCACTGCTGCTCTGTACTAGACGTTCGGGCTAGGCTCATATCGACAACGAGACGGTCTCGATCGCGCCACAGTTTCACGAAACCACGTTGCCGCCCCCCGGTACGGTTCAGTAATGAATCAAATTGCCTGCATGTTCCCGTGGTGCGGGCAGGGGAGAAGCGAATGGCTAGTTGACTACCTGATCGGGTGGGGTGACGATGTTTGTTGTCTGCGGCACGCGGCGAATCTAGCGGCGCAGTGTCGCCCGGCGCATGTTCATCGCGCGTTACGCCTATCCCCGCCTCGGCTCCGCACCAGGATGTGCAGCGCGGCGACCAGCCCGACGGCGCTGGGATCGATACCGGCGAGGTAGTCGACCAGCCCTTGGGCCACCAGACGGAATTGCGTAGCGTACCGAGTCATGCTTCATGAATGAACCATACCGCCGGGAAGTTCCCACCGGAGGAGCGCACGTGAAACGCAGGACCCTCGGGTCTACAGGCTACGCAGTCAGCGAACTCGGGCTTGGTGGCTGGGGGCTGGGCGGCTCACAATGGCGCGGCGTGGACGATGAGCAAGGGCGCGAGGCGCTGCGCGAGGCTGTGGACCGCGGAATCACGTTCTTCGATACCGCGCTGGCGTACGGGGATGGACACAGCGAGCGCCTCATCGGCGAGGTGCTGAACGCCGACATCCGGGCCGGTCGCGTCGTCGTCGCCAGCAAGGTGCCGCCCAAGAACGAGGAATGGCCCGGCAAGGCCGAGAGACCGCTCGCGGACGTGTTTCCCGCCCGCCATCTCGCGGCTTCTACGGAGCGATCACTCAAGAACCTGGGCGTCGAGGCTTTGCCGCTGCAACAGCTGCACGTGTGGCACGATGCCTGGCTGGACAATCCGCAATGGCAGGCCTCCTACGAGCAGATCGCGCGTCTCAAGCGGGAAGGAAAGGTCCTGCATTGGGGGATTTCGATCAACGATCATGCACCCGAGACCGCGCTGCGAGTGCTCGAGGACCCCATCTTCGAGACGGCCCAGGTGATCTACAACATCTACGATCGTTCCCCCGAACGCGCCTTGTTCAAGCTCGCCAAGACCAAGCCGCTCGGCGTGATCGTACGCGTCCCGTTCGACGAAGGCGCGCTCACCGGTCAGATTCGGGCCGACACGGTATTCCCGGCCGGCGACTGGCGCGAGGAATACTTCGCCGGTGACCGTCGCGCCGAGGTCGAGCGGAGGGGAAAGGCGCTGGCTCGCCTGCTGGATGACCAGGTCCAGACCCTGCCGGAGCTGGCACTGCGCTTCTGTCTGTCGTCACCTCTGGTATCGACGGTCATTCCCGGGATGCGGCGCGGCGGCCACGTTCGCCAGAACGTCGTGGCGGCGGAGAAGGGGCAGCTGGCGCCGGCCATGCTCTCCAAGCTCGAGCCGCATGCCTGGGAGAAGAACTGGTACCCCGCCTAACCCGTGCGCATCGGCGTCGACTTGGGCGGCACGAAGATCGAAGCGATCGCGCTGTCGCCCGGCGGTCAGGAGATCGCCCGCCTGCGCGTGACCACCCCGCGTGATTATGCGGCATGCCTCGACGCCATTGCGGCGCTGGTGCGGGAGCTCGATCGCGCTGGCGGGGCCGCGGGCACGGTGGGCGTCGGCATCCCCGGCACCGTGGTGCCCCAAACGGGGCTCGTGAAGAACGCCAACTCTACCTGGCTCAACGGCCAGGCGCTCGAGCGCGATCTCGCGGGACGGCTGGGCCGCCCAGTGCGGGTCATGAACGACGCGAACTGCTTCGCGCTGTCCGAGGCGACCGACGGAGCGGCCGCGGGAGCGCCGGTGGTGTTCGGCGTGATCCTCGGCACGGGAGTGGGCGGGGGGATCGTGCTGGACGGCCGCTGTCTGCCGGGCGCGAACCTTATTGCCGGCGAATGGGGGCACAATCCGCTCCCCTGGGCTACGCCCGACGAGCAACCCGGTCCGCCGTGCTACTGTGGGAAGCGCGGCTGCGTCGAATCGTGGCTTTCCGGCCCAGGATTCGAGCACGACCATACCGAGCGGACGGGGATCACCGTGTCCGGCCGTGAGATCGTGCGCGCTGCGGCGAGCGGTGACGCGGGCGCGACGGCGACCCTGGCGCGCTACCACGATCGACTGAGTCGCGCCCTCGCATCCTTGATCAACGTGCTCGACCCCGATGTCGTCGTGCTCGGGGGCGGCATGTCGAACCTTCCTGGCCTGCCGGAGGCGACGTCCGGGCTGCTGCCACGCCACGTCTTGGCCGTCGGGGCAAGCTCAGATCCCGTCCTCACCCGCGTCGTGCGCGCCGCGCACGGTGATTCGAGCGGCGTACGAGGGGCGGCTTGGCTGTGGCCCTCCAGCGGCTGAGGCCCCTCGCTCGGGTCTCACGACCCCTTTCTTTCTGAGAATCGCAGCAAACACCAAAAGCCCAAAAACGCAAAGCAGGTTTCTGAGTGACCGTCCTCACGGAGACTCGGGCTGGATGTGTGCATTTTGTACCCGACATACTCGGCGGCCCAACCGTCGATCCGTGCATTCCCTCCGAACTCCCTACGCCCTAGAGGAGATGGAAGGCCTATGAAGGCCGCTCGTCGTCGTCTAGTCGGCATTTTCCTGGTGTGCGGGCTCGCGCTTGCCTCCGCCTGCGGCGATCGCTCGCCCACCGCACCGCAACCCGCTCCGCCTTCGGCAGATCTCATTGGGTCGCTGCTCGGGGCGACGGGGCTGCTCAAGTGCTCGAACCTCCCCTATGCCTCGACCACGCAGACGGTTGGGATCGGGGGCGGCGTCATCAGCGCGGGGCCCCACAAACTGGTCATCCCGCAGGGCGCCCTCAGCCAGCCGACGACGATCACGATGATCGTGCCCACCGGGCTGGGCGTGAATGCCGTCAAGTTCCAGCCGGAGGGGTTGCGGTTCCAGCAGCCCGCCGCGCTCACGATGAGCTACGCGAATTGCAGTTTGCTCGGCAAGCTGCTCCCCAAGCGGATCGCGTACACGACGGACGGCCTGCAGATCCTCTATTACCTCCTGTCGCTCGACAACCTGTTCAGCAAGTACGTCACGGGGAAGGTCAACCACTTCTCGAGCTACGTTATCGCGTGGTGACGACCGGGCAGGCGGGCGCGCGCGCGGCGGCGCGCCGCGCGGCAGACCTGTTGCACGACGCGCGTGCCCACGAGCGGGCCGCGTGTATTCCCGAGGCGATCCGCTGTTATGATGCGGCGATCGCCACGGCGGACCGCACCGGGGAGCGGACGATCCTGGCTGAGGCCCTGCGTCGGCTGGCGGTCATGCGCCATCTCCGCAACGAGTCGACCGAAGCGCGCCAACTGTGTCGCCGCAGCTACAGCGTGGCCTGCGACGCCGGTAACGACCTGCTGGCCGCGGAAGCGCTGAACACGCTCGGCGGGTTGGACGTGCAGACCGGCGCGATCGAGGACGCGCGCAGTAACTTCCTCCAGGCGCTGGCCCGAGGGGGTGAGAGCCGCGAGCTGCGCGCCAGGGTCGAGCAGAACCTCGGCATCGTGGCGAACATCCAGGGGAACTTGGACGAGGCGGTCGCGCACTACGAGGGTTCCCTCGAGGCGTACCGGGCCTCGAATGACGAGCACGGTTGCGCGATCGCGTATGCCAACCTGGGGATCGCGCACACCGACCTCCGGCAGTACGAGCGAGCCGAGGGCTACTTCCAACAGAGCTACGAGATCGCCGAGCGGGCGGGCGACGCGCACCTGCAGGGGCAGTGCCTGGTGAATCACGCCGAAGTGCACGTCGTGCGGGGGCGCTACGAGGACGCGCGGCTCAACGCCGAGGCTGCCCTCGCCATTTTCGACCAGCTCGACGCCCGCAGCGACAAGTCCGAGGCCTACCGCATCATCGGCATGGTGTACCGCGAGACGGGGCGCGCCGCGCTCGCCGAATCGCGTTTGCGCTCGGCGATCGAGCTGGCGGTGAGCGCCGGCTCCGTGTTGCACGAAGCGGAGGCGTCGTGCGAGCTGGCGCTGTTGTACCAGGCGATGGGGCGGAACCAGGAAGCGCTCACCCTGCTGAACGCCGCCCACCGCTTGTTCCGCCGGCTCGACGCGCGTGTAGACCTCGTGTACGTCGGCGGCAAAGTGTCCGAGTTGGAAACCACCTACTTCGCGGTGGTGCTCGAGTGGGGGCAGTCGATCGAGTCCACGGACAGCTACACCTTCGGCCATTGCGAGCGGGTGGCACAGCACGCGATGGCCGTGGCGCGGGTCGTCGGGCTCGACGACACCAGCCAGACGACCATCCGCCTCGGTGCCTACCTCCACGACCTGGGGAAGGTGCGCGTGCCGCACGAAATCCTCAACAAGCCCGGCCCGCTCACGCAGGACGAGTTCGCCGTGGTGCAGATGCACCCGATCTGGGGTCTGGAGCTGCTCGCCGCGGTCGAATTCCCGTGGGACCTGAAGCCGATCATCCGCTGGCATCACGAGCGCTATGACGGGACGGGCTATCCCGACCGCCTGCGGGGCGACGAGATCCCGATCGCGGCGCAGATCGTAGGAATCGTGGACGTGTTCGACGCGCTCAGTACTGCACGCCCCTATCGGCCCGCGCTGTCGCGCCAGGCGGCCCTCGCGGAGATCGAGAAATGCCGCGGCTGGTGGTCGGACGCGGTCTATGCCGCGTTCGTGACGTCGCTGGATGACGTGAAGAGTGCCGCGGACGGGAGGCTCGCCGCGGTTTCGTAACCGCTCACTCCGTTCCCACCGCCTCAGCTCCCAACCCCATTTCTTCCAGGAAGCTCGATCCCCCCGCCTCCATCCCGAAGCGCCTCTCGACACGCGTCAGTACCAGCCGGTCCTGCGCCCGCGTCATCCCAACGTACACGAGCCGCCGCGCCTCCTCGATCTCGGCCTGACGGTTCTCCTTGGTCTCGCGTAACCCGGGAATCTGGTAATCCTCCAGTCCTACGATGTACACGCGCGAAAACTCCAGGCCCTTGGTCGAATGCAGCGTGAGCAGGTTGATGCGATCGGGCGCAACCTCGATGCCATCCGACGTGGAGAGCGCGATGCGGCCGAGGAGGCGGTCGACGCTCTCCTCGAGCGTTTGGGGTGAATCCTCCTCCATCAGCGCCCGCAGCCGGGCCACCGCCGCGGGGTAGCGCTGCTCTGGATCGGGCTCGGCCCGGAGCCGGGTCATGAGCGCGCGCCCGCCAAGCCGCCGGATCACCTCGTCCACGGGAGGGGCCGGGTCGCCGCCGGTGCGCTCCCGCTCCATCTCGTAGAACGCGAGTGCATCGCTGTATCGGCCCAGCGTGTAGAACTTCGCGAGCTTGAAGAGCATGTCCCGCTCGCCGCTCTTGGCTTGCGGCTCCAACGCCAAGCCGAGCCCCAGATAGTCGAGCAGGTTTACCAGCACCGCCTTGCGTGCCCGAATACCCCGCAGGCGCTCCAGCTCGCGATACACCCGGGCCAGCGTGACCGCGTCGTCCAGCGCGTGATGCGTCCGGCCGGCGTCGATGCCGAAGCGCAGGGCCAGGTCCTCGAGCTTGGCGCTGTCGCGCGAGAGCGAGCGAACCAGCGGCAGGGTGTCGTAAAACACCAGGCTGTCCACGCCGTCCCGCCCCGCCGCCAGCCGGCGCAGCACCGGGATGTCGAAGTGCTGGCCGTTGTGCGCGATGAGGACGTCGTCGCCCATGAAGGCTCGGAATGCGGGCCAGACTTCGGCAAAGGAGGGGGCTTCGCGCACGGCGGCATCGGTGTACCCGTGCACCTTGGTCGCCCCGGGAGTGATCGGACGGTACGGCTTCACCAGGGTGTGGAACCGGTCCACGATTTCCCCGCCCACCACTCGTACCGCGCCGACTTCGACGACCTCGCAAACGTCTACGTCCTTATCCGTCGTTTCCAAATCGAACGTGACGTAGCGCTCGAGCGGGGTGTCGAGCTCCTTGGCGTGCAACAGCTGGAGGGCCTTAAAGAGAACGAGAGCGGAGGGTGTGGTTGGTGGAGGTTGGTGGAGGTTGGTGGAGGTCTGCACATGACGGATGCCCGCTGCGATGAGCATGCCTCGCAACGCAATCTCCACGCCTCCCTGTGGCGGGATCACGATGTTCCGGTCCGCTGAGATCGCGGCTGCGAGTTCGTCAGCGAGCCGCACGGCTTCGGGGATGGCCGCCGGATCGGTGAGCTCGTCGTATCGCTCCTCGAGGGCGTTCCTGTATGGGCCGACGCTTTGCGACAGGATCTCATTCACCAGCGGCGCCAGCGCGCGGTGCGAGCGCGCCAGGGCGCGAAGATTCTCCACCTGAAACACGAGCCGCCACAGTTTCTTGGTGTCGGGGTCGTGGGCGGGCCGGCGGCGGGCGAGGGCGCGGACTGAAGCGAGGAAATCGCCGGAGCTCCCGATCGCGCCCTCGACTTCCTGGAGGAAATGCGCCGAGAGCACGCAGCGCGCGAACGCCTCGAGTGCCACGGAATCGCCGGGGTCGCGTACGATGCGAAGCGCGGCGACCACATACTTGATGACGTCGTCCTCCACCAGCGAGCGGCCGCGCGCCAGCCGGCAGGGAATTCCCTCTCGCACCAGGCGTCCCTCGAGGTACTCGCCGACCTTGTGCCGGCGGTACAACACCGCATAATCGCCCCATCCCAGGCCGGCCGCCGTGCGGTCGGCCAGGATGTCCTCGAGCAGCCACGAGGCTTCTTCTTCTTCGTCGCGGAACGCGAATGCGGCCACCTCGTACTCCGACTCCTGCTCCGCGCTGAGCTGCTTCTCGAACAGCTGAGGATTCTGCGCCAGCACGCGCCGCGCGGTCTCGAAGATTTGGCGCGAGCAGCGGCAATTCTTGTCGAGCACGATAGGCCGCTCGATCTCGTAGTCGCGGCTGAAGCGGACGAGCACGTAGGGATCCGCCCCCGTCCAGGTGAAGATCGACTGCTCGTCGTCGCCCACCGCGAAGAAGTTGCCATGTGGCGCCGCCAGGCGTTTCAACAGGTCGTACTGGACCGCGTTCACGTCCTGAAACTCGTCCACTAGGAGGTAGTCCCAGCGCGCCGCGATCGCATCGGCGATGTCCCCTCGAGCGCGTAGCAGCTCTTCGGCCTTCGCGACCAGGTCGTCGAAATCCAGCATGTTACGGTGCGCGAGCCAGGCCGTGTACTCGCGATACAGGCGCGCGTCGTCGGTCGTGAGCTCGTAGTCCTGCTTCTGCACGCGGTGCCGGCTGAACCGGTTCAGGAGCGACCCGCGCTGCTCGAGCGGCACGTGCAGCCGACCCAAAATGACCTTCTGATACTGCTCATCGGCCACGCCGAACCCTTTGCGCAGGCCTGCCGCCTCGGCGTACTCTCGCAGCAGGGCGAGGCAGAGCGCGTGGATCGTGCCTCGCGTGATCGCCTCCGCACGCTCCCCGAGGGTGTGCTTCAAGCGCACGGCGATCTCTTCGGCCGCCCGGTTCGTGAACGTGACGGCGCAGATGCGCTCGGGCGCCAGCCCTCGCCGGTCGATGAGATGGTTGATACGGGCGATGAGACAGAAGGTCTTCCCCGCGCCCGGCCCCGCGACCACGAGCATGGGGCCGAGCGGCGCTTCGATGGCCAGCCGCTGTTGGGGAAGGGGGTCGAAGTCCATACAGGGAATCTAGATCGTTCTCGGCCGCCCTACTCGATAAACTGCACCATTTCATCAACACCTCCTTGAAAAGAGCGGATTTCAAGATCGGAGGCTCTGAAACGAGCTGCCGTCGTTAAAATGGTGTTTCGCCCGGCTCGTCGGTTTCCTATTATGGCAGACGTGCTGAGTAATCGGGTTCGACCGGGCATGTCCAAGCGCAGGAGGAGCTATGAACGGTGCAAGTCAAGGCAGGCCACCGCTACCCGGTGGCAAGACGTCATATCTGCCGTCGCGGAAGGTTGGCGCTGGCGCGCTTGCGGGCGCGCTCTCCGTAGTTTTGGTCTGGATCATCAACACGTTCGTTCTGACGGGTGCAGTGAAGATCACGGGAGAAGTGGCTTCGGCGATGACTACCATCCTCACATTCTTGGTCGGCTACTTTGTGCCCGAGCCCATCTGAGCCAGGCCCACACTACGAGATAGTCTCCGCACGTCCGTTGCTACCTTTGCTCACGCGGCAAGGTGCTGTTGCAGCGTCGAGCGGACCTGGGGGCCTGCAAGCTCACGTTGCGGCTTCGCACCGCTTGACGCCGCCGACGCGGTTGCCTATTAAGGAGGCCGATGACCGCCGAGGACGTCGCGGCGCAGCTCGCGCGCGAGCGGGCGTTGAAGCAGGCCGAGAAGATGGAGACGATCGGCCGGCTGACGGGCGCCATTGCCCAGCAGTTCAACGAGCTGCTCACTGCGATCCTGGCCCGCACCGCCGCCCTGGCCCAGTCGCTGCCTTCCAACCGCGACATCGACGAGCTGAAACTCACGGCCCAGCGCGGCACGGAGCTGGCGCAACGGCTCCTGGGCTTCAGCCGCCACCGCGTGCTCGACCTGCATCCCTTGATCCTCACCGAGTTCGTGCGCGATGCGCTCGACACCCTGCGCCGCGACCTTCCGGCCGGCATCGAAGTGCAGTTCGAGGCGGACGAGGAAGGCGGCGTGGTCGAAGCCGATCCCGCGGCGGTGAAGCAGATCCTGCTGCACCTCGTCACCAACGCCCGTGATGCCATGCCGAAGGGCGGCACGCTGCACGTCGAAGTGCGGCGCGCGCGGCTGGGCGCGGCCGATCGGCCGCTGCACGCCTGGGTCGAGCCGGGATCTTACGTCAGCGTGGCGCTGAGCGACACCGGCGTGGGGATGGACGCGCAGACGTTGGCTCGGGTCTTCGAGCCGTTCTTCACCACCAAGCCCGTGGGCGTCGGTACCGGCCTGGGTATGTCCATGGCGTACGGCCTCGTAAAGCAGCACCGCGGATACCTCCACATCTACAGCGAGGTGGGGCAGGGGACCACGGTCAAGGTCTACTTCCCGGCGCTGCGCGATCAGGGGATGTCGGAGGTCGAGACCCCCGATGAAGGTCTACCCGGCGGAACGGAGTCGATCCTCTTGGTGGAGGACGATCAGACGATGCGCGTGGCGGCGCAGCAGCTACTCTCGAAGGTCGGTTACCGGGTGTTCACGGCCGTGGACGGCGAGCAGGGACTCGACGCCTTCCGTGCCCACCGCGCGGACCTCCGGCTCATCATCACCGACGTCGTGATGCCCAAACTCAGCGGGTTCGACATGTATGAGGTCATCAGGGGAGAGTCGCGCGGGCTGAGCGTGCTGTTCATGAGCGGCTTTCCCGCGCCGAATTTTCGGAAGACCGTCGGCCAGGATCCGGCCGTGGCGTTCGTCACCAAGCCCTGGACTGCGAGCGAGCTACTGGCGCAAGTGCGGCTGATGATCGACGCCCCTCGAGCGTAGGAGGGGGATCAGGGAGCACCCAGCTTAGCCACCACCCGCCGAATCACCTCAGCGTCGGTCACATTCCACTCGTATTCGCTGCGCGGCGCCGCGCTTCCGATCTCGACCTTCGGTGCGCGAAAGGTCATGGCGCTCTGGTGCGTCACCGCGCCCGTGAGATGTACCTCAGTCACGCCGGTCGCGCGCACCAACGCGGCCACGTTGTCCTCCGCGATGCCGCCCCCCGGGAGAATCGCGGTCCGGCCCGCCGCCTGCCGCACGAGTCGGGCAATTGCCTTCGCGCCCTGGGGTGCGGTTGCGGCTTGGCCCGAGGTGAGCACGCGGTCCACGCCGAGGACGATGAGCGCCTCGAGCGCGGCGGCAGGATCGCGGCATACGTCGAACGCGCGGTGAAACGTCACCCGCAACGGCCGCGCCGCGCCGATGAGCTCGCGCGTGCGGTCAGTATCAATCTCTCCGTCCGCGCGCAGCGCGCCCGTCACAACGCCCTCCGCGCCCGCTTGCTTGGCCCGCCGGATGTCTTCAAGCATGACCGTGAATTCGGCGGCCGTGTAGAGGAAGTCACCGCCCCGGGGCCGAACCAGCACGTGGATCGGGATGTCGAGTCGCTCACGGCACACGGCGAGCGTGCCCGCTGAGGGTGTCGTGCCGCCCTCCACCAGGTTGGCGCACAGCTCGATCCCGTGCGCGCCACCTCGCACGGCGGCGAGCGCGGATTCGATGGAGTCGACGCAGGCTTCGACGAGGACGCCCTCGCTCATTCGTACATCCGCGCCGTATCAGCCTTCGCGAGCTCCACTAGGAAGCCGCCGATCTTCTCGCTCACCGCCTCCACGTACTTCCGTCCCTTCTCCGCGGTGGCGGCCGCGGGGTTCCCGACACCGGTGTCGTCCGTCACCTGGCGCCACTGACGCGGCGCCCACGCCCACCCTGCTTTGAGACCCGCGATCGTGAACCGGCGCGCGCGCCCGGGGCCCGCCTCCGACAACGGCCGCACCAGCTCTGGCGCGAAGTGGAGCATTACGCTCGTCTCGAGCTCCCCCGCGTGGTCTCCCAGGTCCGCGAAGAACGCCTTCGGGTCCACCACCTGGTACCAATTGACGGTGCAGAGGAAGAGAGACACCGCGGGCTGCAGCTCCCGGATCATCTGGCGGAAGTCGTTGCCGCCGTGGCCGTTCAGGATAACGAGCTTGGAGATGCCCTGACCCGCCAGCGACGCCGCGAGATCGCGCAACACGAGGGACTGGGTGCTAGGGTTCAGGTTGAGGCAGAGGGGAATGTCGAGTTGTCCCGTGTTCACGCCAAACGGCACGAGCGGGAGCACGACCACCCGCGCACCTCGCTCCCACGCGTACCCCGCCGCCAGGGCCGCAATCCGCTCGGTCTCGATGTTGTCGGTCGTGTATGGAAGGTGGAAATTGTGCGCCTCGGTTGCGCCCCACGGCAGCACCGCGACCTCGTAGCGCGTGTCGCGCACGGTCTTCCAGGTCAGCTCGTTCAAGAGGTAGGGTCGGGGCGGCAAAAGCGGCATCGGGCACCGTCAGGACGGGGACTCACGATACTACCACGCGACGCGCGCGGGCGCACCGACATGGCCAAAGACGGCTCGCAGCGTAGTTTACGAGACGCACGGAACTACACTCGATCAGGGAGCGTTAGCTTTCGGTATGAAGAGACTCCTTGGCGTCGTGGCCGGACTTCTGGCCGTGAACACTGCTCGGGCACAGATCCCGGCATACGCGGCCGCGCCGCGCGTTACGCCAGCCAAGGGCGAGCAAGTCGCCGTGCTGGCGGGCGGATGCTTCTGGGGCGTGGACGCCGTGTTCAAGCATGTGAAGGGCGTCGAGAGCGTCGTCTCCGGTTACTCCGGCGGAGGCTCGGCCACGGCACGATACGAGATCGTGAGCACCGGCGCGACGGGGCATGCCGAGTCGGTGAAGATCACGTATGATCCGTCGCAGATCTCCTACAGCGAGCTGCTGCGGGTCTTCTTTTCGGTGGCGCACGATCCGACACAGCTGAACCGCCAGGGTCCGGATGTGGGGAGCCAGTACCGTTCGGTGATCTTCTACTCAAACGAAACGGAGAAGCAGACGGCGCAGGCCTACATCGCTCAGTTGAGCAAGGTTGGTGTATTCTCCGGTCCGATCGTCACCCAGGTGGTGCCGTTCGAGCGGTTCTATGCCGCCGAGGACTATCATCAGAACTATCTGGCCAACCACACCGACCAGCCCTACATCGCCTTCAACGACTTGCCAAAGCTGAAACGGTTGCAGCAGCAGTTCCCGACGCTCTACCGGGAATAGGCGATCACGAGTCGTCGCGCGATCGCGGGGCGACTCTCAGCCGGCGCGCGACCCGCTCAATGCCGTCGAGCGCGACTATCGCCGCACAGTACAACAGGCCCGTGATCGGAAAGGCCACGGTACTCACCCACAGTGCCGGAACCGCGAGGGCCGCCGGCAATGCCTGCCGCATCTTGTCGACCACGAACGAGACTCCCCGAACGCCAGTTCCGTACTGAATCGTTGACGACGCTCTCGTCACCGACAGGGATACGTGTGGCGTTCCGCGGTCGCTGAGTGCGGCTGGACGTTCAACCTCCGAGGGATCGAGTTCGTATAAACAAGCGACTAGCCATCATCAGGGAGGTTGGGCAATGCACCTGACGACAGCGGTCGCTCTGTGCGGAGTCGTTGCCCTCGGCAGCGCCGCCGCGACTACGTCGGTCGTCCACCCGGATCTCTCCGGGCAATGGGCGTTGAATGCCGCGCAGAGTGATCACCCTCGGGACATGCTGCAGGTGCGGGACTCGAGCGGCGACGAGCCGCGCGGGGGCCGGTCGCGCGGTGGTTATGGTGGACGCGGAGGCTTCGGCCGGGGCCGGGGTGGTGGGGCGGGCAGCGGATTGAGCGACGAGCAGCGTCAGCGGATGCACCAGACGATGCAGCTCGCGTTCGATGCGCCCGCCGCGCTTACGATCGCCGAGACTGATTCGAGCGTGGCGTTTGCGTTGGATGGCAACGCGCCGCTGGTTCTCTACAGCGACGGCCGGAAGGTCACCCAGAAGGTAGAAGGCGGCGGGGATGTCGAGACAAGAGGCCGCTGGCAGGGAAACGACTTCGTCGTCGAGCGCAAGGTCTCGGGTGGAGGGAAGGTTACGGAGGACTACCTTCGCTCGCAGGATGGGAAGCAGCTGTACGTGATCGTCGGCTTCGAAGGAAGGCGCGGGCGCTCGATCGAGTTCCGGCGGGTGTACGATGGAGCTGCCTCAGACCACTAGGGGGGAGCATGAGGGGGCCCCTCCCGCGTCTCGGATTCCCTATATTGCGTCCCCCGACCTCTCGAGCCGATCGCGTGACGCTACCCCAGCCCCTGCCCGACGAGTCCTGGGCGGTCGACGAACGGTCCCTGAAACTGTTCGTCGATGCGCTCCAGCAGCCGCCGGCCGAGCGCGCCTGGTACGAGCTGCGGCGCGAGGCCGAACGGATCGCGCTCGTTCCCGGGTTCGACCGGCTGATTACACTCGACGCCAACGCCATCAAGGAGCTGCCCCACCAGATCGACGTGGCCCAGCGGGTGCTGCGCGACATGGGCGGCCGCGCCATCCTGGCCGACGAGGTGGGCCTCGGTAAGACGATCGAGGCGAGCATCATTTACAAAGAGCTCGCGATCCGCGGCCTGGCCCGGCGCGCGCTGATCCTCACGCCTGCCTCGCTGGTGGGCCAGTGGCAGGGGGAGCTCGAGGAGAAATTCTTCGAGCGCTTCGAGGCCCCGACCGATCCCGACGACTGGCCACGCGTCACCAAAGCGATCATCTCGCACGATCGCGCGCGCACGCGCCGGCACGCCGAGGAGATCCTGCGGCACCGCTGGGACCTGGTGATCGTGGACGAGGCGCACAAGGTGAAGAGTCACCGCGGCGCGACCTATCAGTTCATCGAGAAAATCGAGCGCGATTTCATCCTGCTGCTCACCGCCACGCCGCTCCAGAACGACCTGCGCGAGCTGTACAACCTCATCACGCTGCTCCGGCCCGGACAGCTCGGCACCTGGCAGGAGTTCAAGGCCGAGCACCTGGTGTCGGGCGACCACCGTCAGCCGCGTGATCCCGAAGCGCTACGCGCGCTGACGCAGGAGGTGATGATCCGCACCCGGCGCTCGAGCGTGGTCGACGACCTGGATCTGCCGCCCCGCCGGCCGCGCCACCCGGAAGTGAAGCTCACGCGCGCCGAGGCGGACCTGTACCAACGCACCACTGAATTTCTCAGACGGCTGTATCAAGAAGGCTTCATCAAGCCGGCGGAGCAGGAAGAGCCGGAGGAGGGGGCACCAGGCCGGCGTACCAAGAAGGGCATTTTGCAGCTGGCCCTCATCCACTTGCGGCAACGGCTGTGCTCCTCGTCGCGCGCGCTCGCTGAATCGCTCGGGCACTTGGCCGAGAGCGACCGCATCAGCCCCCAGTACCGCGCCATCGCGAAGCAGCTCGCCAAACGGGCGGAAGGCATCAAGACGCACGCCAAGTTGGACGTGCTGACCAAGCTGCTGAAGGAGACGCCCGACCGGCTGGTGATCTTCAGCGACCACCGGCCGACTATTCAGCTGATAGAAGAGCGCGTCAAAAAACTCGGCCGCCAGCCGATCGTGTATTGGGGTGCTCACTCTACCGCCGAGCGGGATAAGCGCATCCGCGCCTTCCACGATGACGAGCGCAGCGTGCTGATTGCGACGCGCGCCGGCAGCGAAGGACGCAACCTCCAGTTCTGCAACGTGCTGGTGAACTACGACCTGCCGTGGAACCCCATGGTGGTGGAGCAGCGCATCGGCCGGCTGCACCGCATCGGGCAGAAGCGCGAGGTCCACATCGTGAACCTGGCCGCGGCGGGGACCATCGAGTCGTACATCCTCCAGCTGCTCGACCAGAAGATCAAGCTGTTCGAGCTGGTAGTCGGCGAGCTGGATCTGATCCTGGGCGAATTCGGCGGTGCCCAGAGGTTCGAAGGCCGGCTGGCGGAAGAATGGCTCGCGGCCGACAGCGAGGAAGACTTCGCGCGCCGGGTGGCAGTCCTTGGAGCCGACATCGAAACGAGCGGCGCGATAGCCAAGGAACAGGAACAGCTCAACTCTCTCATTGCGCCGGACGACAACGCCATGCGGCTCGAACGCCGGTTCGAGACGTTGTCTGTCCCCGGACGGCTACGACTCGGGCTCGGCACCAGCCAGGTCGTCAAAGCGCCCGGATGGGACACGAAGCGCCTGCGGCTCGGCTTGCACCTGAAAGACGTGCTCGAGGCGCTCGAGTCGATCGAGCCGATCGGGGTGGAGGGCGAGCAGCCTGAACCCGGAGCACCGGTGCGGCTCAGCGGCATGACCAGTACCGGGCGGGTCATCACCCTCGTCGCGCAAGTGGACCGCCTGCCCATGGTGCTCATGGACATCCAGGCTGACGCCGCGTGAAACGCCGCCCGCCTCGCAAGCCGCAGCGCAAGACCCAGCGCAAGCAGCGCCCGAAGAGCGCGGGTAAGCCCGCGGCTCGGCGGCTGCCCGTAAACGGGCGTGCCGAGGTCGCCGAGGCCGATCCGCTCGCCGATGCGCGTATCCGGCCGCTGCTGGAGCGCTACTGCGTGCTCGCCGGCGTGAAACAGTCCGCACTCGGCCCCGATCACTCCCGGTTGAGCTTGCCCCAGGGCGAGCGGGCGTTTTTCAGGGATCGCGAGCGCTTGAGCGTGGCGTTCTCGCTCGCCGCGCTCGAGCGAGCCCCGGACGCCGAGATTGCCGTGCTCGGCAGTCCGTTCGTGTCGCAGTTGATCGAGGCGATTCGGACGCGCGCGGCGCGCCTGTCGCTCGGTTTGATCGCGCCGTCGTCACCCCCTGTCCCCCCCTCCCGAGACGAGCGGGGGGACGGTAGCGAAGTCGGCCTGCCGATTCCCGTGCGGAACGGAACAGGCAAAGTGAGCACGGCGCGGGTGGCCCTGCATCCGGTGGGGCGACTGGTCGCGCGCGTGGTGTTGCGGGCTGGAGCGGGAGTCGAGGAAGCCGTGGTCGAAAGCGACGTCTACGACCTTTCGGCCGGCGCCCAAGTAAGTGACGATGTCGCGGCCGCATTCCGGGACCTCGAGGCGGGGCGGACGGAGCCCGCGGACCCGTCGGAAGCAGGTAAGGCCGCGCGCGTCCCAGCCCGGGAGCCCGGAGACCTGCTGCGGCTCCTCTTGATTCATCTCCAGGAAAAGTCGGCGGAGCGAGTGGCCGCGCGGCGCGCGGCGGCGGAGCAAGCGCTCGCCACCGAGCTCGGCCGCCTGGACCGCTACTTCGAGTCGATCCTGAAGGAGCAGTCGGACCCTGAGGCCATTGGCACCGTCACGGCGCTCGCCGAGCGCCGCCGCGCCGAGGAGATCAGGCGCAGCCAGGTGAAGGCCGTGGTGCATCCCTTACAGCTCATCGACGCGACCGTTTTGGTGCAGCGTGCCGAGTGGCAGCTCGAGTCGGCGCATGGGCGTCACGCAGCGTTCAACGCACAGCGGTCGCTGAGCGGTGCCGCCGCCTGGATCGTGGCATGCCCGCATTGTGGTCGGCCGCCGACGAGCCTCGTGATCTGCCGGCACGACCACTGCGGCTGTGAGGCGTGCTCGTCTCAGTGCTCGGTTTGCCGCGAGGATTTCTGCGCGGAACACGGCATTGCGCATTGTCGCGTGGACGAGCAACCGGCATGTGACGAGCACGTGCGCGTCTGCGCTTCGTGCCGCTTGCAGCACTGCACCGCGCACGAGGGGGTGTGTGCCGAGGACGGGCACACCGCCTGCACGGCCTGCCTCGCGCCCTGCGGCAGCTGCGGCCGTGTCGTGTGCAACCGGCACGCGGAGCAGAGCGGGGCGGATGCGCCGAAGGGAAGCCGGCGTCTGTGCTCGGCGTGCCTCAAGTACTGCGAGGGCGGCACGAACGAGCCGGTCGGCGTGGATGAGGTCACGGAATGCGCGAGCTGCGGCAGGTCGGTATGCACGGCGCACCGGGCAGTGTGCGTGGTGGACGGACAGGTGCATTGCTCGCAGCATTTGCGCCGCACCGACACGTCGCGGCGCCTGGTGTGCGCGCGACACCGGGCCGGCTGTGTGGAGGAGGCAATGGCCCTCTTCGCCTCCGATGAGGTCGAGCCATGCCCGGTGTGCGGCAAAGACGCGTGCGCCCGGCATCGCGCCGCCTGCGGCTACTGCGGGCGGCAAGTGTGCACGGCCGATCTCGAGCAGCAGTCCGGCCGCTGCGCCACCTGCGCCCAGCTGGCGGCGATCGCCGAGCCGCCGGAGGCCGTGATCACCGCGGCCCGAGCCGTCATCGGCGGAGGGGTACCGAAAGCGTCGCGTGCGTGGCGGGTGGCGCGCGACCACAGTCACCTGGTGGTGGAGCTCGATCTCGGCTTGCGGCGCAAGGCGGTGTTCACGCTGCGGCATGGGGACAGCGTGCCGGACAGCGTCGTGAAGCATTCGCTGCTCGGATCGAAGCGTCGGAGGTAGGGGGTCGCGCGGCCACCCGTCTCACGGGCAGCTCGGTTGCTCGCGAGTGCGTGCCACCGTCGGGCGTAGGAAGAAATTCTTAAACAGGTAGTTCATCCACTTCTCGTCGCCTGCGATGCGGCGTCGGAAGACGTCGAGCAGCGTATCGGTCCGCGCCGCGATGAGCATGTCACGAACCATCCGCACGTACCGCACATCGCGCATCACCGGGCCGTGCCCCGGGACGATGATGCTCGGCGCGAGTGCGATGAGCGAGTCCAGCACGCCCGGCCACGTCGCGGGATAGGCGTTGAAGGCGAACGGAACGGGCGCCACCACGAGGTCGCCCGTCGCCAGGATCCGCTGCACGGGGAGGTGAATGACCAAGTCACCACGCGTATTGCCACAGCCAAACCAGCGGACGTCGATGATGGTCTTGCCCCGGCGCAGCGTCAACCGATGGTCTACGGTGTCGTCGGGCGCGATGGCCCTGAACCCCGGCGCTTCGGCCACGTACTGGCGGATGATGCGGAGCGCGCTCGCGACCGAAGCTCGCTCGACTTCAGAGACGGGGGTGCTGTCGATTCCCAATCCCAGGTTCAGGAGCCGCGTGTAGCGATCTGCCACCGGAGGCGCGCCCTGCACCGTAGCGGTCCGGTTCCTCGCGCCGAGCGTCGCGAAATCGGCGGCGGTGTTGGCCTGCATCACGAACCGGACGCTGGGGAACGAGTCTCGATACACCTGGTTCCCGGCCACGTGATCGTCGTGCCAGTGCGTATTGATCACCACCCCGACCGGCTTCGGGGTGAGGTGGCGGATGACGGCGATTGTTTCGAGCGTGGCGAGTCGCGTGAACTGCGCGTCCACCACGACCACGTCACTATCCCCGATGATCAACAACGAGTTGGAATTCACCGCGAGGCCCAGTGGCTCGCGCCGAATCACCGCGAATACGTTGGTTGCGAGTTTCACGACCTCCGGATTGACATGTGGCCATGCGAGCCCGAGTGCGAGGAGCAGCGTGCGGATCATGGTGGAGTTGAAAATAGCCACGGGTCGAGCCCCGAGCACCGATTGCGGCCGCTGGCCCCGGAGCCCACATTCCCGGCCTCGATGCTTAGCCTTCGGCTGTTCGTCGCCGCGGCTCTCCTTCCGGCGCTTGGGCTCTCCAGCCCCGCCTGTGCCCAGGTGTACCTCGGCCTCGACGCTACTCTGACCTCGCCGTACGTGTGGCGCGGCGTAACCGGGGACTGGGTGGGGTGCTGATCGGGTGACGCGTCTCGGGCCGCAAGGCGAAGGTGAACGTGGGTAGACGTGGACGACGTGGGCATCCCGCGTTCGACTCGCGCGACCAATTGCTCGATGCGCGCGCCGATGCCGAGCTCGATCTACACGGGTTCGGCGCGGTCGAAGCGCGGTCCGCGGTGCGCGCGTTCCTCGAGAGTTGGCGACGTCGGAAGGCTGGCGCGGTCGTCCATATCATCACGGGAAAAGGCAAAGGCTCGACCAGCGGGCCGGTGCTGCGCGGGCTGGTGAAGACCCTGCTGCAGGGGGAGCTGCGGGGGATGGTGGTGGAGTGGGGCTTGGACGATGGGGAAGGGGGATATCGAGTGATCGTCCGGTGATTCACCTCGATCGTGTGCTCCAGCATTACCATCCACGAAAAGATCGCGCTATCGGCACTGCGTTCAAGGTTTTCTTGTAGAGGGGAGGTCCCCGTGCGGCAGGTCGCCCTCGTCGTCGCGGCGCTGGTACTGGTGGTCCCGGCCGCGAACACCCAGCAAGTCGGAATCCTCACGCGGAACGCCACTCTGCGGAGCGGCCCCTCGAGCGGGGCGGACAAGCTGGCCGTGCTCGAGGCCGGCGACGCAGTCACGCTGCTCGACGATGGCCATCAAGCGGGCTACGTGCGTGTGCGTACGCAGACCGAGGACGTAGGCTGGGTGTGGGAGCGTTTTGTGCGACTGGTCGATCCGACGGAGCTACACCAGCCCACGGTGCCTCACACCTTCGTGCCGGCCCCGGCGACGGTGTCGGTGGCGCCGGGGGATTTCGACGGTTGCCCGGATTCAGGCAACGCGAAACCCCACAACGTCAGCGCGCTGAACCGTTTCAAGAACCGCAGTGCGGATCCCCGGGACGCCGACACCGACAGCGCCGTCACGTTGGCCGCGATGCTCGCGCCCAGCACCGACGACGCGGCTCGGTTCGACGAGACCAAGGCGGCGGAGATCAGCGCCTACGTGTTCCGCGTGATTCCGGGCGGCCGGACTGAGACCACCAACTGCAGGCTGGGGGATCCGGTCCACCGCGACAGCCACATCGAGCTCACGCTGAGCCCGAGTGACACCGCCTCCATCCGGCGGGTCATCGTCGAGGTGACGCCCCGTTGGCGTGCCGCGCTGAACGCCCAAGGCATCGATTGGTCGACGGCGACGCTCCAGCAGACCATCGAGGGGCGTTGGGTGAAGGTGCGTGGCTGGCTGATGTTCGACGCCGAGCACAAAGCGCAAGCGGAGAATACGCATCCGGGAGGCGCCCAGAACTGGCGGGCGACGGCCTGGGAGATCCATCCGGTCACGGCCATCACGATCGTCCCCGCACCCTGAGCCATCAGGGCCCGGTCGAAGTCCGGCGGCGTTAGGTGGCCTCGCCCGTCTCCTCGCCCAGCTGCTCGACCGCCAGCCGCAACCGCGCGGCCGCGGTCTCGAGCAGCCACCGGTCCACGTCGAGCAGTATCCCCTGATCCAGGGCGTAGGTCAGTAGACCGAGGGCCGCGTGGATCTGATCGCTCGCCGTTTCCAGCTCCATCCGCCGCTTGAGCCCGCTACGGCGCGGGCCGCCCTTCCGGCGCTCGAGCTCGACGGGCGTCTGCTCATTGCGGCGATCAGCCTCGCCGCGTCGTTCGGATTTTGCTCGGCGATTCTTGCGTTGGGTAGCCATGGCTCCGAATCTGCGTCTCTTTATTACTCGCCGGGAGGGCCCTCCGTGTGTCGCGGCTGCTGCGTAGCGATGTAGGTGACGGCGTCCCACGCGTTGTGGATGCCGTCAAACAGCAGGACTAGCGCCGTCGCGGCGATCACCAGGAGCGACCGGAGGGGGTCTTGTCGCAGCGTGATCGATGCCACCAGGAGCGTCACGTAAGCGATGAAGGGAAAGGCTGTATGCCAGAGCCAGTCTTCCATCACTGGCTTGTATCCCTTCTGCCCGGCCGCCTGTCCGCGCGCCCGCTTGATGACGACCAGCATGTACAGGATTCCCGCCACGCCGCTTGCGCCGAGGGCGAGGCCGGCGCTCGAGACGGCGTGCCATGGCACACTGATGATCGCCGAGATGAGCAAGACAGCGCAGAAATGCACGATCGTGGGCGTGCCGAACGCGCCCAGCTCGGGGCCGCGAATTGAGCGCGCCTCGGCCCCAAGGACGACCACCACGAATTGCAGACCCGTCAGCGCCGCCGCGGACGAGCCGACGATGACGTAGAAGTTTTCCCAGGCACTGAACGGCGACACTGCAGTCGGCTCCACGACGGGTCTCCCGTGACACTCCCCAGAAGGTAACGCTGCGCGCGGGCCAAGGCTTCATCGCGTCGATTGTGTAGCGGGGGCATTGCCCCCAATTTCCATGCACCGGCCACCAAGGCACGGGCATGGTCGCACGCGAGCACAGTAGAGTAGACCGGCGGCTCCTGCCGCCCCGCCGCAGTGACAACGATCGTCGCTTGGGCGAGCGTCGTCTGGAAGTGATCTCGCTCGACGAGGAGCGGCGCAACCAGGTCGAACGCCGCCGGGCCACCGATCGGCGCCAGCCCCCGAGCCGGCGCCAGTCAGCGGCCCGCGGCGACAAGGTTGTCGTCCTCGTCGTCAGCGACCGGGAGGACGAAGCGCGTCGCGTGCGCGACCTCCTGGCCGGCGCCGATCCCGACCGATTCAGCGTGGCAGCCACAGCGCCGCAAGCGTCGCTCGGCCGGCTGGCCAAAGGCGGCGTCGACGTGGTCCTCTTGGCCATGTCGCTCTCCGCGCGCCGCGGCTTCGCGACCTTCACGGAGCTCCGGGCGCTGGCGCCCGCCACCCCGTTCCTGTTTCTCTCGGACGCCGAAGACGAGCGCAACGGCCTCGAAGCCGTGCGCGCCGGGGCGCAAGACTTCCTGGTGAAAGGTGAGGTCGACGGGCCGGTCCTCGCGCACGCCCTCCGGCTCGCGATCGAGCGGAACCGCCTCCATTCCGCGCTGCTCGATCTGGCCCTCGTGGACGATTTGACGGGGCTGTACAACCGGCGTGGCTTCCTGACGCTCGCGACCCGCGATCTGCGTCTCGCGCGCCGCGGCAATGAGACGCTGCTCGTGGCATTCGCCGACCTGGACGACCTGAAGGGCGTAAACGACACGGCCGGCCACGCGGGAGGCGATCGGGCTTTGCGCGACACCGCCGCCCTGTTGCGGCAGACGTTCCGCGACTCGGACCTGGTGTCCCGGATCGGCGGCGACGAGTACGCCGTGCTGGTGCGACACTCGGGACCCGAAAGCGCCGAGGTGCTCGCCGAGCGGCTGAAGCGGCAGGTGCGCGACTTCAACCGCCGCGGCGCACGACCCTATCAGCTCTCGATCAGCCTCGGCTTCGCGGCCCACAAGGCGAGCACACTCGGCTCGGTGGCCGGCCTGTTGGACCGAGCCGACCGCGCGCTCTACCGGGACAAGCGGCGCAAGCACGACGCAGGCTGACGCGGACTCCATGGCGGTCAAAGGCAAGCCTCGTCGCCCCGATCCCCAGCGCGCGCTCCGGGACCACCTCGTCGAGCTGCTCGACGGCGGTCACGCTCACGTCAAGCTCGAGGACGCGCTCGCCGACTGGCCGCCCCAGCTCCGGGGCGTGAAACCCTCCGGCCAGCCGTTCACGCCCTGGCGCCTGCTCGAGCACATCCGCATCTCGCAGTGGGATATCCTCGAGTTCACGAAGAGCGCGAAGCACGTCTCACCAGAGTGGCCGGCGGGTTACTGGCCCGCGAGCGACGCGCCCCCAGATGCCACGGCGTGGGACAAGAGCGTCGCCCAGGTGAAGCACGACCTGCTGGCCATGCAACGACTGGTGCGCGACCCGGCCACGGACCTGTTTGCCCGCATCCCGCACGGCACCGGACAGACACCGCTGCGCGAGGCGCTCGTCCTCGCCGATCACAACTCCTATCACCTGGGGCAGCTGGTGTTGCTCCGGCGCCTGCTCGGCGCCTGGAAGACGGCCTAGGGATGGTAGCGACCCGGTTCGAAAGTCCGATCGGCGAGCTCCTGCTCACCGCGTCCGACTCCGCGCTCACCGGTGTGTGGTTTCCGGGCAAGGGGGAAGTCACGTGTGCTCCGGCGAATGACGGACGCGGGCCCGCGAATGCCGTTCTCGCCCGAGCATGCGAGCAGCTCGCCGAATATTTCGCCGGGAGACGCACGACGTTCGCTGTTCCACTGGAGCCCGCCGGTACGCCGTTCCAACGCCGCGTGTGGGAGGCCTTGCGCGCCATCCCGTACGGCGCGACGCTGAGCTACAGCGAGCTGGCGCGCCGCTTGGGGGATGTGCGGGCCACCCGCGCCGTGGGCGCCGCCAATGGCAGAAACCCGATCCCGATCATCGTGCCCTGCCATCGCGTCGTGGGAGCGGACGGATCACTCACCGGCTTCGGCGGGGGGTTGGATCGCAAGCGCTGGCTGCTCGAGCACGAGGGGGCCCTCATGAGGCTGTGACCGCCTCCGCGACCTCGTTCAACGCGCCAGTCCCAACATCGTAGATGAACCCCCGCACCCGGATATCGCTCGGCACCCAGGGGTGTGACCGCACCTTCCGGATCTGGTGCCGCACGTTCTCCTCCAAGTCGCGGAACGCGTGGAAGTGGACCGGGGTGACCGGCGTCTCGTCTGATTGCGCGCGCAGTTTCGCGACCAGCTCCTCTTCCTTGAAGGTGAGCATCCCGCAGTCGGTGTGATTGACGATCATCCACTCTTCGGTGCCCAACAGGTGGTGCGAAATCAAGAGCGAGCGGATCGCGTCTTCCGTCACGATGCCGCCCGCGTTGCGGATGATGTGGGCGTCTCCGGTTTCCAAACCCAACGCGGGCTCGATCATTAGGCGCGCGTCCATGCAGGCGACGATGGCGAGCTTCTTGGCGGGGCGCATGGGCACCTGGCCCAGCCGAAAGTCTTGGGCAAAACGCCGGTTGGCCTGTTGTGCGTCATCGATGGCGCTCATGGAATCTCCTCGCGCTTCCTTGCGCGCCCAAGCTAGCTCGACCGCGCGCGAATGAGCAAGTTCACGGACGACGGAGATGGCGCCCTTAGTGGTCGAACGCTGCTTCAATCTCCTGGGCGGCGTCGAGCGGTGCATTCGACAGATTCGCGAGGATGGCGACGACCACTCGGGAGTCACGGTCCAGGCCGAAGGCCGCCGTCCCGCCCACCGAGCCGCCGCCGTGGAACGCCCAGCGGTGTCCTAGGCTGTCGGTCCTCAGGAACCAGCCGATTCCGTACCCCGTCTCCTCCCCCGCGCTGGTGCGCTGCGACGTGAACAAGAGATCCAGCGTCTCCGGCTTCAGGAAGCCAGGCTGGAGCAGCGCGGACCCGAACTTCACCAGGTCTTCGGCGCTGGAGACGAACCCACCGCCCGCCCACTTGTAGCTGTTGTCCACCGCGGGGGCGATGTGAAAACTCCCCGCGCTGTCGCGATCGTAGAATTGGGTGCGGCCGGGTATCAGGCTGTCCACGCGGTCGGGGGCTGTGTGGGTCAGACCGAGCGGGCGAAACACGTGCGCCGAGATGTAGTGCAGGAAGTTGTCCCCCGACGCGCCCTCCACCACCGCAGAGACGAGATTCCAGCCGTAGCTCGTATACGAGAAGCGCGTGCCGGGCGGGAACAGCAACGAATCGTCCTGAAAGATCTTGAGCCCGTCGAGCACGCGGGCGTAGTGGCGGTTCGAGAAAAACTCCTGGTCCTTGTAATGCCGGATGCCGGCGAGGTGGCCGGCGAGCTGCCGGGTGGTGATGGGGTAGCCCTTGTCCGGGAACGACGGCACGTAACGTTGCACCGGTACGTCGAGGTCGAGCTTCCCCTGCTCGTACAACAGGGCGACGGCGGTGGCCGTGAGCGGCTTCGATACGCTCCCGATCCGGAACTGCGTCTCGCGCGTGACGGGCTGCTGGCGCTCCGCGTCGCCGTAACCGAACCCCTCAGACCATACCAGCTTCCCATTCACCGCCACGGCCACCTGCACCCCGGGGATCCTGGTCGCCAGTCGCTGGCACACGAGTGTACGCTCGCGGGCTACTACGTCAGCGTACGCGGCAGGAACGCTCCCTGAGCGCCGGGAAATGCAGGGCGTCGCTTGGGCGGCGAGCGCTGCGGGGATTAGGAGACCGGCGAAACCAATGCGTCGGAACATGGACGTCTCACGCTCCTGTTGTGGATAGTGCGTCGGACCGCCGGATGCGACGTGCCCCTAACACCAGAATCGCCGCCATGACGCGCTCCCGGTCCATCGGGATGACGCGGACGTTCGTGAAGACGACGGTGCGCTCCTGAGCCTGGAGCGGCGCAGTGAGGAGCGGCGCGAGGAAGACCACGGTTCGGCGCATCGTTCGAGAAACAACGACCCGCTGACGCCGGGCGCAAGCCCGGATAGCTTTGGTCATCTATGGAGCGTGCCTCGCTGGAGCGCGTGCGGGAAGCACTCTCGGCCGACCTCGGCGACCGCTACACGATCGAGCGTGAGCTGGGCCGGGGCGGCATGGCCACCGTGTACGTCGCCGAGGACCTCCGGCACAGCCGCCAGGTCGCGATCAAGGTGCTGCGGTCCGACGTCGCGGCCGCGATCGGCGCGGAGCGGTTCCTGCGAGAGATCGCGATCGCCGCGCGGCTCACCCACCCCCACGTGCTTCCACTCATCGATTCCGGACAGGCGGCGGGATCCCTCTACTACGTGATGCCGTACGTGCGCGGCGAATCGCTGCGCGAGCGCCTCGTGCGCGAGAAGCGGCTCTCGCTCGAGGATGCCCTGCGCATCGCGCCCGAGCTGGGCGCGGGACTCGACTACGCGCATCGCGAGGGGTTCGTTCACCGGGACGTCAAGCCAGAAAACGTGCTCCTCGTCGACGGGCACGCGGTGCTCGCCGACTTCGGGATCGCGCGCGCCGTCTTCCAGGCGGGTGGCGACCACGTCACCGAGGTCGGGCTCGCCATCGGGACGCCCGATTACATGAGTCCCGAGCAAGCGGCGGGCGATCGCGAGCTGGACGGGCGCTGCGACGAGTACGCGCTCGCTTGCGTGATCTACGAAATGCTGGCCGGGGCGCCGCCGTTTTCAGGGACGAGCGCCCGCGCCATCATCGCGCTGCACCTGAGCCAGCCGCCCCCGCCGCTCCGCGCGCATCGGCCGGACGCGCCGGCGGCGGTCGAGCAAGCGCTCCAGCGCGCCCTCGCGAAGGCGCCGGCGGACCGGTTCCCGACCGTCGCGGAGTTCACGGCGGCCCTGGCAGACACGCGACCCCGGGCCGTACCGTCGCTCGTCGGCAGGACACGATCCATTGCGGTGCTGCCGTTCGTGAACGCCAGCGCCGATCCGGAGAACGAATATCTGAGCGATGGCATCAGCGACGAGCTGATCAACGCGCTCGCCAAGGTCGACGGCCTGCGCATCGCCTCTCGCACGTCCGCCTTCGCCCTGAAGGGAAAGCCGCAGGACATCCGCGCGATCGGCGCGCTGCTCGGCGTCTCCGCCGTGCTGGAAGGGACGGTACGGAAGTCGGGCGACCGGCTGCGCATCACGGCGCAGCTCGCCGCCGCCGAGGACGGACGCGCGCTTTGGTCGGAGCGCTACGATCGGACGCTGGACGACGTGTTCGCGATCCAGGACGAGATCGCCCGCACCATCGTCAGTACGCTGCGCACCACGTTCCTGGCCGACATCGCCGACCCTCCGCCGCAGCGCTACACCCACAACCTCGAGGCGTATTCGCTGTACCTGAAGGGCCGCTACTGCTGGAACAAGCGCAGCCAGCAGGGCGTGCTCGAGTCGATTTCCTTCTTCAAGCAGGCGATCGATCACGATCCCGACTACGCGCTGGCATACTCCGGTCTCTCGGACGCGTACGCGCTCCAGGTGGATTACCGCAGCGTGCCGGTCACCGAGGGGTACCGGCTAGCGCGCGAATACGCGCTCAAGGCGCTGGCCCTGGATGAGAGCTTGCCCGAGGCGCACACGTCGCTCGCCTGGGTGCTGCACGTGCACGACTGGGATTGGCCGGGAGCGATGCGCCAGTACACCCGAGCGCTCGAGCTGAACCCGGGCTTTGCCACGGCGCACCACTGGTATTCGTTCGTTCTCCTCGTGAACGGGCAGGCGGAGCAGGCGATGACCGAAGCGCTGACGGCGCTCGAGCTCGACCCGTCGTCGCTCTCCGTCCGGCGCGGCGTGGGCTGGCTGAGTTACTACACACGCCGCTACGACCAGGCGCTGTACCATCTGCGCCGCGCCGTCGCGGTGAACCCCACGTCGGAAGACACCTATCGGGTCCTCGGCCTGGTGCTGACGCAACAGGGCGCCTACGCCGAAGCGGAGCACGCGTTCCGCGAGGCGATTACCCTCTCACCCGACCTGTCGTACGCGACCGCGGGCGTGGCCTACGTGCTGGCTCTGAGCGGGCGGCGTCGCGAGGCGGAGGCCATCGTCGCCGAGCTCGAAGCCCGCGCGCGCGAGCGCTACGTGACACCGGTCGCGTTCTGTATTGCGCATCTTGGCTTGAAGAACCTGGACCAGGTGTTCCACTGGCTCGACCGCGCGTACGAAGACCGGCGGGGCTGGCTCACGTACATGAAAGTCGACCCGATCTTCGACGCCGTGCGGGATGAGCCGCGCTACACCGCCTTTCTGAAACGGATGAACCTGTGATGGAATTCAATGTCGGCGAAGGCATGGCAGTCCTCACCCGGACTCCCGCCACCCTGCGAGAGCTGCTCGCCGGGCTCCCCTCTCCCTGGACCAGAGCCAACGAGGGTCCCGACACGTGGAGCCCGCAGGATGTGGTCGGCCACCTGATTCACGGCGAAGAAACCGACTGGATCCCGCGAGCGAACATCATCCTCACAAGGGGGGAAGCGCAGCCGTTCGAGCCGTTCGACCGGTTCGCGCAGGCGCGGCGCTTCGTCGGCTGGTCGCTCCAGCGGCTGCTGGATCGATTCGCCGAGCTGCGCGCCGAGGGTGTCGCGACGCTGCGGCAGTGGCACCTGACCCCGGAGCAGCTGGCGCTGCGCGGCCGACATCCCGAGCTGGGTCAGGTGACGCTCTCGCAGCTGCTCGCGTCCTGGGTGGTTCACGACCTGGGCCACATCGCTCAGATCTCGCGCGTGATGGCAAAGCAGTACACGGCGGCCGTAGGCCCGTGGAAGGCCTATCTGCCCGTGCTCACGCGTTAGCCGGTTGACACCGCTGCATTGGGGTGCGAGCCTAGACCAACCCTCGAGCCCCGTTCATGCGCCCTGTCAGTCGAACTGTCATCCAGACTGTCCCCGTGTCGATCGAGCGGGTGTTCGCCCTGCTCACCGACCCGAGTCGCATGGCGGAATGGCTCCCTGGATGCGCCGGAACCCAGAGCGAAAAGCCCCTCAGGAAGGGCGTGCGGTTCAAAGTGCGGTTCGGTCAGCGCATGACCGAGTTCGAGGTCGTGGACTTCACGCCGCCGACGACGTTCGGCTGGGTGGAGCGCGGTGAGCGGAACGGCTGGAAGACGTTCTTTCGGCTCGACCGAGCCGCGGAAGCGACCGCAGTGACGGTGCGGGACGTGTGGGCCCCGCGGTCCCTCATCGCCTGGCTGCGCGGCCGGCTGTTCGAAAAACGCCGGGTGGACAGCCAGCTCGAGGCGATCCTCTCGAACGTCCGGAAGATCCTCGCACCTTGAAGGGCCGGTGATTGACCGAGCGGGAGGCGTTCTACTCGGTCGGCTGGAACGCTTGCGCGGCACCGATCCGGGCGGCGATGTGGTCCTCTAACGCCGGCACGGGTGTCGTGTTGTTCCAAGAGCTGGTCCAGACCTCGCGCCGTGTCGCGGCCACGAGAGGTCGTCTCGCCAAGATCGAGCTCCTCGCCGACCTGCTGAAACGCGCGAGCCCGGAAGAGATCGAGATCGCGGTCGCTTTCCTGTCGGGCTCCCTCCGCCAGGGGCGGCTCGGCATCGGCTACGCCGCCCTGCAGGCCGTAAAGCCCGAGGACGCGACCGACGCTCCCACCCTCGAGCTCGACGCACTGGATGCGGCGCTGCAACGCCTCGCGAATGCGACTGGTAAGGGCTCCGCTCGAGAAAAGGAACGGATACTAAGTGACCTGCTCACCCGGGCGACCGCCGAGGAGCAGGAATTCTTGCTGCGCCTGCTCATGGGTGAGCTGCGTCAAGGAGCGCTCGAGGGACTCGTGACCGAGGCGGTCGCGAGGGCGGCCGGCCTCGCCGGGGAGACGGTCCGCCGCGCGACGATGCTCGCCGCCGACCTGGGTCGCGTCGCCCGGGCCGCCCTTACCCAGGGAGCGGCGGGCCTCACGAGCTTTCGCGTGGAGCTGTTCCACCCGATCCAGCCGATGCTGGCCCAGGCCGCTGATGACGTGGCCGACGCCCTGACACGCCTGGGCGGCGAGGCGGCCTTCGAGCACAAGCTCGACGGTGCGCGCATCCAGGTCCACAAGTCGGGCGATGAGGTGCGCGTGTTTTCCCGTCAGCTCAACGACGTCACGCCCGCGGTGCCCGAGGTCGTCGAAGCGGTCCGCCGGCTGCCACTCAACGACGCGATCCTTGACGGGGAAGCGATCGCGCTGCGTCCGGACGGCACGCCCCTGCCGTTCCAGGCGACGATGCGCCGCTTCGGGCGGAAGCTCGATGTCGCACGGCTGCGCGCCGAGCTGCCGCTCGCGCCGTTCTTCTTTGACTTGCTCCATGCCGACGGCGCGTCGCTCCTGGACGAGCCGTACGCCCGGCGGTTCGCCGCCCTCGCGGCGGCCGTACCGGCCGGGCAGCGGGTGCCCCGCCTCGTGACCTCGGACGCGGGCGAAGCCGCGGCGTTCTTCGATCGGGCGATCGCGGCGGGCCAGGAAGGGCTGATGGCAAAAGCGCTAGGCGCGCACTACGACGCGGGCGCGCGCGGCGCGGCCTGGCTCAAGGTGAAGCCCGCCCACACACTCGACCTGATCGTACTCGCCGCCGAATGGGGCCATGGCCGCCGCCGCGGCCGGCTCTCGAACCTCCACCTCGGCGCCCGCGATGCGGACGCGGGCGGGTTCGTGATGCTGGGGAAGACGTTCAAGGGGATGACGGACGAAATGCTCGAGTGGCAGACGGCCAAGCTGCTCGAGCTCGAGACCCGACGCGACGCTCACGTGGTGTACGTAAGGCCCGAGCTGGTCGTGGAGGTCGCGTTCAACGGCATCCAGGCGAGCCCCACCTATTCGGGTGGTCTGGCGTTGCGCTTCGCGCGCGTCGTGCGTTACCGCCCGGACAAAGGCCCGGACCAATCTGATACCATCGAGACCGTGCGGCAGCTGCACCGGCGCGAGGTCGGCGACGCGTAGCACACGCGCCGACGATTCGTCGGTGTCAGGATGTCGTCAACACCTCCACTTCGCGACCACCTGCGGGAACAATACGTAGCCCAAACTGGTCATTGGCATGCACGACGGCATGACTCGAGCTCAGAGGGGAATTGCATGCGCCTGTACGCGCTAGCGCTGGGAGTATTGATGACGGTGGGATACGGGTGCGTCGCCCGGATGGCGGTCGCCGAGGTACGCCGGCCGTACGACACTTCACCCGTGTGCTCACCCGATACGGTGTGGTGGGGTGGGAAGCTGGCGCCAGTCACTGTCGAGGCGGAACGCCCGCCGCGGCTCCAGGCTCACGTTACCTGGACCTGAGGACTCGTGGATCTCCCCCTGTTCGAGACCAACAGAAGGAGGCGCCCGAAAGCGCTATTGGTCGGTGTGGTGTCGCTGGCGTTGCACACCGCGCTGATCGTTGGGGCTCTGTACGGCACGCTCCACCGCGGGCCAGGCGACACGACCGTCAAGCTCGACACGACCGTCGTGCTGCTTACCTCCGAGCCGAAAGTGCCCGACCCGCAGCCGGTGCTGCTCGCCGAGCCGCTGCGGGGGTTCCAGACCGTCGTCGTGACGACGGTGATCCCCACGACCGTTCCGCCGCTCGATCTGGAGGAGCACTTCGATCCGAAGGACTACCGCGGGATTGGGGTCGAGGGTGGGCGTGCGGACGGCGTCGTGCCTCCGGAGGACATCGTGTACTCGGAAGCGGTGGTGGAGGAGCGCCCCGCCTTACTATCAGCCCCACCCGCGCCCTACCCAACTCTCCTGAGGCGAGCAGGTATTCAGGGTCGCGTGGTAATCGCCGCGATCGTCGACACGCTGGGGCGCGCCGAACCCCGCTCAATCGAGATCGTCGACAGCCCCAATCCCGCGTTCGATACGCCAAGCCGCGCGTGGATCCTCACCGCGCATTTCCGCCCCGCTCGGATGCACGGGCAGGCGGTGCGGGTGCATGTTACTCTCCCGTTAGACTACTCGATTCGCCCCAGCTGACGTCAGCGCTGAAGCAGTCGCAACGTTCATCGGCAAGCCGCATCCGGGACATCGGGCCCGACCACGCAGTGTCATATAGTCGAGCCCGCGCAGACACTCAATAGTCGATAGCGACATGTCACCTGCCGACCTGACGGCCGAGCTCGAGCAGCTGCACGCCGCCGCGTTCGGCTGGGCGCTGAGCTGCTGCGGCTGGGATCGGAGCGCGGCCGAGGACGTGCTCCAGGCGAGCTACTTGAAGCTCCTGGACGGCCGCGCGCGCTTCGACGGACGCTCGAGCCTCCGTACGTTCGTATTCGGCGTGATCGCGCGGACGGCGCGCGAAGTGCGACGGCGGGCCGCGCTGCGGCGCTGGATTCCGCTCGCGTCGTTACTGCTCGGCCCGGAGGCGGTGGACGGCAGGCCCGATCCCGCGACGGCGCTCGTCGGCGCCGACGAAACGGCCCGGCTGATGCGCGCGCTCGGGCGATTGTCGGCGCGCCAGCGCCAGGTCCTCCATCTGGTGTTCTACGAGGACCTGACGATCGCCGAGGCGGCCGCTGTCGCGGGAGTGTCTTTGGGCACCGCCCGCACCCACTACGAGCGTGGCAAGGCCGCGCTCAAGAAGCTGCTGGAGGAGGAGCCAGAATGATCGAGCGCGACGATCAGCACCTCAACAAGGCCTTCGCGGCGTTGCGCCGGAAAGACGCAGCCGCCAGCCCGTCGTTCCAGGCGACCGTTGCTGCGGCGCGCGCTCGCCGGGCGGGCGTGCCGCGCCGCCGCGACCTGGGGCTCGCCGCCGTGGTGGTCGTCGCGGTGATAGCCGTGGTAGTCGCCTCGACCTGGCGTGTACAGAAGAACGACCGTCTGGTGATCGATCTCGCGACCGTACGGTGGCAAGCGCCCACCGATTTCCTGCTCAAGCTCCCGGGCGTCGAGCTGCTGCGCAGTGTCCCGCAGCTCGGACCCAGGGGTCTCGATCGGAGGATTCTGTGAAAGCATCTCGGACGTGCTGGGCTCCGACGTTGGCTCTGCTCGTCGTCGCGACGGCGGCGGGTGCGCAGCAACCGCCGCAAGCTCCCGAGGATCCGCTCGCGCGCGCGCTGTTTCCGCCGGAGCTGGTGATGCAGCATCAGCAGGACATCGGGCTCCGTCCCGAGCAACGCTCCACCATCACCAAGGCGATCCAGGACTTTCAGAGCAAGGTGGTGGACCTGCAGTGGCGCATGCAGGAGCAGTCGCAGCGTCTCGCGTCGCTCCTCGAGAAGCCCGCCGTCGATCAGGCCGCGGCGCTGGCGCAGGTGGACGAGGTTCTGGGCGTGGAGCGCGAGGTGAAGCGCGCCCACATGTCGCTGCTGATCAACATCAAGAACACGCTCTCGGCCGAGCAGCAGGCGAGGCTCGCGGCGGCGCGGGGGGCGGGGGTGCGCTGACGACGTGCCTGTGGCGCCGTCGCCACCGGAACCGGCACACCGTCCGACGGGTTCCTAACGCATGACTTCAACAAGTGAAACCTCGGCTTCCGCCGCCCGGAGCGGCACCTTTCTGCTGGGCGGCGACCTGCCCGTCCACCGCCTCGGCTTCGGCGCCATGCGCCTTACCGGCAAGGGGATATGGGGTGAGCCGCGGGACCGGCGCGAGGCGATCGCCGTGCTGCGCCGGGCCGTCGAGCTCGGGGTCAACCTGATCGATACCGCCGACTCCTACGGCCCGGAGGTGAGCGAGCGACTCATCGCGGAAGCGCTTTACCCCTACCCGGCGGGGCTGGTGATCGCCACCAAGGCCGGCTTCGTGCGGCCGGGCCCCGACCAGTGGAAGACGAACGGGCGACCGGAGCACCTCCGCACCGCGCTGGAAGGCAGTCTGCGCCGGCTGAAGGTCGAGCGCGTCGACCTGTATCAGTTGCACCGCATCGATCCCGCCGTGCCGCTCGCGGACCAACTTGGCACATTTAAGCGGATGCAGGATGAGGGGAAAATCCGACACGTCGGCCTGTCGGAGGTCCCGGTCGCCGACATCGAGCGTGCGCAGAAGATCATGCCGATCGTCTCGGTGCAGAACCGCTATAGCCCCACAGACCGGCAGCACGAGGCTGTGCTCGACCACTGCGAGCGCGAGCGGCTGGCCTTCCTGCCGTGGTATCCGCTCGGTGCCGGGGCGGCGCTGCGCGCCGAGGGGCCCCTCGCCAGGGTCGCGGCCTGGCTGCACGCGACGCCCGCGCAGGTGGCGATCGCGTGGCTGCTGCGACGCTCGCCCGTGATGCTCCCGATCCCCGGGACGTCGAGCGTGAAGCACCTGGAAGAGAACGTAGCCGCGGCACTGCTCGAGCTGTCGCCGCGCGACTTCGAGGAAATCGCGCGCGCGTCTTGACCGGAATCTATCCGGTCACTGCCGTTGCCACGTCGACCGCATGTCCTGCGTTACGAGACGGATGAGCGTGTTCACCAGCGGCCCGTACGCCTCTTTAGGATCCTTGGCGGAGAAGTCGAGCTGGCCGCCCACCAGCGCCACGTGGCCGACCCGCTCGGTCGCCCAGGCACTCGAGCGCCACAGGGTGGCCCCCGACCGAGTCGACAGCAGCCGCACCGTGAGGTCCACCCTCACGGTGGCTTCGAGATGCGGGGTCACGAGCCCCGCGAGTCCGCCCGTCCCCTTGGGATTCGTGACCTTGAGATGGCCCGCGAACACGGCGCCGACCTCGCGCTGCCTGCCGAGCTCCTGGGCCGCGGCGATGCCCAGGTCGTTCTCCCCGACACGGCGCAGTAAGCTGTCCTGCGTGCCGAGCTCGAGCACTTCGATGCCGGGTTGCGCCGCCAGCATGTCCTCGGAGAACCGCTCGGTCGCGAACTCGTGGAGCGAGCCTTTAGCGTTCTCCACCGTGAAGGTGACGAGACCGAGCCTCCCATAGGTCCGCAGGTCGAGCGTCGGGGGCACGAGCACGCTGCGCCTGCCGCCGCCGCAAGCCGACACCACCAGCAAGACCAGAAAGGCGGATAGCCCGCCGGAGCGCACGCCCATCGTCGCCTCAAGGGGTTGGAGACGGTCCACGGTAGGGGAGGAGCCCCGGCCGGTCAAGACACTCAGTTGACCTTGAGCACGGCCTCGATGAAGCTGAGGGTCTTGGTGTCGACCCATTCCACCGACACGGCTTCCACTTTCATCGTCCCGATGCGGTCGGTGCTGCTCGTGACCGCCCGGCCCTTGGTCGGGGAGGGCTTGATGTCACGCGCCACCGCGATGCCGCGCCGGGGATCGCATTTGAACGTCAGCGTGGAGGCGAGCGCGGTGCCCGCAGGCGTGCGCGGCGTGAAGATGAGCGCCACCGTGGGGTACGCGCCTGTGGTTGCAGTCTCGTCTTCGATGGCAGCGTCGTGGCCGGCGTTCTTGAGCGCGTCCATGAACCGGTCCAGCACCGATCGCACGACGGTGCGCAGACGATCGCCGCAGGCCCGGCGGCGTCGCTCCCCTTCGTCCTGCGTCGCAGGTTTCACGCCGACCTGCAACTTCGCGCTGCGCTCCTCGTAGCTCTTCAAGAGCGAGCGCAGCTGTTCCATGCTCTTGTCGCCCATGAGAAGATGATACGGTATTGGAGACCATGAGTCACGTCCTTCCCGTCCTGCTGCTCGGCGTCTGCACCATGTTCGGGCTGCTGCTCGTTCCCCTCGGTCTGCCCGGGCTGTGGCTCATGGTGGCCGGGATCGTCGGCTATGGCTGGCTCACGGACTTCCGCTCGGTCGGGGTCGCGACCATGGGAGTCGCTCTGGGCCTCGCTTTCCTGGGCGAGATCATCGAGTGGTGGCTGGGATTTCGCTTCGCACGGACGTACGGCGGCTCGCGCCGGTCGGCGTGGGGCGCGCTGGTCGGCGGGATCGTCGGCGCCACGATGGGGGTGCCCGTGCCCATTGTCGGGAGCGTGATCGGCGCGTTCCTCGGTTCGTTCGCCGGCGCGGTAGTGTTCGAGTACTCGCTGTCCCGCACACCGGGGACGGCGGTGCGCGTAGGGTGGGGCGCCGTGGTGGGTCGCGCGACCGCCGCCGCGGTCAAGATCGCGCTGGGTGTCGTCATCGCCGTCCTCGGACTGTTCGCCGCACTGCGCGGCTGAGCCAACGCCGGTCGCGTGACGCAGCGGGCACGCTCGAGATCGAGCGTGCCCGCTGTGCTGTTAGTGGCCGCCGGTCTTCGCGGCCTCATCCTTCTCGTGCTCGGCCTGCTTCGCCTCGCGCTTGGCGCTCGCCTCCGCTTCCTTGGCTTCCTTTTCACTCAGCCCCAGGCTCTGGAGCGTCTGGCCGATGCTCTTGCCGCTCTTCAGCCCGTCCAGGATCGCCTGAGTGGTGATGTTCGGATTCTTCGCGCTCAAGTTGTGCGCCACCATGTTGGCGGCGACGAACTGGCCGTGCGTGAGCTTCGGGTTCGTCTGGCGTGCCGCCAAGTACTCAGTCTCGAGGGCGTCCGGGGTCGTGCCGAGCTTTTTCGCGACGCCGCGGAATCGATCGAGGTCCTTGGCTCGATCCCGATCAACGTTGGACGGGTGGTTTGCGTTGGCTGCATGCGCTGATGGTTGCCCATGCGCCGGCTTCTGGGCGGCGACTGCGGTGGCGGTCGCAAGCGCAAGCCCTAACGCCAGCGTGACGCTCGTGGTCAGCCTTGCTGCTGTTCGCTTCATTGATCCTCCAAGGTGACATGGCGGGAGGCTACGGCTTTCTCTGCCGCGCTCTCAACGGTGAAGACCAAGCGAGTGCACGAGAAGTAACCGTTCCAACTTGCGCCCACGGGTGGGCGACCATTGTCCCGTGACCGGCGTCACCGGCCCCCAGTGTTACAGTGTAGAGATGCGTTCGCTCCTCGGCTGTCTCACGTTCTGCGCCGCGCTCGGCGCCGCGTCGCTCGCGGCCCAGGCGCCCGTCACGGCGGGCGCCACGGTCGGCAGCGCGAAGCTCAGCGATTCCCGCACCGAGCAGGCGCTCACCGGTGTCGTGCGGTATCAGGTGACTCCCTGGCTCGGTCTTTCGGCCATGCCCGCCGAGGTGCACGTCTCCGACGTGATCAGTGGACGTACGGTGTCGAGCAGCGGGTTGGGCGACGTGCCGCTCACCGCTGATGCCTTCCACGCATTCGCGACGCCCGGTTCGCCGGCGGTGGCGGCTGCGCTCACCGTCGTGGTGCCGGCGGGGAACGCGGCGTGCGGGCTTGGCAGCGGAGCAACCTCGGTCGGGCTCGATCTGGGCGCCGGGGTGTCGCCGAGCCGGCGGCTCCGCGTCTCCGCCGACGCGAGCCGCAGCGTCAGTGGGCCTTCCGCGCAATCCACGCTCGCCGCCCCCCACGCGACGTCCCTGCGCGCCGAGGCCGGCTACGACATCTCACGCCGCTGGGCGGCGGACGTCTCGCTCGATGCCGATGTCGGACGGTCGGATTCGACGCAGGCCCTGAGTCGCGTCCTGAGCGCCGGGGCGAGCCACGTACTGACGGGCTCTCTGGCCCTCGTGCTCGACGGCAGTGTCGGTCTGTCGGCGGCGTCGCCCAAGTGGACACTCGCGCTGGGCGTCGGGACGGCGTTCACGGGGATCTCGCCGGTCAGCCCGGCGTCGTCGCTGCGGCGTCTGAAGAGCGCGTTCGGTGGGGGAGTGAGCCGCGGCAGCGGGGCGGGCAAGGTGGGCTGCCGGTGATGACTGTCCTACCGGTTCTTTAGGTCTCTCCTCTTTTCACCGCCGCGAACGGCACCAGCTTCCGCCGCCGCTCGTCCCACAACGTGAGACGGACGCAGCGGAAGCTTTCCCACAGCGTCAGCGTCGGGACCTGGCGCAGCTCGGCGTGATCGTCGAGCGCCTGCTGGAGGCGATAGTTGGGGATCCGCGGGTGTAGGTGGTGAATGTGGTGGAGCCCGATGTTCCCTGTGGCCCACTGGAGCAGCCTGGGCAGACGGTAATACGAGCTGCCCTGTAGCGCCGCGGCGTCGTAGGCCCAGCGCTCGTCGTGCTCCCAGTACGTCGGCTCGAACTGGTGCTGGACGTAGAACAGCCACACGCCGAGCGACGTGGACAGGAGCGTAACGGGAAGCTGGACCAGCGCGAACTCGCGGAACCCCACGAGGGTCCCCATTAGGGCGATCAGCGTTGCCAGTCCCACGTCCGTCCAGAAGATGCTGCGCCGCTCGCGCGTCCACTCGCGCGGCACGATGGTCGGAATCCGGTGTCGCACGAAGAAGTGCAGCACCGCGCCCACCCCGAACAGCACGACCGGATGGCGATACACGCGATACTTGAACCGCTCCCAGCGCGACCGGGCGAGGTACTCGTCCACCGTCAGGGTGTCGATGTCGCCGAACCCGCGGTGCTCGAGGTTGCCCGAGGTGGCGTGGTGCAGCGCGTGGGTCTTCTTCCAATAGTGGTATGGCGTGAGCGTGAGGACGCCGAGGATCGAGCCGACGATGTCGGCCGCCCGGGTCGACCGGAAGAACGCGGCGTGGCCGCAGTCGTGCTGGATGATGAACAGGCGGATGAGGAAGAAGGCCGCGGGCACGGCCAACACCAGGGTGAGCCAGTAACCGACGCGCAGGCTCTGATACATGAGCGCCCACGCGCCGGCGAACAGCGCCGCCGCGCTGGCGAGCTGCCAGACGCTCCGCTTGAGCTCGGGGCCCTTGTAGCGCGCCAGGCGCGCTGCCCATGCCGCTTCGTTCGCCATCGCCCTTCCGGTTCGGGGGACTCCCAGGCTAATGGAGCCAGGGAGGGAAGTCAAACCTCAAGCCGACTCACGCCTGCGGGTTAGATTGATGTGCCTGGGACCCCAACGGAGGTTGTCAATGGCACCGGTCACAATCGCGCGCTTTGTGCAGGAGCTGGAGAAGCTGAAGCAGGTGTCGGATGCCGAAAAACTCAAGCCGCAGGAGTACGACAGCCGGCTCGCCCGGATCATTCAGGAGCTACGGGAGAAGGGCATCGACGCCGATCGCGCGGCCACGACCGCGGCGCTCGCGGATGCGGTCACACGGGGGATCATCACGCCGCCGGTGCAGGCGCACCTGCAGCGCCGATTGGGACTGGCCTAGACGCCCTGGAAGTACTGCTCTTCCCAGGCGACGTCGAACACTTCGTTGCAGTGCCGGCAGCGCAGCGACGCCAGGCGTTCGGTGAGCGGCACGCGCTCGCGGCAGTTGGGGCACACCCCGTACTCGGTCACCCCGGGAAACCGGGCCGGGTTCTTGGGACGCGGCACGACGGACCAGCGGTGCGGCGGTTGGCTGACGATGTCGAGGACCGGCCGCGGGACGTCCACGGCTTCGCCGCCGACGTCGAGCAGCGCCTCACGCGGACCCAGCTTCTTCACTTGGTACCACGCGCCACGGCGCAGCGGGCGGTCGATGTCCGCTCGCAGCCGAGCCCAGTAGCGCCTCGGCGTCATTGCCCCGCTCGTGTCAGGTCCACCGTAATGCCAGCGTCGCGAATTCCCTATTCCGTCATCGTGCCTTGGGATCCTGCGCGGCGCCCGGCGCGCCGATGAGATGCGCCCGGGGCGGCCGATGCCTGTCACAATAATATCGCTCGTGACGTCCTCTGTCCTGTGACTTCTGACCCGTCACCCACCGTGCTGGCTGATCACACCTGGTATGGCTCACCCAGTCGTAGAAGTCGCAGCGAGGATCGTCCATAGAGAGTGCCCGGAGCTCGCGCCGCCCACGTCACCGTGCTACCGGCGCGAAACCCTGGCCGACGGTATCTACCGCGAGCGACAGTTGCGCCTCCACCATGTTGCGGTTGATCCACACCACGTGGTCACCGCACATGATTGCATCCACTGGATAGGGCTGGCTCGCGAACGATTGGCCGTCCGAGCTGGCGACTTGGGTCGTCGGGAAATAGTACCAGCAACGCTCGCCGCCCGGATGGCTGTGGATCATGCCCACTGTCCCCGACCACCCGGCGTCCTCGCACGTCTGGTGCGGGACGACCCGCGTGGGAGTGGAGTGTTTGGGCTCGACGTCGGCCGGGGCGATGCGCCGTACCAGAACGACGCTGCCCCGCGTCTCGCCGATCATGCAGCCCATGAATTCGGTGGGATACGAGCGATACTGGAGCGCCAGAAAGCGGCGGGCCTGGTCGGACAGGATCAGCCGTCGCACGACTGCCGCGTGCGCCGCTCCACCCGCGCTCCGCGCCCACGCCGACTCGACGAGACGAACGGACTCAGGCTGCAGGGCCAGCAACGCCGTCAGGCCCAGGGCAGCGACTACGATGCGGACGATCCGCTTGCGACCTTCGTTCACTGCTTCCCTCGATCGTGCGTGCCGAACCGGCTGTCTGGCGCAACAGTTCGCAAGACTGGTGCCACTCGACGAAGTCGAATAGTGGTGCGAACACGGGAGGCCGCGCCGCTTTTTGGTGCGCGCCCCTGACGCGCCCGTGCGTAAAACCGCAGAATCTCTGAAACGGTAGGTTTTCTCGCAGGCGGGGAGTGTGGCGCTGGCGGGTCACTGGAACGCCACTAGACTAGAGGTAGGAGGTAATCTCCATGCGAGCGTCTGATCCCGCCGCGTCCGCGGTTTCCATTGGTCGCAAGCCCCGCGACGATGAGATCGACGTCTATGGCGTCACCCATCCCGGCAAAGTCCGGCGCGAGAACCAGGACCATTTTCTCATCTCCTCGCTTCACAAGCGGATGCAGGTGCATCTCACGAGCCTCCCCACGTCGGATCTCTTGTGGCAGGACACCGAGCGCCTGGCGTTCGTCGCCATGGTCGCGGATGGCGTAGGTGGCGCCGCAGCCGGCGAAGAGGCGAGTCGGCTGGCGGTCGGCGCGATCACGCGCTACGTGACCCGGGCGATACACTGCTACTACTCGGTCGACCCCGCCGACGAAGAGCGCTTCCCGCGGGCGCTCGAAGAAGCGGCGCTACGGGTGCACGAGGACATTCAGGCCAACAGTCCCACGGGTCCGCTGGAAGCGCACATGGCGACGACGCTCACGTTGTGGATCGGCGTGTGGCCGCGCGGCTATCTCCTCCAGGTGGGGGACAGCCGCTGCTACCTGTTCCGGAACGGCGAGCTGATGCAGGTCTCGCGCGACCAGACGCTGGCGCAGGATCTGGTCGATCGGGGCGTGTTCCGCCGCAGCGAAACCCTGAAATCACCCTTCGCCAACGTGCTGTCGAGCTCCTTGGGGGGACCGCAGACCGCACCCATCGTCACGCACATGCAGCAGCACTGGGGCGACGTAGGCCTCCTGTGCAGCGACGGCCTCACGAAGCACGTTCCCGACAGCCGCATCCGCGAGCGCCTCCTCGCGATGACCTCGGCGCAACAGGTGTGCGAGGACCTGCTGCGCGATGCCCTCGACGCCGGAGGCACGGACAATGTCACCGTGCTGGTGGGGCGGACGTTGCCGAAGGATGCAAGCTGAGCACCGATCTCGTCATTCTTAGTACACGCGTCGTCACCCAGGATGGCATTGCACCCGCCGCGGTCGCTGTCACCGACGGTGTGATCACCGCGGTCCACGAGCACGGGGGCGGGCCCGACGCGGCGCGGCGTCTGGACGTGGGAGACGCCGCGCTGCTGCCCGGCGCCGTGGATGCGCACGTGCACGTGAACGAGCCGGGCCGGACCGAATGGGAGGGGTTCGAGACGGCGACCCGCGCCGCCGCGGCGGGTGGCGTGACCACCATCGTCGACATGCCGCTGAACAGCATTCCGGTTACCACGACGACGCCCGCGTTGGAGCAGAAGGCGCGAGCGGCCGCGGGTCGTGCCACCGTCGACTATGCCTTCTGGGGCGGTGTGGTGCCGGGCAACACCGACCAGCTCGCGCCCCTGGCCCGCTCGGGCGTGCGCGGCTTCAAGTGCTTCCTCGTGCCGTCGGGGATCGACGAGTTCCCTCCGGTGGGGGAGGCTCAGCTGCGGCCCGCGATGACCAAGCTCGCCGCACTCGGGCTGCCGCTGCTGGTGCACGCCGAGCTCCCTGGCCCCATCGCGCGCGCCGCGCCGTCGCGCGATAGTGATCCGCGACGCTATGGCTCGTATCTCGCCTCACGCCCTCGCACCGCGGAGCTCGAGGCGGTGGACCTGATGCTCGGGCTCTGTCGCGAAACCGGCTGCCGCGTTCACATTGTGCATGTCTCGGCCGCCGAGACGCTCGGCCGGCTGCACGATGCGCGGCGTGCCGGGCTCCCGGTCACAGCCGAGACGTGCCCGCACTATCTCACGTTCGCCGCGGAGGAGATCCTGGACGGTGCCACCGCCTGGAAATGCGCCCCGCCGATCCGCGAGCGGAGCAACCGGGAGCAGCTGTGGGACGGCCTCGCCCAAGGGACCCTCGACCTCGTGGCGAGCGACCACTCGCCTGCGCCTCCGGCCCTCAAGTGCCTCGAGACGGGCGACTTCGTGCGGGCATGGGGCGGGATCGCATCGCTCGAACTGGGGCTCGCCGCCACCTGGACCGGAGCGCGCGACCGCGGCAGCGACCTGGGAGATCTCGCTCGCTGGTGCGCTACGCGACCGGCCGAGCTCGCGGGCTTCGCGCGTAAGGGACGGATCGCGCCCGGGCGCGATGCCGACCTCATCGTGTTCGATCCCGAGGCAACGTTCACAGTCGTCCCGGACCGCCTGCGCCAGCGCCATCCGGTCACCCCGTACGCGGGGATGGTACTCAAGGGCGTCGTGCGCCAGACTTTCGTGCGGGGCAGGTGCGTGTACGAGGGAGGGGCGTTTCAGGGGGGGGCGATGGGCAGATGGCAGCGGTGACACACGAAGGCTTGATCGATCTCGCCGCCGCGCGAGTGGGCGGGCGGGCGCTCGCCGCGTCGGACGAATTCTTTGCGCCGAGGCACAGCCTGCTTGCGGCCGGGGGAGCCGTGTTCATCGAGGGCAAGTACACCGATCGTGGGAAATGGATGGACGGGTGGGAAACCCGCCGCCGGCGTGGCCCCGAGGGCGGCTACGACTGGTGCCTCGTCCGGCTCGGCATTCCGGGCGCGATTCGCGTGGTCACCGTCGATACCGCCCACTTCCGGGGAAATCATCCAGCCGCCTGCTCGCTCGACGCGGCGCAGCTGTCGGGCGAGCTCCGCGTGACCGCTCGAGCGCTGCGCACGCTGGATCTCGCGTTCGTGGAGTTGTTGCCGCGCTCGCCCCTCGCCGGCCACACCGAGAACGAGTTCGCCGTCGCGAGTGATGCGGCCGTTACGCACGTGCGGCTCAAGATCTATCCCGACGGCGGCGTGGCGCGGCTGCGCCTTTGGGGCGAGGCCCGGCCCGACTGGCAGAGAATCGCAACGGCGCGGCGCACCGTCGATCTCGCCGCGGTGGAGCACGGCGGCGTGCCGCTCGCCACGAGCGATCAGTTCTTCAGCGAGCCGTTGAACCTGATCATGCCGGGACCGTCCCGCGACATGGGCGACGGGTGGGAGACGCGGCGCCGGCGCGGGCCCGGTCACGATTGGGTGGTGCTGCGCCTCGGCCGCCGGGGTGTGATCGAGCGCGTCGACCTGGACACCACCCACTTCAAGGGCAATTTCCCCGAGAGCGCGAGTCTCGAGGGGTGCGACGTCCCGGGCAGAGGCGCGCCGCCTGACGGGGCTCCCTGGCGGGAGCTCGTTGCCCGGACGACGCTGCGGGCCAATGCGCGTCACCGCCTGGCCGTCCCGCCCGGGAAGCGCGAGCCGGTCACCCACGTGCGGCTGAACATTTTCCCCGATGGCGGAGTTGCGCGGCTCCGGGTGTGGGGAAAGGTGGCAACGTAACGACTCGCGTGAGCGCGAGTTATCTCAACGCGCTGTCCGAAGAGCGCGCCCGGGCGGCGCTGCACCGTTGCTGCAGCGCGCGGCACTGGGTGGACGGGATGCTCGCGGCGCGCCCCTTCGCGAGCGACGCCGAGCTGCTGGCGGCGGCGGAGCGGGTGTGGTGGAGCCTGGGGCGCGCCGACTGGCTCGAGGCGTTCGCCGCGCACCCCCGCATCGGCGCCCGGGCGGAGGCCGTGACGGACTGGGCGGGGCGCGAGCAGGCGGGAGCGAACGGCGCGACCGAAGCGACGCTCGCCGCGTTGGCGCAGGGAAATCGCACCTATGAGGAGCGGTTCGGGCACGTGTTCCTGATCTGCGCCACGGGCCGGACGGCCGACGAGATGCTCGGCGCGCTGCGCGGTCGTCTCACGAACGATCCCGCCACTGAGCTGCGCGTCGCGGCGGAAGAGCAGGCAAAGATCACACGGCTCCGACTCGATAGACTGGTGGTCTCATGAGCGGCATCACGACTCACATCCTGGACATCGCGCGGGGACGCCCCGCGGCGGGCGTCTCGGTCTCGTTGGCGCGCCGCTCCGGCGACGGTTGGGCCGAGCTCGCGACCACCCGGAGCGACACCAACGGGCGCGTCGCGAACCTGCTCCCCGGCGACCTGAAGTCTCCCGCCGGTACGTACCGCCTGCGCTTCGACACGGGCGCGTACTTCGCGGCGCTGGGCGTCGCGCCGTTCCATCCGTTCGTCGAGATCGTGTTCGAGATTCGCGATGCCGAGCAGTATCACGTCCCGCTGCTCGTCAGCCCGTTCGGCTACACGACCTACCGCGGCAGCTGAGCCGCGCCCCCCGTGAGCGCCCACCTCGAGCAGTGGCTCAACCTCGCGCTCCGCTGGGCCCACGTGATCACGGGTATCGCCTGGATCGGCACGTCCTTCTATTTCAACTGGCTGAACGGCCGGCTCGCCCCGCCTCCACCCGAGCGTCAGGAGCCCGGCGTCGCTGGTGAGCTCTGGTCGGTGCACGGCGGCGGGTTCTACCGCGTGGTGAAGTACACGGTGGCTCCCGGAGACCTCCCCCGTACGCTCCACTGGTTCAAGTGGGAGGCGTACGCCACCTGGCTCACGGGGTTCGCGTTGCTCGTGCTGGTCTACTACCTGGGCGCGGCGTCGTTTCTGGTCGATCCCCGGGTCGCGCGGCTGTCACCAGGTGCGGGTGTGGCGGCGGGGGTCGGGACGCTGATCGTCAGCTGGGTCGTGTACGACGCCCTGTGCCGCTCGCCGCTCGGACCCAGGCCGCTCGCCCTGGGCGCGACGCTGTTCGCGCTTGCCACGGCCCTGGCGTGGGGACTGTCCCAGCTGCTGAGCCCGCGCGCGGCCTACCTCCATGTCGGAGCCGCGATCGGCACGATCATGGCGGCCAACGTGCTCATGGTCATCATTCCGGCCCAACGGGATATGGTCGCCGCGCTCGCCGCGGGTCGCGCCCCCGACGCGGCGCGCGGCAAGCAGGGGGCGCTGCGGTCGCTCCACAACAACTATCTCACGCTTCCGGTGCTGTTCATCATGGTGAGCAGCCACTACCCCGCGACCTACGGTCACCGGCTCAACTGGGCGATCCTTGCGGGGCTGGCGGTCATCGGGGTTGCGACGCGTCATTGGTTCAACTTGAGGAACCAGGGCCGGAAGAACGTCTGGATGCTGCCCGCCGCCGGGCTCGCACTGGTGGCGCTCGCGCTCGTGACGGCACCACGATCGGGCCCGGGTGCGTCGAGCAGCGGCGCTCAGGTCTCGTTCGCGGACGTGCGTCTGATCGTCGCGCGCCGCTGCGCCGGCTGTCACTCGAGCGCGCCCACGACGCCGGGGATTCCCGCCGCGCCGCTGGGCGTGCTGCTCGACACCCCGGACCAGATTCGGGCCAACGCGCCCCGCATCCTCGCCGTCGCGGTCGACGCGCAGACGATGCCGCTCGGCAATTTGACGGGGATGACTCCAGAAGAACGCGAGCTTCTCGGGAAATGGATTCGTGCGGGCGCGCCGCTACGGTAGCGCCGCGCTCGCTTCTGCGTCACTGATCGCCCCACAATCGAGCGCCCGTTGGACCAGGCTGGCGCGCACCCCGCGGACCGCCGGGTCCTCGAGCACGGCCCCGACCGTGGATTCCAGACACTCCCTGTAGAATCCGTAAGCCGCGCTGTACCGCGTCACCAGTTGCGCGGGGTGCAGGTCCCATCCGTGGTAGAAGCCGCTCACGAGCGAGTGCCGCACATCCTGGAAGTGCAGTCGCCACGCGCGGAGCAAGTGGTCGCGTGGTGCGACGGGCAGCATGTTGGTCGACCCGGCCGACAGGGCGACCCCGGTCCCGGCGAGCGCGACCTGCATGACCTGGCGCGCGTGTTCGCAGGCCGGATGCCGCAGGCCGTGATGCGAAGGCGCGATCTCCAGCGCCGCGGAGTAGTCGTACACCCCGAAGTGCACGCCGACACAGCGGCCGCGCGCCGCGGCCACGAGCGCCGGGAGCGGGCAGCGGCCGTCGGGACCGAGCAGCGCCCGCGGCGTCTCGACCATCAACTCGAGCGTGAGAGCGCCCGCCTCGAGACGGAGCCGCGACTCGAGTTCTTCGAGCAGGCGCACCAGAGCAGCCACTTCCTCGGCGTTCGCCACCTTCGGCAGCGTTACCGTGAAATGCGCGGGGAGCTTCCCCCCACTGCGTTCCACGAGCGACCTCACGAACAGATCGAGTGTGCGGCTCGCCCGCGTGGCTCGCTCGGCCCCGAGGGCCTTGATCCGGATGCCCAGGAACGCCGGCACGGCCTCTCGGGCCAAACCGGACGCGACCTCCGCACCGGCCGACTGCGCCGCCGCGTCCTCCTCCTGATCCGAGCGGTTGCCGAACCCGTCCTCGAAGTCGATCCGGAGATCCTCGATGGGCTCGCGCCGGAGCTTTTCTTTCAAGCGCGCGAACATGCGCTCGTCCACCTGGTAGTCGAGTGCGGCGGTGAGCCCAGCGGCATCGGGGGCACAGTCGGCCAGGGTCTTGAGCGCCAGCTCGCCCCATTCGGCGGCGAGCCTTGCCCGGAACAGATGCGCGCCGACATACGCGGTATGGATCGGGCGGCGCCCGGGAAGCGGCGTCACGCCCGCTTTCCCCAAAAGTCCCGCAAGTCGTGATACAGCACCCGTGCCATCACGCGGGTGCGGTAATCGGCGCTCGAGCGAATGTCGTCGATTGGAGCCACATCCTGCGCGATGGCGGGCAAGAGGGCTTCCGGGGATGCGATTGGGATCCCGGCCTCGAGCAGCCGCTCGACTGCCGGGCAGCGGCGGATGGTGGGCGCGACGCTCGCCGCCACTACCCGCCAGCCGGCGCCGGAGCAAGTGACGGCCAAGCCGACCTTGGCAATCGCCTGGGCCCGCCGCGCCCCGATCTTCTCGAACACCTGGTAGGTGTAGCGGCGCCGTGGGATCCGGATCCCCACCACCAGCTGATCGGTCCGGCGCTTCATTTGTTTGTAGCCCGCATAAAACCGGTCGAGCGGGACCTCCTCCCGGCCGCTGCGGGATTCGAGCACAACGACCGCGTCGTAGGCCATCAGGACCGGCACGCCGTCTGCCGCGGGCGAGGCGTTGACGATGTTCCCGGCCCACGTGCCGCGCGCCTGGATCTGAATCGCTCCTACCTGACGTGCGGCGTCTACCAGCAGCGGCAACTCTGCACGCGCGCGCGCGTCCAGGATGACGTCCCAATACGTCGTGAGCCCGCCGAGGGTCAACTCGTCCTCGGTCCAGCGCAGCGGCTTCAGGGAGTCGAGCCGGGACAGGTCTACGTAGGTTCGCTCGTGCGCCTCGAGGCGGACCGGCCAGTGCACCAGGAGGTCGGTCCCGCCGGCCATCGGGACCGCCGTGGCGTCACTCGCGAGCTGGTTCAGAGCCTCGGGTAGGCTCGCAGGCAATAAGACGTTCACCCTTCCCGCTTCCCCTTTCCCCTTGCCTCGAGCGCTTCCTTCACCGAGTCGATGATCCCGTCATATCCCGTGCAGCGACAGAGATTTCCTGCCATCAGCTCGCGGGTGTCGTGCGTCTCGAGCAGCTCGGGATGCTCGCGGATCCACCACGCCGTCATCACGACGCCGGGAGTGCAGGCCCCGCACTGTGTGGCGCCGCATCGCTCGAACGGCTCGAGCGCGCCGGGGTCGAGCGACTCCACGGTCTCCACCCGATGCCCCCGCACCTGGTAGGTGGGTACGAGGCACGAGTTCACCGGCAAGCCGTCCAGGTACACGGTGCAGGCCCCGCACTCGCCCTCGCCGCAACCCTCTTTGGTGCCGGTGAGCGTGAGTTGATAACGGAGCGTGTCGAGCAGGCGGGCGGCGGGATCCACGTCGACCGTCACCGGTGAGCCGTTGAGGGTGAAGGTGATGGCGATTGCGGGCATTCGCTTACCGTAGGGGCGCAGCATGCTGCGCCCCTACCTTGGCCTGACCATCCAAGAGCTCCATCAGATTTTCTGGCGTGAGGGGGATAGCGCGCGGCTCGGCGCCCGTGGCGCGTGCCACCGCGTTCAGAATCGCGGGCGCCGGACCGTCGATCGGCAGCTCGCCCAACCCCTTCGCGCCACCCGCGCCGTGCGGGTATGGGTTCTCGAGGAACGCGACCCTCACGGGGGGGACGTCGTGGGAAGTCGGGATCAGGTAGTTGGTGAGCTGATTGTTCGCCATCGCCCCGTCCCGCCACTTACACTCCTCCATGAGCGCCCAGCCGATTCCCTGGACCACGCCACCCTGGACCTGTCCCTTGGCGAGCGTCGGGTTCAGCACTTTGCCCACCTCCTGCACCGCCACGAAGTCGATCACGCGAGTGGTGTACGTCCGCAGGTCGACCTCCACCTCTGCGACGTACGCGGCCCACGCGAACGCGCCGTAGGCGTCACCACGGTACGTCTGGTCGTCCCACACAATGCCGGGGGGCTTCTCGTAGGCCGCTTCGCCGAACAGAGGCTCCCCGGGGTGCTCGCGGTGCCACCGTTGGATTGACTGCTTCACCGCTGCGCCGCGGGCCGAATCGTCGAGGCCCACATGGCGGCGCAGATCATCGGCCGCGCGCTCGATCAGGCCGCCCACGATCATCGTGGTGCGGGACGCGACCGTGGGCCCGGAGTTCGGGACCCGGCCGGTGTCGGCCTCGGCGATGGTCACGTCTTCCGGCGCCAAGCCGAGCCGTGTCGCCGCGAGCTCGGTAAACACCGTGAGCGTGCCCTGGCCCATCTCGATGTTGGCGCTCAACACTTCGACCCCGCCGTCCGGGCGGCCCGCCACGCGTAGCCGCGACTGGAGCGCCACCTCACCGCCGCCCGTGAACCCGGCGCCGTGATAGAACGTGGCGAGCCCCGAGCCGCGGCGGAGCGTCGGGTGCGTGGCGTTGAACGCGGCGTGCTCCCGTTGTTTGTCCCGGTAGCTGGACAGCTCGAGGGCCCGCTCCATCACGGCCAGGCGATCGGCGCCGTCTCGGATCACCTGACCGGTGGCGGTCGTCTGGCCGTCTCTGAGCAAATTGATGCGCCGCAGCTCGACCGGGTCGATCCCGATGGTCGCCGCGATCACGTCCATGTGTCGCTCGCCCGCGAACTGTGACTGGGGGGCGCCGAAGCCGCGGAACGCCCCGAACGGCACGGCGTTCGTGAACATCGCGCGCCCGGTGATGCGCACGTGCTCGCACGCGTACGGCCCGGCGGCATGGATGATCGCGCGCGACAGCACGACCGGAGACAGGGTCACGTACGCGCCGCCATCGATCACCACCTCGATGTCCTGCGCTACGAGCCGGCCGTCGCGCGTGAGCCCGGTGCGGTGGCGCACCAGCGCGGGGTGCCGCTTGGTGGTCGCGGCCATGTCCTCACCGCGGTCATAGATCAGCTTCACCGGCCGGCCGCTTTTCAGCGCGAGCAGCGCAGCGTGCAGGGCGATGTGAGATGGGAATTCTTCCTTGCCGCCGAAGCCGCCGCCGGTGGGCGTCTGGATCACGCGGACTCGCGTCGCGTCACGCGTGAGCGCGTGCTGCAGCGCCTTGAGGACATAGTAGGGGCACTGCATCGAGCCCTTCACCACCAGTACGTCTCCCTCGAGCTGGGCGATCATCCCCTGGGTCTCGAGGTAGACGTGCTCCTGGGCGCCGGTCTCGTACGTTCCGGCGACCACTACCGGCGCCCCGGCGAGCGCGCGCTCCACATCGCCCTTCTCGATCTTGAGATGCTTGATGACGTTGTCGCTGCCGTATTGGATCTGCTCTGGGGCGGGCGGGACACGGAAGTCGAGGGCGGCCGGCTCGGGCCCGACTACCACCTCGACCGAGCGGACGGCGCGCCGCACCGCCTCGCGCGACGGGTGCGCGAGCAGCAGCACGGGCTCGTGCACGTGGCGCACATAGCCGGCCGCGAGCACCGGCTGATCTTCCTCGATCAGGGCTACGACGTTCGGTCCCGGGATGTCGCGGTGGTCCACTACGACGAACTGAGACCAGTCGACGTCCTTGCCGAACCGGATCGCGGTGACGCGGCCGCGGGGCGCCGGGCTGCGCACCGTCATGCCCCAGAGGAAGCCTTCGAGCGGCAGATCGTCCACGTACCGCTCGCGGCCGGTGAGCTTGGCGAGTGCTTCGCGACGCTTCATGGTGGAATTCTGTCGCCTTGCTGCACTCCCGGCCAGGGCGTAACGTTGCGGACCTTGATAACGACGCTGGTCTGCACGGTCAACGGCGTGCGCCACGAGCGGACGGTGGAGCCGCGACTGCTCCTCTCCGACTTCCTGCGCCACGAGCTCGGACTCACCGGCACGCACGTCGGGTGCGAGCACGGCGTGTGCGGCGCCTGTACGGTGCTGTTGGACGGCGAGGCGGTGCGCTCCTGCTTGATGTTCGCCGTCCAAGCGGATGGGCACGACGTCGCGACAGTCGAGGGTTTGTCGGACGGCTTGGGGGGGGGCGATGCGCTGCATCCGCTCCAGGCGGCGTTTCGCGAGGCCCATGGGTTGCAGTGCGGCTTCTGCACGCCGGGCGTCCTCATGACGCTGGTGCCGTTCCTGCGCGACCATCCCGACCCGGACGAGCGCGAGATCCGCGAGGCGCTCTCCGGGAATCTGTGTCGCTGCACTGGTTACCAGAACATCGTCGCGGCCGTGAGACTCGCCTGTGGCGCGGCAGCGCGCGCCTAGCGGGATCGGCGAGCGCGTCCGTCGCAACGAGGACGCGCGGCTCCTCACCGGACGCGCGCTGTTCGTGGACGACGTGCGGCTCGACGGCCTGCTGCACGTGGCGTTTCTCCGCAGCCAGCACGCCCACGCCCGGCTTTCGAGCGTCGACGCGTCCGCCGCTCGCAGCCGCGCGGGAGTCGTGGCGGTCTACACGGCGGTCGACCTGGGCGACTACTGGCGCCCCGGTCCGCTGCTCGTGCCGCCTCCTCCCATCCCCGGCCTCGTCTTCAACTCCTGCACTCAGGTTCCGCTCGCCAAAGACAAGCTGCGCCACGTGGGCGAGCCCATCGCGATGGTCGTGGCGGAGAGCCGGTATCTGGCCGAAGACGCGCTGGACGACATAGTGGTGGAGGCCGAGCCGCTTCCCGCCGCCGTGGAGCTCGAGGCCGCACTCGGCCCGGGGGCCCCCCGCGTGCACGACCAGCTGCCTTCCAACCTCGCGGCGCATGTAGTGCAGCGAAAAGGCGACTGGGCGGCCGCTAAAGCCCGCGCGCACGCGGTCATCAAGCGACGGTTCCGCTACGATCGCGGTGCGTCGGCCGCGATCGAGAACCGCGCCGTCGTGGCGCATTGGGACTCGCGCGCCGAAGAGCTGACGGTGTGGGATACCACACAGGCGCCCATCCCCATCCGGAACGGCCTCGCCCAGTTGCTTGGCCTGCTCGAATCGCAGGTGCGCGTGGTGGCGCCGTTCGTGGGCGGCGGCTTCGGGCCGAAGATCATGATGTTCTATCCCGAGGAAGTGCTCGTACCGTGGGCGGCCATGCGGCTGGGGCGCCCGGTCAAGTGGACCGAAGACCGCCAGGAGAATTTTTTCGCCACGACACAGGAGCGCGGTCAGATCCACGATGCCGAGCTCGCGGTAACGAAGGAGGGCAAGATCCTCGGTGTGAAGGACGTATTCTTGCACGACACTGGTGCCTACGATCCCTACGGCCTCACGGTGCCGATCAACAGCCAGTGCACCCTCCTTGGGCCGTACGACATCCCGAGCTACGAGAGCGAGTTCACCGCGGTCTTCACGAACAAGACAATCGTTACGCCGGTGCGGGGCGCGGGGCGCCAGCACGGCGTATTCGTGATCGAGCGGCTCCTGGATTTTGCGGCCAAGGAGCTGGGGATCGACCGTGTCGAGATTCGCCGCACGAACCTGCTCCGGCCCGATCAGTTCCCGTTCAACAACGAGATCCTGTTCCAGGACTCCGCGCCCCTCACCTACGACAGCGGCGACTACGCGCCCGCGCTCGACCAGGCGCTCGAGGTCATCGACTACAAGCGCTTCGTCCGAGAGGAGCAGCCACGGCTCAAGGCGGCGGGGCGTCACGTCGGGATCGGCGTGGTGTGCTACGTCGAAGGGACGGGGATCGGCCCCTACGAGGGCGCGCGGGTCACCATCGAGCCGAGCGGCCGCGTGCGGCTGGCGACCGGCGTGGGTACCCAGGGGCAGGGGCACTTCACGGTGTTCGCGCAGATCGTGGCCGAGGTGCTGGGTGTGGACGTAACAGACGTCCACGTGATCACGGGCGATACGCGGGAGTTTCACTGGGGCACCGGCACGTTCGCCAGTCGCGGCGCGGTGGTGGCGGGCAGCGCCTGTCACGCGGCGGCTGCCCGAGTCCGAGAGAAAATCCTGGACCTCGCCAGTCGCGAGCTAAAGGCGACGCCGGCCGACCTCGTGCTCGACGGCGGGCGGGTGCATGTGCGCGGCGACCCCAAGGCTGGCATCGCGCTCGGCGCGCTCGCGCTGAAGGCGAATCCGCTGCGCGGTGCCGTGCGGCCCGGCAGCGAGCCTGGCCTCGAGGCCACCGCGTACTTCGGGCCCGACCGCGGCAGCACCGCGAACGGCGTCCACGCGATGCTCGTCGAAGTGGACGCCGAGACGGCGCAGGTCGAGATCAAGCGCTACGTCGTCGTGCACGACTGCGGCCGCGTGATCAACCCGATGATCGTGGAGGGCCAGATTCAGGGCGGCGTGGCGCACGGCATCGGCAACGCGTTCTATGAGCAGCTCGTGTACGACGAGGAGGGACAGCTGCTCAACGCTTCGTTCATGGACTACCTGCTCCCGACCGCGACCGACGTCCCAAACATAGAGACGACCCACCGGGAAACCCGCTCGCCGCTGAACCCCGTGGGCGCGAAAGGCGTGGGCGAAGCCGGTGCCATTCCGACCGGCCCGCTGTTCGCCCAGGCGGTCGAGGACGCGCTCGCCGGCTCGGGATTGGAGATCTGCGAGATCCCGCTCAGCCCCAACCGCCTGTTCGAGCTGATGAACGCGTGAAGCCCGCGGCGTTCGAGTATTTCACGCCGGCCACGGTGGACGAGGCCCTGGCGCTCTTGGCCGAGCACGGTGGCGAAGCGAAGCCGCTGGCGGGCGGCCAGAGCCTCATTCCCGCGATGAACTTCCGGCTGGCCCGGCCCGCGGTGCTCGTGGACCTCAACGGGGTTTCCGAGCTTGCGTACGTGCGCGCCGAATCAGGGGGCGTCGCGCTCGGCGCCATGACGCGCCAGCGGGCAGTCGAGCGGAGCGACGTGGTTGCGCGCGCGGCGCCGCTGCTCGCCGAAGCGATGCCCTCCATCGCGCACCCGCAGATCCGGAACCGGGGGACCATTGGAGGCAGCATCGCCCATGCCGATCCGTCGGCCGAGCTGCCGGCGGTGATGCTGGCGCTCGACGCGCGGTTTCGGGCCAAGAGCTCCAGCGGCGAGCGTTCGATTCCGGCGGGTGAGTTCTTCAAGGGCATGCTCGAGACGGCGCTCGAGCCGGGCGAGCTGCTGGTCGAGATCGCAGTCCCGCCGCTCCCCGCCTCGAGCGGCACCGCGTTTCTCGAACTGGCGCGCCGCCACGGGGACTACGCCCTGGTCGGGGTCGCAGCCATCGTGACGCTCGACCCGCGCGGTCGGTGCAAGGAGGCGCGGATCGGCTTGCTGAGCGTGGGCGATGGGCCGGTGCTCGCAACCGAGGCAGGGAAGGGGCTCTCCGGCCAGACCCCGTCGGCCGAGCTGTTGCGCGCCGCGGGGGAGGCGGCGGCCACGCGCGATATCGATCCGCCTTCCGACATCCATGCGTCGGCCGCCTACCGCCGTCGGCTCGTTGCCGTGCTCACGCGCCGCGCGCTGGCGCGCGCGTTCGAACGTGCAGAGAAGGCGTAAACAACTGACCCCGGGTGCGAGCCCGGGGATCGAGGAGCCCATGAAGATCTACGACCTCTCCCAACCCCTGAACGAGCGCAGCTCCTTCTGGCCCTATTACCCGCCGTTCGAGGTCAAATACATCAAGCGCAAAGCAGAGCACGGGGTGAACGCTCAGTACATCATGACCTCGAACCACATGGGCACGCATCTCGACGCGCCGCGCCACTTCGTCACGGCCGGCAAGACGATCGACGAGCTGCCGCTCGATTGGTTGTGCGGCCCGGGCGTGATCGTGGACCTGCGGGACGAAATGGACGAGCTGGCGGTCTACACGCCGCAAATGATCGAGCAGCGAGTCCAGGTGAAACCGGGTGACCTCCTGCTGCTGCACACGGGATGGCATCGCTACGCGGACTTCGGCGCCACGCCGGACGAGGAGCGCTACTACCACTATCACCCCGGCGCGCATCCCGATCTGGTGCCGTGGTTGCTGGAGAAGAAGATCCATGTGTGGGGTGTCGACTGCGTGTCCACCGACCACCCGATGAACCTGCCGATCGGGCGCTTCCTGGGTAAGGGTGCCCACGGCCAGTGCGACAAGGTGCGCGCCAAGGCGGAGCAAAAATTCGGCGGCAAGGCCGCGGTGGATAAGATGTTCCCCGACTCCGCCTACCAGCTCACCCACAACGCGCTGTTCCCGAAGGACTGCATCCACATCGAGAACCTGGGCGGCGAAATCGAGGCGCCCGAGCTCCAGAACAAGCGCCTCATCGTCGGCTGCTTCCCGTGGAAGTTCAAAGGAGGCGAGGCCGCATTCTGCCGCACGGTCGCGTTCGTGGGAGAATGGAAGATCTAGCGGAGCGCTCCGCCACTGAGCTCGCGCGGCTGGTCCGGTCGCGCGAGGTGTCGCCGGTCGAGGTGGTCGAAGCGTGCCTGGCGCGGGTCGAGAGCTTCAACCCCGCCGTCAACGCCGTCGTCACGCTCAACCCCCGGGCGCTCGACCAGGCCGGCGAGCTCGAGCTGCGGCTGGTGCGCGGCGAGGAGGTGGGTCTGCTGGCGGGCCTGCCGGTCGGCATCAAGGACGTGACGCCCGTCGCGGGCCTCCGCACGACGTACGGGTCGGCCCTTTACCGGGATCACGTGCCCACCGAGGATGCCCTGGTGGTGCGGCGGCTGCGGGAGGCGGGTGCGGTGATTCTCGGAAAAACGAACTGTCCCGAGTTCGCCGCGGGTGGGAACACCTTCAACGAAGTGTTCGGCCGCACGCGCAACCCGTGGGACCCGACGCGCAGCGCCGGCGGCTCGACGGGCGGCGGGGCGGCGGGGCTCGTCACCGGGATGATCACGCTCGCCGAGGGGACGGACCTGGGCGGGTCGCTCCGCATCCCCGCGTCGTTCTGCGGCGTGGTGGGGCTCCGGCCGTCGATCGGGCTGATCCCGACCTATCCAGCGGACTGGGCGTGGGACACGCTCCAAGTCGAAGGCCCCATGGCCCGCACCGCCCAGGACGTGGCTCTGATGCTCCAGGCCGTAGCGGGTCCGAGCTCCCTCTCTCCACTCTCGCAGCCCACCGCCGGCCGCAACTTCGTGGCCGCGGCGGGCCGCGCCATCCCGCAAGGCTTACGAGTTGCTTACTGCCCCGACATCGCCGGGATCGGGATCGATCCCGCCATCGAGCGAGTGTGCCGCCGGGCGGCCGTCGGACTCGGTGAGCTCGGCGCGGAAGTCGACGAAATCGAGCTCGACCTGTCGTTCGGGCGGAAGGCGTTCCTCGCGCTACGCGGGTTGTGGTTCGTCGCGCAGATGTTCCCGCGGATGGACCAGCTGGACCGATTCGGAGCCAACGTCGCGGGTAACATTCGCGCCGGGCTCGACACGACGAGCCGTGACCTGGGCGCCGCTGAGGCGGCGCGCGGCCGCATGTGGCATCTGTTCCGCGAGTTCTTCGGGAAGTTCGACCACCTGCTCACCCCCTGCATGGCGGTCCCCCCCTTCCCGGTGGACCAGAATTATCCCGAAACGGTGGCCGGCAAGAAAATGGAGACATACGTCGACTGGATCGCGCCCACGTTCGTGTTGAGTCTCAGCGGTCTTCCGGTTGCCTCGGTACCCTGCGGGGTCGATCCCGACGGGCTGCCGGTGGGTCTGCAGATCGTCGGCAAGCCGTTCGGCGAGGAGGCGCTGCTGGCCCTGGCATCGCACGTCCAGCAGCGCCATCCCATCGGCCATCCGCCGCTGCTTCGCGACGCGACGAGCCGGTAAGCTGCTCATCCGCGACCGACCCGGCAACGCGTGACAGCCGTCACCCGCCAGTGCGCCTACAATCGCCGATGTTCTCGACAACAAGGAGGCTTAAAGTGAGCGGCAGCCAGTGGGCACGGTTACGCTCCGATGCCAGCGTCCCGCTACGGCGCGGGGCATGGTATCGGGTGCTCCGAGTGACAACCACCGACGCGGTCCTGGACGTGAACCAGCGCGTCGTCAACGTGCCGCGCGCTGCGCTGCAGATGACGGGCCGAGCGCCCGGCGTCTGGGCGATCGTTCCGCGACCCGGCAACGCGCGGCAACTGCCCCACAGCTGGGGTGCCCGCTATGGCGTGTGCCCGCAATGCCACGCGCGAGCGCCGCTCGCGAAAGGGCCCCTCAACATGCGCTGCGGGAAGTGCGGCGGCGTGTTCGACGTGGGCTGGGGCGACTCCTACGACGCATGACGTCGATAGCCGCCGTGGCCCCTAGAGCGCCGACTTGCCAGCCTTCTGTTGCGCCTCCTTTCGCACCAGGGCGAAGCCCAAGGCATTGAAGTTGTAGTCGGCGATCTCGCGGAACAGCTTCTTGGCCTGCGCGGCATCGCCCGCGCCCTCCGTCGCGACCGCGAACTGATACTTGATGTACGGGTCCAACAGATTGCCCTGCCGCAGGTGTGCGGCCGCTTCATCGTACTTGCCCTGATAGAGCGCGATGAATCCCACCAGTTGGTGCATCGGCTCGAGCTTCCGTGGGTTCGCGTCTGGGGCGAGTAGCTGGTTGATGCGGTCGGCCTGCTGCTGGGCCGACGCATAGTCCCCGCGGCGCGCAGCGGTCCACCCTTCGAGGTATGCGATCGTCGCCTGTTGTCCCCGCCGGAACGCCGCGTTGCCTGCTTCGTCGGCCTGTTGCATGAGCAGCGGCTCGAGCTGCTTCAGGGCTTGCTCCGCCGCCGCACGGTTGCGCGTATGAGTCGCGATGACCACGACGTTCGTGAGCGCGGCGACCTTGTTGGCTTTCGGGTCCGGGACTCTCATGCCGTCCACGGACGCGACCAACCGATTGAGCTCGGTGATCGCCGCCTCGGGATCGCCTGCGTACACGCTGACGTAGGCTCGGAACGGAGCGTAGGCGGCTTTTTCATTTGCCCGTCCCACGGCCATGGCGGAATCGTAATCGGCGCGCGCCGCCGCGTAGTCGCCCAGGAACGTGTTGGCGTGCCCAGCCTTCACGAGCAGCGCGGCACTCCTGGGATCGAGCTCGTGGCCCCGCATGTACTCATCGCGGGCTTTCTCGAGATTGCGCTGTGCCCGGTAGGCATCGCCGACGAGGAGGTGCGCATTGGACTCATCCGGCGCCAGTGCTTCCGCTTCCTGCATGTGCGCGAGCGCCTTCGTAAAGTCGCGCGGCTCCCCGAAGATGTAGTCGTTCCCCATGGTGGCGTGCGCCACGTACAGCTTGGGCGAGAGCTCCAACGCCTTCCCGATCGAGGCACGCCCGTCCTCGTTCTTGTTCAACCCAATCTGGGCTCCGGCGAGGGCGAGCCAGGCGCGCGGGCTGTCGGGATACTTCTCCACCAGCTGCTTCCCCAGCGCGAGCTGCCCTGCCAGATCATTGTCGAATCCCTTGCGCGCCATCTGGATCTGCAGCCGCTCGGCCTCCGAGGCGGCCGCGGCGTGCTGCTCGGCCAACGCGAGATTGCGCTTGAACTCTTCGAGCGAGTTGGCGGTAAACGCGGCGTTCAAGTACGCGAACGCGAAGCTCGGATCGGCCGCAACGGCTTCGTTGAAGTGCACGTTCGCGTCGATGAACCGGCCCAGATCGAATTCCCGCTGGCCCTGGAGGAAGTGGTCCCGCGCCACGCTCGAGGACGTGGTGATGGGGTGCTTCATCACGGCACTGGTGATGGGATCGAGCGCCGACCGCGAGTATTGCGCCGCCAGGCCGGAAGGGGAGCCGCAAAGCGCCAGCACCAGCACCGCACGCGCTGGCGCGTGACGAACAGACGTCATCGTCGCCTCCGATGTGGGAAGTGTCGGTGAACGCTGGCGGCAGGCGACCGGGGGTCGGAACGTTCCCGTGTAGAGGCCGAACATGCCGGCCCGCCCGGGACCTCACAAGAGGATTCGCCGAACTTTGACAGCTCCTTGACACTTAAGCAGTGAAGAGCTTCGCCACCTCGCCCTTGGTGACCTTACCCAAGGCGTTCCGCGGCAGCGCACCTACCGAGCGGAGCGCGCGCGGAATCTTGTAGGGTGCGAGACGATCTTTGGCCCACGCCTGCAGGACGGCGAGCGTCAATTCGGCTTCACCACGCCGCTCGACTGCGGCGCAGATGCGCTCGCCCCACTCGGGATCCTCCACGCCCACCACGGCGCACTCCGCGATCGCCGGGTGCGTCCGCAGCACCTCCTCCACCTCGAGCGCCGACACTTTGAAGCCGCCGGTCTTGATGATGTCCACACTCGAGCGGCCGAGGATGCGGTACGACCCGGTTTCGAGCACGGCGACGTCGCCGGTGCGGAACCAGCCGTCCCTGAACGCCTCGGCGGTCGCGTCCGGCTGCCGCCAGTACTCGAGAAACACCGTTGCGCCGCGCACCTCGATTTCGCCGGGCGTGCCTGCGGGCACGGCCCGGCCCGCATCGTCCACCAGACGCACCTCCACACCGGGCAGCGGCGTGCCCACGCATCCCGGTCGCCGCTCGCCGTGCAGCGGGTTGCCGAGTGCCATGCCGATCTCGGTCATGCCGTAGCGCTCGAGCAGGACGTGGCCGCTGATCTCGCGCCACCGCTCGAGGCGCTGCACCGGCAGCGCCGCCGATCCCGAGACCATGAGCCGCATCCGGGGCCGGGCGCAGCCGGCCGACCATTCGAGGCGCCGCTCGGGCGCGGCGCCGTCCCAGGCCGTGATCAACCTTCCGTAAATGGTGGGGACCGCCATGAACAGGGTCAGCTCGCCGGCGGCGATGCGGCCCCAGACGTGCTCCGCGTCGAACTTCGCTAGCATCTCGCAGCGCGCTCCGGCCCACAGGGCGCAGCTGAGGACGTTGATGATCCCGTGCACGTGATGGAGCGGCAGCACGAGCAGGATCCAATCGTCCGCCCGCCATTCCCAAGCCGTAACGAGGCTGGTGACCTGAGCCGCGATGTTCGCGTGCGTCGTCACCACGCCCTTGGGCTTGCCCGTCGTGCCGCTGGTGTAGACCATCATGGCCCGCCGCCCGTCCGCCAGTACGGGGAGCGGGGAGCGGGGAGCGGTACCCACCGCGTCGTCGGTCGTGACGGTTCGCGTCGCCGGCGGCAGGTGCACCACCTGCATCATGGCGGCGAAATCGGAGTGCACGACGACAGTCTCGGCCTCGGAATCGCGGATCACATAGGCGAGCTCCGCGGGCGGGTGAGAGACGGCGAGCGGAACGGCGATGCCGCCGGCCCGCCAGATCCCCCACTGGGTGGCGACGTGGTGAAAGCCGGGAGGGGCGAGGAAGGCGACCCGGGCCTCCCCGAGGTCGCTGCGCCCGGCGAGCAGGCACTGGGCGACGCTCGCCGAGGCGTCGAGCAGGTCGCGATAGCTGAACGTGCCCTCGCCGGCGATGATCGCCGGTCGGTCACCGTGCCCCCGCGCCCGGGCGACGAGGGGCAGCTCCGTCAGGGGCGGGCCTCGATCACTTCGCGGACCTTGCGCGCCAACGCTCCGAGCGAAAACGGTTTCTGCAGGAAGGCGACGCCCTCTTCCAGGACACCGTGATGCAGGATCGCGTCGTCGGTGTAACCGGACAGATACAGCGTCTTGATCGTGGGTCGCACGTGCGTCAGGCGCTCGGACAGGGCCCGCCCGTTCATGTCCGGCATCACCACGTCGGTCACCAGGAGGTCGATCTGCCCGGCATGGCGGCCCGCGATGGCGAGGGCCTCGGTTCCGCCCCGTGCGACCATCACAGTGTACCCCCGCGCCTGAAGCGCCTTTTCGATGATCTGGCGCACCGCGTCTTCGTCCTCGGCGACTAGCACCGTCTCGGAGCCGTCGAGCGGCACCGCCGCCTCGGCCGCCGCCGCTTGCGGCTCCGCGGCGTCGATCCGCGGCAGGTAGATCTTGAAGCTCGTGCCTTGTCCCACTTCGCTGTACAGCCAGATGTATCCGCCGCTCTGCTTCACCGCGCCGTACACCGTAGCGAGGCCCAGCCCGGTTCCCTTGCCGACGGGCTTCGTCGTGAAGAATGGCTCGAAGATCCGGGCCTTGGTTTGCGCGTCCATCCCCGTCCCCGTATCGGTGACGGCCAGCATGACGTAGCGCCCCGCGGGAATGGTGACCCGATCGGTGGGATACTCGGCGTCGAGATCGACGTTCTTTGTTTCGATCGTGAGGCGTCCACCATTCGGCATCGCATCACGCGCGTTCACCGCGAGATTCACGATGACCTGCTCGAGCTGGCCCGGGTCGGCCTTCACGGCCCCGCAATCGGGTGCGACCCCGACCCGGATCGCCACGTCCTCGCCCAGCAGACGGCGCAGCAGCTTTTCCAGCTCCAGGACGAGTTCGTTCAGGCGCAGCACCTGGGGAGACACCACCTGCTGGCGGCTGAACGTGAGCAGCTGCCGCGTCAGCACGGCGGCCCGCTCCGACGCGCTCCGGATGTCGAGCAGGCCTTCGCGATCGGCATCGTCCGCCTGCATGTCCTCGAGCATCAGGTCGGTCGTGCCCAGGATCGCGGTCAGGAGATTGTTGAAGTCGTGCGCCACTCCGGCCGCGAGACGCCCTACGGCCTCCATCTTCTGCGCCTGGCGGAACTGCTCCTCGAGCCGCTTTCGCTCCGTTACGTCGTTGATCACGACTTGCTCCGCCCGCCGGCCGGCAAACGTGATTCCGTGACCGCTGGTCTCCACCTCGATGAGCGTCCCGTCCTTCCTGCGATGCCGCCACGTACCGGCGTTGTGATATTCGGAGGGCATGGTCTCGAGGTGTCGCAGCAGGGCCGGGACATCCTCGGGCGGACGCAGGTCCTCGATGCGCAGCGCCAGGAACTCGTCGCGCGAGTACCCGTAATGCTTGATCGCGGCGCCGTTCACCGCCAGCACGCGGTGCGTCTCCAGGTCGAAGACCCACATGGGATACGGTGTGCTCTCGAACATCGAGCGGTACTGGGCTTCCGACGCCCGTAGCGCGGCGACGGCTTGCTCGCGCTCCTCGCGCAGCAGCCGTTCCCGCAGGGCGCGCCGGATGGCCTCGGGCAGTCGGGTCAGGTGGTCCTTCAGGATGTAGTCGGCGGCGCCCGCCTTCATGAACTCGACCGCTTTTTCCTCGTTGAGCGAGCCCGTAACCAGAATGACCGGAAGGGTGGGGAAGCGTTCGTTGACCAGCGCGAGCGCCGCGGCTCCGTCGAACCCCGGGAGGCCGTGGTCGGACAGGATGATATCCGGCACGAAGTCCCGCAGCGCCTCTTCGAAGCGGGCGCGCGTGTCTACCCGCTCGCTGACGAACTCCAATCCCGACCTGGACAGGTGGCGTTCGAGCAGCGCGGCGTCCGCCGGCACGTCTTCCAACAACAGGATCCGTAAGGCCATAGGCGCGACCATGGAACAGTATGCGGGCCCACACGATTCACTACGGTGGTCCGTGTCACAAGGGAGCGGCTTGCGGGCGCCGGCTCATCAAGGGCAACATGTTGTGATGCTTGGCGTTAGGGCGGACGGCCCGATGCCGCGCAGACATCGCGACTCACCGGTTGGCGGGCACCGCCGGGACGGGAACTCCCACGCAACATAGTTCATTAATGCACTAAACACCATGAAGACCAAACTAGTCGGCGCGCTGCTCATGGCGGCGCTCGTGGGCTCCCGGGGGATCGGCGCTCAGGCGCCGACGGATGGGGCGGGGACCGAGAGGGTCGTGTTCGAGCCGCTCCTGGCGGATCCCCAGGAGCCGCAATTCTTCGCGACGTACCTGTGGGCCCATTCGACTCGTCTAGCGTCGCGCCTGGGAAGCGTCGGGTTCGGGCAGACCATCGGCCTCGTGCGCGGGCGGGACTGGCAGGTAGCGATCGCTGCGGGCGTGTTTTCCGAGTTCAACATGCAGTCCTCGACCACCGACCTGCTGAACACCGACTACCTCGTCGGCTTGCCGATCACGTACCGGCGCGGCAGCTTCGCGACCCGCTTCCGTGTGTACCACCAGAGCTCCCACCTGGGCGACGAGTACCTGGTCCACAACCACGCGCAGCGGGTGGATCTGACGTTCCAGGCGGCCGAGCTCCTCGTGGCCAGTGAAGCGTCCCGCTGGCGGGTGTATGGCGGCGGGGCGTACATCTTCGCCCACTCGCCGGCCGATCTGAAACCCGGCGTGCTGCATGGCGGCGTGGAATACCGCCAGCCCCGGGCGTTGGTACGACTCGGCAGGTTCGCTACGGGACGCCTCGTGGCGGGGTTGGATGCCAAAGCGTCGGAGGATCACAAGTGGCAGGTGGGGTGGAGCGTGGTGACCGGTCTCGAGCTCGGCGACCCGGACGTCGCGCTCGGGTCCGGCAGGCGGTGGAGCGTGCTGCTCAAGGGATACACGGGGCCGGCGCCGTACGGCGAATTCTACCGCGACCACGTGTCGTCCGTCGGCGTGGGAGTCGGGTTCACCCTGTGAATTGATGTGTGGCGTCAGTCGTTGGTGCGGGGAAACAGCGTGTCGAACAAGGCGGTGAGGCGGTAGCCCAGCGCCTCGGCCCCTTGGGTGGGCGCTCGCCGCGGCGCACCAACCGGCTCCACGCCACGCCGCAGCGTACCCCGCGCCGCGTCGATGACCTGCACGTGGAAAAAGACCGAGTCCCCTTCACGGTAGTACGTTCCCGAGATCACCGTCCCCGCCCCGGTCTGGGCGGCCAGGGCTCGGATGTCCGCGGGCTGGAGATGGCCGGTACCGGCGCCGGGCACGACCTCCAGCCCACCGCGTCGTGCCAGCGCCTGCGTGAGCCAATCGGCCGCGATGCGGCCCAACGGGGCGAGGGTCGAGTCGCCCGAGAGGTCTTCGAACCCCGCGACCACGACGCGCCTCGGGTCGAGTGCCGGGGGGCGCTTGCCCAGCAGCGCCACCGCCGCCACGCCCAGCGCCGCGAGCGTGACTACGCCCAGCAGCGCCACCTTCCAGCGCGCCTGCGGCAGCCGCAGGACCAGCCGTCGGCTTACCGCGTCGCGGAGGCGGGTCGCGAGCTCGTCGACAGATCCGAAACGGTCGCCTGGCTCGGGCGCGAGCGCGCGGGCGACAGTCTCCTTGACGGCCCGCTCGCTGCGGTGGCTCACGCCTTGCGCGCGCAGCACCTTGTCGAGGGCCGTGCCGCCGCGCGGTGAGCCACCGGTGAGTCCCAGGAATGGCGCCTCGCCGACCAGCATCTCGTACAGCACGCCCCCCAAGCTGTACACGTCGGTGCGCGCATCGATGGCGCGGCTCCCCATCAGCTGCTCAGGGCTCATGTAGGCCAGCGAGCCCACCGGGTGGCCCCCCGTGAGCGTGTGGCCGCCCGCGGCACTGATCGCGCGGGCGATGCCGAAGTCCGCCACCCAGGAGTGATCTCCCGACAGGAGGATGTTTTCGGGCTTGATGTCGCGATGGATGATGCCCTGCGCGTGTGCGTAGGACAGGGCATCGGCGACCTCGAGAGCAATGCGCACCGCCTGCTCGAGGGGCAGCCGCTGCTCCCGCTCCAGGCGGGCTCGCAACGACTCGCCCTCGATGTAGGGCATCACGTAGTAGCACAGGCCGTCGGGACCATCCGGCACGAACAGGCATTCGTCCGCGGCGAGAATCGGCACGATGTGCGGGTGGCTGAGCCGCGACGTGAGCTCGACTTCCCGGATGAAGCGCTCGCGAAACTCGGACCCGGCGACCTCGGGGTTCATCACCTTCACCGCCACCTTGCGCGGCGGATGGCGTTCTGCGGCGAGGAACACACGCGCCATGCCGCCGGCGCCGATCTCCCGCTCGACGGTGTAATGAGGCGCGAGCCCTTCGCGCAGGGCGGTTAGGACGTCGACCATGAAGCGCAAAGTATCGCGGCGATGCTCATACCGCGACGGCGCGGCTCATGCGCCATCGGTCCACTTCTGGAGCGGGTACCCCGCCTGATGCCAGGCGCGAATGCCGCCGAGCAGCACGGCGACGTTGCGCTCATCGTATCCCGCCGCGATCAGCCGTCGCGCCGCCCGGGCGCTTGTGCGCTCATCCACTCACGCGCAGTACAGGATGATCTTGCGATCGGGCGGCAGCAGACCCGCGGGCGCATGCCCCTGGGCGGCTTCGATGGTGGCGAGCGGCAGTGACAGCGCGCCCGCCGCGTGCGCGTTGTCGAACAACCGCCGGTCGCGGGTGTCGACCAGCGCGCCGCGACCGGCCGCCACCAGCTCGTGCGCCTGCTGGGCGGTCAGGCCCGATACTGGGGGCCCCTCGTCCGGCGTGGCGTTCGCCGGGTCGGGTGCCGCTGGTGGCGTCATGCGTCGCTCCTCTCCAGGGTTCGATAATCGTTCATAAATGAACCAATGATCGAGATGGTTAGGAAGTTCCCCGGAACTTTCCCGGGATATAGTTCATTCATGAACTGCTGAGCAGGCATCATTCTACTTCTGACCCATTGGAGGAACCTATGTCGCCGCGTTTCGTCTCCAACCTCGTCGTGGCCCTGGGCGTGGCAATGAGCGCGCCCCTCGCGCTCCGCGCCCAGGCCCGCACGCCGGCCCCGGAGCCGGTCAATTCCTGGTCCGATCGCTTCACGCTGGGCGGCGGGTTTGGCGGGCTTTCGGGCGCCGCCAATTTGAACTCTGCGGGTACCGCCGACTGGCGATTGGGCTGGATCGGCTCGATCGACGGGACCGCGTGGCTGCAGCGCAATGTCGGCATCCGTGCCAGCGGCAGCTGGGCGCAGGACAGCGTCCGTGGCGCCGCGCTGCCGGGCCGGGGGAAGTTCAACAAGTTCACCTACGACGCGGCAGTCGTGTTGCGCTATCCGATTCAGGCCGGCTCCGCCACCCTCAGTCCCTATCTGTTGGGCGGGGCGGGCGCCATTAGCGTGCATCAACTCGGTGCCACTGACACCTGGACCAAGTTCGCCGGCAATTTCGGCGCAGGCCTGGAGTACCGGGTCGGGCGCATCGGGCTCCGCGCCGAGGGTCGCGACTTCGTCTACAAGTTCGACCGCTACGGCTTCGACAAGACCCAGCACGACATCGCGTGGCAGGGTGGGCTCACGCTGACGTTCTGACCCAGTGTGGTTGGCCGGCGCGTGGTTTCGGCGCCGGCCAACGACGTCTGCGACCCGAGGAACACTGCGTCGATGCGCGCACTGACTGCTGCCGTGATCCTGCTGAGCTTGGGCCCCGAGCTCAGGAGCCAGACGGCGGTACGTCCGGTGGACGACGGTGTGCCTCACTATTCGAGCAACGCGGTCGGGACACAGTTCGCGGCGCTGTGGCGGGAACGCGCGCGCCATCCTTATGTCTGTCTGGTCGGCCGGGTCGCGCTCGATTCGAGCTCCGCCACCTTTGTGCAAGTGGACAGCCTGCGGGTGGCGGACGAGCCGTGGGACACCTGCAACGATCCCGCCGTCATGGGGACGGTCAAGCTGGTCGACGAGATCCCGTCCGGCGTGACGCTGGACGCATGGGGAGAGATGATGCTGCAGCAGCTGGTGGGCGTAGCGCTGCGCCAGCCCAACTGGCGGATCATCGGCCTGATGTTCGCCGTCCCCACGGTCACCATGCCCAGCGCGACGGCGACGGATCCCACGGGCAGCGATTCCCTGCGGGAGTCTCTAGTGCCGGGCTTCCTGTGGTGGCCCCGGACCGCGGACAACGTGCGCGCGTTGGACGTGCTTACGCCGTCAAACTGAAGGCCCCTTAATTCGGGTGGTGCACTCCCACCCAAACGGGGGAGCCCCAGCCTCGCAGGACCAACCCGTGGGAACCTTCCCCTTACATAGTTCATTACTGCACTATCGATTAGCTCGTCATCACTTTCACCACTGGGTGTTCGCATGAAGCGTTTGATCAAGGCCCTCGCGTGGACCGCCGGCGTCGCGGCTGCACTCGTGCTCGTCGGTGCGGCGGCGGCTCGCCGGCTGGCGCCCGTTGCGAGCGCCGCCCCCCCGGCCCCCGAAGTCTCGGTCCTGACCGTCGTCCCCGAGACCGTCACCGCGCGGTTCGAGTACGTGGGACAAGCCGCGGCATCGCGCTCGGTCGAAGTGCGCTCGCAGGTCACGGGCGTGATCGTCGCACGGCCGTACGCCGAGGGCACTGATGTCGCGAAGGGGACGCTGCTGTTCCGGATCGATCCCACGACGTACGAAGCCGCGTACCGCAGCGCCCAGGCCCGGCTCGCCAACGCGGACCGCACGCTGGCGCGGCTCAAGCCACTGCTCGCCGAGCGCGCCGTCGCCCAGAAGGACGTGGACGACGCGCAGCAGGCGTATGACCAGGCGCAGGCGGCCGCCGATCAGACGAGGAAAGACTACCAGGACACCTTCGTGCGGGCCGAGATCACGGGCCGCGCCGGGCGCGCCGCGTTGGAGCTCGGTGCGCGGGTGACCGGTCCGAGTGACCTGCTCACCACGGTCGAGCAGGTGGACCCCATCTACGTGAACTTCAGCCCGTCCGACGAGGACCTGCTGCGCCTGCGCCGCGACATCGCGGACGGCCGGCTGGTCATGCCGCCCGCGCCCCACGCCCTCGCCGTGCAGGTGACGCTGGCGGACGGCAGTCTCTTTCCGGCCACGGGCGAGCTGAACTTCGCCGATCTGGCGCTGCAGCCCGCGACCGGCACGCAGCAGCTGCGGGCGCAGCTCAGAAACCCGCAACACGTCCTGCTCCCCGGGCAGTTCGTACGGGTGCGGCTGCTCGGTCTCAAGCGGCCGAGCGCCATCCTCATCCCGCAGCGGGCGGTGCAGCAGGGCCTGAACGGGGCGTTCGTGTACGTGGTGGGTGACAGCAACAAAGTGGTGGCGCGGAGCGTGGTGGCCACCTCCTGGGACGGCGGATCGTGGCGCATCGAGCAGGGCCTCGAGGCGGGAGACCGGGTGGTCGTGGACGGGGTGCAGAAGGTGGCCCCCGGACAACCGGCGAGGCCGGTGGCCTATCGGGCGGTCCTCGACAGCGCCGGGACCAAGGCGCAGGATACCACGGTAATCGCTCCTCCCGCCGCCCCCCTTCGGATTAGGAGTCGCCCGTGAGCGACGCACCGCAGATCCGCAATCTGTTCATCCGGCGTCCGGTTTTCTCGGCCGTCATCTCGATCGTGATCGTGCTGCTCGGCCTGTTCTCCGTTTCCCGGCTCGCGGTCGAGAGCTATCCGCCTCTCACGCCGCCCGAGATCCAGGTGCAGGCCGTGTACCCGGGTGCCACCGCGCAGGACGTGGCCGATGCCGTGGCCGCCCCGATCGAGCAGCAGCTGTCGGGGATGCAAGGACTGCTGTACTTCAAGTCGGCGAACTCGAGCGACGGGGTCATGAACCTGTCCGTCTTCTTCGATGTCTCGCGCAATCCTGACCTGGCGGCGGTGGACGTACAAAACCAGATCGCCCGCGCCCAGCCGCAGCTGCCCCAGGAGGTGGTACGCAACGGCATCACGGTCCAGAAACGTCAGACGGCGTTCCTGGTCGTGCTGGCACTTTCCTCCGACGACCCGCGCTACGACACCGAGTATTTGAACAACTACGCGAAGATCTATATCGACGACGAGCTCAAGCGGCTCCCCGGCGTCGGCGACGCGAGCACGTTTGGCCAGCTCGACTTCTCCATGCTTTTGAGCCTCGATCCGGACCGGATGGCGCAGCTCGGCCTCACCGTGTCGGACGTCGCCGCCGCCGTCCAGGAGCAGAACGCCACGAATCCGGCGGGCCGCATCGGCCGGGAGCCCGCTCCGCGCGGCACGCAGCTCACGATCCCCGTGATCACGAGCGGGCGACTCAAGGACGCGAGCGACTTCGAGCGCATCATCGTGCGGGGCCGGCCCGACGGCTCGCTGGTGCACCTCGCCGACATCGGTGAGGCGCATCTGGGTTCGCGAAACTACGACCTCGCCGGCCGGTTCGACGGCGCGCCCACGGCCCTGACCCCGGTCTTCCTGCGGCCCGGCGCCAATGCCCTCGAGGTGAAGCGCGAGGTCGTGGCCCGCATGACCGAGCTCGCCAAGAACTTTCCCGCGGGCGTGCGCTGGTCGATCGCGTTCGACACGACGCCCTACGTCACCGAGTCGATCAAGGAGGTCGTGAAGACGCTGTTCGAAGCGATGCTGCTCGTGACGCTCGTCGTGTTCGTCTTCCTGCAGAGCTGGCGGGCCACCCTCATCCCCGTCATGGCCGTGCCGGTCTCCGTCATCGGCGCCTTCTTCGGCATGCAGGTGCTCGGCTTCTCGATCAACCTGCTCACGCTGTTCGGCCTCGTACTCGCGATCGGCATCGTCGTGGACGATGCGATCGTGGTGATCGAGAACGTAGAGCGTATTATGGCCCAGGACCGGGTGTCACCGGCCGTCGCCGCCGACCGGGCGATGCGGCAGGTGAGCCGAGCGCTGATCGCCATTGTGCTGGTGCTGTGCTCCGTGTTCGTCCCCGTGGCGTTCCTCGGGGGCATCACGGGACTCATGTACAAGCAGTTCGCCATCACCATCGCGGTCTCCGTGGTGCTGTCGGGCATCGTGGCGCTGACCCTGACCCCGGCGCTGTGCGCCGTGCTGCTGCGGCCCGTGCCAGAGGGCGCACCGCAAACGACAGGCGCGGTGGCGAGCGCGTTCAACCGGGTCTTCGATCGCTTTAATCGCGGGTTTCGCGCCGTCACTGAGCGTTATCTGGGCGCCGCCGGTCGCGTGATCGACCGTCCCCGAACGTTCTTCGGCGCCTTCGCGGTGGCGGTCGCCCTGTTGTTCGTTCTCGTGCGGTCCGTGCCGACCGGGTTCATCCCCAGTGAGGACAAGGGGTACTTCGGGATGCTCATCGAGCTTCCCGACAACGCTTCGCGCCAGCGGACGGAAGCGGTGGTGAAGCAGGTGGAAGCGTTCCTCCTGAAACAGCCGGCGATCAATCATGTCGTGGCGCTGGTCGGCCTCAACTTCATCCAGAACGCGAACCAGACCAACGCGGCCATCATGTTCGTGATGCTGAAGCCGTGGGACGAGCGGCGCGCCGCGCGGGACCAGTTCCCGGCGGTGCTGGGCGCCGTGAACGGCTTCCTGTTCCAGCTGCAGCAGACGCGCGGCTTCGCGTTCAACCTCCCCGAAATCATCGGCCTGGGCACGACCGCGGGCCTGGAGCTGAATCTCCAGGACCGCGGAGTGAACGACGTGACGCGGTTCGCCGGGCTGGCGGGTGAGTTCGCGGCTGACGCCAACGGGCTGCCACAGCTGCGTGGCGTGTACCCCACCATCCGAGTGAACACGCCGCAGCTGTTCGTGCAGGTGGACCGGGAGAAGGTGAAGGCGCTCGGGATCTCGCTCTCGGAGCTGTTCCAGACGCTCCAGGCATCCCTGTCGACGCTGTACATCAACGACTTCAACCGGTACGGGAAGACCTATCGGGTCCAGGCCGAGGCGCAGGCCCGGTTCCGCCAGACGCCCGAGGACATCGGCCGGCTGTACGTCCGTGGGCCGAATCAACAGATGGTGCCCGTGTCGGCGCTCACCCGGACGGAATTCCGGGCCGGGCCGAGCGTGATTACTCGGTTCAACGGGTTCACGTCGGCGCTGGTAGTCGGGGCCCCGGCGCCGGGGAAAAGCTCCGGGGACATGCTCGACGCGGTGGAACGGCTCGCGCAGGACAAGTACGCCGGGCGCGGCGTGGGCTACGCCTTCAGCGGCCAGTCGTATCAGGAGCGCGCCTCGGGCGGCCAGGGCAGCCTGGTGTTCGCCCTCGGACTCATCATGGTGTTCCTGGTGCTCGCGGCGCAGTACGAGAGCTGGTCGATCCCGTTCGCGGTGCTGCTCGGTGTGCCGTTCGGCACGCTGGGCGCGCTGCTCGGCGTGTGGCTGCGCGGCATGCCCAACGACGTGTACGTGCAGATCGGATTGATCGTGGTGATCGGGCTCGCGGCCAAGAACGCGATCCTGATCGTCGAGTTCGCCAACGAGCTGCGCGCCCAAGGGCGCTCGATTCGCGAAGCGGCCCTCGAGGCCGGCCGCGAGCGGCTGCGCCCGATCCTCATGACCTCGTTCGCCTTCATCCTGGGTGTGGCTCCGTTGTTGACGTCGAGCGGGGCCGGTGCGGCGAGTCGTCACTCGATCGGGACCGGAGTCTTCTTCGGGATGCTCGTGGCCACGCTGGTCGGCGTGTTCTTCATCCCGCTGTTCTTCACGGCCATCCGGACCTTGAGCGAGCGCGGCCTGTTCCGCCGCGGCGCGGATGCCGCCGCGCCGCAGGCCGTGCCCGTTGCGGTGGAGGGCGACTGACATGCGACGTCTCGTGTTGCTCGCAGTGTTCGCCCTGATCGCTCTCACGGCGGCGTGCGCCGTGGGACCGGGATATCGCCGCTCGTCGCTCGACATGCCGGACGGCTGGCGGCCCCGCGCCGCGTCCGAGGACTCGCTCCGGCGGTTCTACGACTCGTTGCGCACCAGCCGGGACACGCTGCTGCCGGCCGGCGCGGACACGGCGCGCCTGCCGTTTTCGTATGACACCACGTTGCAAGCGCCGCGCGTGGACTCGACGGCCGGGCTGCGGTGGCTCGATCTGATTCAGGACTCCGTGCTGCGGCAGCTGGTGGACACGAGCTTGCGGGCAAACCGCGACATGCGCACCGCGCTCGCCGTGATCGACGAGTTCCGCGCCCAATACCGGGCTACGCGGGGCGCACTCCTGCCGGCGCTGACCGCCAACGGTCAGGCCGGCCGCAACCAGACGGTGTTTGGCACGCTCGGGTCGTTCACTTACAACCAGTACCGGGCGACGGCCGACCTGAGCTGGGAGCTCGATGTCTGGGGTCGGCTGCGCCGCAGTACGAGCGCGGCGCACTCGGACCTCCGGGCACGGGAGGAAGATCGCCGCGCGCTGCGGTTGTCGCTCATCGGCGACGTGGCGACGGCCTACTTCGACCTGCGTGCGGCCGATTTGAACCTGGCCATCTCACGCCGCACGCTCGACTCGCGGCGCCAAACGCTGGCGCTCGCCCGCCGCCGCCTCGACCAGGGCCTGATCTCGGAGCTCGACGTACGGCAATTCGAAGCCGAGGTGGCGAGTCCGGCCGCGAGCGTCGCCGACTTCGAGCGTCAGGTGGCGCAGCAGGAGAACGCGCTCAGCGTGCTGGTGGGACACAACCCCGGCGCGATGGCGCGGGGCCGCGCGCTCACCGAGATGGCGGGCTTGATTCCGGTCCCGGCCGGCGTGCCGTCCGCCCTGCTCGGCAACCGGCCGGACGTCCGGAGCGCCGAAGCAACGCTCCGCGCCGCCACGGCCCGGATCGGCGTGGCCCAGGCCGCCTTCCTGCCGACCTTCACGATCACGGGTCAGTACGGCACCCAGAGCACCGAATTTTCCCAGTGGTTCGCGTCGGGGACCAACATCTGGCAGGCCTTTGCCGGAGTCTCGATCCCGCTGTTCAGCCAGGGCCGGCCGGGGGCGGGCGAGCAGGTCAAGGTCGCCCAAGCACGCGCGTCGCAGGCGCGGTCACGCTACGAGCAGACGGTGCTCGTGGCGCTGCGCGAAGTGGAAGACGCGCTCGTGGGATTGCGGACCGCCCAGGACCGGAGCGCGGCGCAGGAGCGCCAGGCGATCGCGCTGCGCCGGGCGCTCGAGCTCGCGGACATGCGCTATCGGAACGGCGTGTCGAGCTACCTCGACGTGCTGGACGCGCAACGCGGCCTGTTCGGGGCGGAGCTCGCCCTCACTCAGGCGGAGCGGGACCAGCTCGTCGCGGCGGTGCAGCTCTATCGCGCCGTGGGAGCCT
>DATNOH010000058.1:0-2218 GCA_035601435.1 Gemmatimonadales bacterium | reverse complement strand
GGCGCGGCCAGCCACACGCGCTCACCGGTCGTCGCCTTCCAGCGCGGATGATAGGAGATGCGGATCAGGACCGGATGGCCGGGCCGGCACCCGGTCACGGTGATGCGGTCGGTCTCCATGCGCTCCTGGAGCGCGGGCGGCTCGGGGAGCGGCTGGCGCGGGAGCTCGCGCGGCAGCTGCGAGTAGGCGAGCGGGAAGGCGCGCTTCTCCTCCGCGCTCACCGACTCGGCGAACACCGGCACGGGGTCGCCCGGGCGCGCGCTCTTGAACCAGCGGTAGGCGGCGTCCTTCCAGTGCGGCGTCACAACAAGCGCCGGCGCCACCGCGAGCGGCACCGCGTAGCGGCCGTCGTTGTCCTTCAGGCGATAGATCTCGTACTGCCCGATCCGCTTCTCGAGCTCGAGCCCCGGGTGCTTGGCCACCGCCTCCTTGGCCTGCTGGCTGCGCACGATGTACTGCGAGACGTTGAACATGCGCAGGTGATCGACGCCGTGATCGAGGTCGAGACGCGCGCAGCCCCAGTCGGGAAACGGGCACGAGTTGACGTTCGACACCTCGGACTGCACGTAGAAGACGAACGGCGCGCTGGGCGAGGCCTGCATGTAGAGGCCCTCAAGCGTCGAGCGTCCCGAGAAGAGCGGCAGATCTTCGAACGCTCTGACGGTCCCCAGCGCCTCGTGGTCCGGCGAGTGCTCGTAGACCACGCGCGGGTCGCGGAAGTCCCCGCGGAGATGCGCGTTCACGTCGCGGAAGGTCGGCCAGGGCACCTTCTTCTCGAAGCCCGAGTAGTTCCAGTTGATCCAGGACGGGATGAAGCTCACGTGCGACTGCACGAAGGGGAGGATGGCGCAGGCGCCGACCACGGGCCAGATCTCGGGTGCCGGCAGGCGCCCGGCCAGGTAGCCGAGGCCCGCGGCCGCCGTCAGGCAGAGCCCGAGCTGGAGGAAGGGGAAGAAGCGGATGTCGACCACGTGGAAGGTGCGTGCGGTGAAGTAGAAGATGATGCCCATCAGCGTCCCGGCCCACAGGGTCGCCAGCGCGCGCGGGTATGGCTCCCGCTTGACCAGCGCCACCACGCCCACCGCGAGCGCCGTCACCACCGCCACGATCGCCGCCGGCCACAGGATCGGCGGCACGATCTCGCGCCACGAGTTGATGATCCACACGTAGCTGTAGACCGTCGTCCAGGGCGCGTAGGCGAGCAGCGGCAGGAGCCAGAAGCCGAGGAGGAGGATGGCGAGGCCGTGGGTCGCGACCAGCGTCCCCACCCGCCGCCACCAGCCGCGCAGCGCGACCAGCTCGGCGAGCGACGTGAAGCCTGCCCAGAGGAGCGTGTAGCCGTGCGCCAGGCCGACGAGGGCCACCAGGAGCCCGTTCCAGGCGCGCCCGCGGCCCGTGTCGACCGTGCGCCGGAGCGTGCCCACGAAGAGCACCGCGAGCGCCGTCCCGAGCGAGAAGGCGAACTCGCCGGCCAGCGTGGAGGGGATGTTGCCCCCCCACATCGAGTTCGCCTCCATGAAGATGAAGGGGAGCGTGCCGAGCGCCGCCAGCGCGGGCCCGGGAAACGGCACGGCCGCGAAGCGGAGCGAGAGGTACGCGCATACCGGCAGCAGGAACGTGCCGAGCTGCGAGCCAAGCTTGAAGGCGATGTTGAGCGGGATCAGGTAGGACGCGAGCGCGATCACGATGAACGGGAGCGGGAAGTAGAACTGGAAGAGCGGGAAGCCGCAGTAGTTGCCCGGGCACCAGCCGGTCACGCGGCCGTGGGGCAGGAGCTCGTCCCGCAGGTAGGCGGCCGCGTACACGTGCGAGGCCATGTCGCCGCCGTTCGTGGTCGTGGTCGAGAGCATCACGGAGGCGGGAAAATACGAAGCGAGGAACTCGAGCGCGGCGCCGAGCGCGGCCAGGTCGAGGAGCGTGCGCACCAGCGGACGGAGCCGGCTTGCGTCGTTCACGGGCGGCTCTCCGCGCGGCGGCTCCGCCCGGACGTCCCGCGCCACACCAAGAACCCGAGCCACAGCGCGACCAGGACCCCGGCCACGATCCAGAACCACGTCCGTCGCACCTCGAAGAACGAGTGTGCGGCTTCGATCGCGACCATCCCCTGCCCGGACACCGCCTGGTGGACGCCGTCGTCGTCGTACTGCACCTCGGCGAACACCGGGTAGCGGCTGCCCACCAGCGCCGTCCGGTTGACGATCGGCACCGACACGGTGCG
>DATNOH010000057.1:0-7354 GCA_035601435.1 Gemmatimonadales bacterium | reverse complement strand
GTCGGTCGGCGCACCGCAGTACTCGCAGGAAGAGCTGAACGCGGTGGTCGAGGAGGCGGCGATGTGGGGCCGCAAGGTGGCCGCGCACGCCCACGGCGCGGAGGCGATCAAGCGCGCGGTGCGCGCCGGCGTCGCGTCGGTGGAGCACGGCAGCCTGATCGACGACGAAGGCATCCGCCTCATGAAGGAGCACGGCACTTATTTGGTCGCCGACATCTACAACGACGATTACATAATCGCCGAGTACACGCGGCTCGGCTTCCCCCAAAAGATCATCGACAAGGAAGGCCTGGTGGGGCGCCTGCAGCGGGAGAACTTCAAGAAGGCGGTGCAGGCGGGCGTGAAGATCGCGTACGGCACGGACGCGGGCGTGTACCCGCACGGCTGGAACGCGAAACAGTTCGCGCACATGGTGCGCTGGGGCACCACGCCGCTGCAGGCGATCCAGGCCGCCACCGTCAACGCCGCGGACTTGCTCGGCTGGGCCGACCGAGTCGGCGCGCTCGAGCCGGGAAAATTCGCCGACGTGATCGGCGTCGCGGGTGATCCGCTGCAGGACGTGACCGTGCTCGAGCACGTGGGGTTCGTGATGAAAGGCGGCCAGGTCGTCAAAGACAGTCTCACGGGAGGCGCGAAAGCCGCGCGTTGACTGGGCGCGTTGGGCTGTTGCAGCGTCGCCACAGGTCCATCTTGTGACGATCGACAATGCGCATTTGTTTAGTGAGGGCTTTCCGTCGCAGGGTCCGTCGATGGCACCGATCCGCAGTACGTCGCTCGCGATCATCGCATCGCTTTTCGCGGTTTCACTCAGGGCACAACAAGACACGGCACCAGCGCGCGCCGCCCCGACCGCTCCGCTCCTGACGGGCGGCCGCCTGGTCACCGAGCTCGGGGCGGGAGTCACGGTGCTCGATGTTGATTCGTTGCTGCGCGAGTCTCCAGTGCACACGCTGACCGAGCTCCTCACCGGACGTGTTCCCGGACTGGAAGTCCTCGCGAGCTCCGGAACGTTCGGGACCGGATCGCGCATCCTGATGCGTGGCGCTGCGAGCTTCTTGGCGACGAGCGCACCGCAGATCTACGTGGACGGGATCCGCGCGGACGATGAGGCAGCGACGCTCTTGGTGCCTGTCGGGGGACAAACGACCTCGCGGGTCGACGACATCGACGTCGAGCCCATCGCGACCATCGCCATCCTGCCCGGCCCGGCCGCGACGGCCCTGTACGGGACGGACGCCGCCAACGGTGTGCTGCTCATCACGACGAAGCAGGGAGTCTCCGGTCGGTCGCGGCTGCGGGCGTTTTCGTCGCAGGGTGGGGCCGCACAGCCGCTCGATTTTCCCGGCAACTTCCGCGCGGTGGACTCGGCGGGAGCGCGCTGCCTGGCGGCCGACGTGGCCAGCGGACGGTGCCGCCTGCTCAGCGGCAACGTGCTCGCCGCTCCCGCCTCTTCTCCGTTCCGCCATGGATACCTGCGGCAGTACGGCGTGAGCGCGTCCGGTGGGAGTACCTCGAAGCGATACTCGGTGGCGGCTCAATGGGATGGGTTCGGCGGCGTATACGGGCTGCCCGGTGGCGAGCAAGCCCGGCTCGCAACTACCGGTGGTCTGCGCGCCGACGTGCTGAACCCCAATTATCAGCAGCGTACCGACCTGCGGGGAAGCGGACAGCTGTTGAGCGGGGACCGCGCGGATCTCACGGTGAACGCGGGCTACTTCGCGAGCAACCTGCGCCTGCCGAGCAACGACAACGGCCCCGGCATTCTCTCGAGCGGTCTGCTCGGCGGCGATTCCACTCGCGGCGGCTGGGGCACATTCCTTCCGGGTGAGCTGTTCCAGGTCACTACATCTCAGCACGTCGAACGGGTGAATGGGAATCTCGCCGCCGGGTGGCGCCCCCTCGCCCAGCTCAGTGTGCGCGCCGTGGCCGGTCTCGATCACACCGATCAGCACGACGGTCAGGTGCAGCGCCCCGGGGAGGGACCCAACGCGAGCCTGGGGTTCTCCTCTGTGGCGGAGGGCCGGCGGCGCGATAGTCGGTTCACCGGCACGCTCACCGCGACGGGGATGTACGAGGTGTCTCCGGGCCTCTCGATGCGCACCACGGCCGGAGTGCACTACTTCAGGAACACCGTCGATTTGTTCGACAGCGCGGCGTCCGTCTTCGGGGGCTTGATCAGTATCCGTCAGCAGCAACTGCGGGCCGTCACGTCCACTTTCGGCCTCCTATTGCAGCAACAGCTCGCCTGGCACGACCGGCTGTTCCTGACGGCCGGCCTGCGACGCGATGCGACCACACGATTCCACGTGGACGACCCGGCAGCCGTTTACCCGAGCCTGGGATTGTCCTGGCGCGGGCCCGTCCCCTCCGGCGGCTTCCCCCTGAGCGGCTGGCGCCTCCGGGCGGCGTACGGCACGGCCGGCCGCGAGGCGGTGATCGTTGGTCAGCGGCCCGAGCGCAGCAGCGAGCTCGAGGCAGGGGCGGATGCCGAACTGCTCAACGGCAGAGTCTTGTTCAGCGGTACGATCTACAGGAAGCGCACATCCAACGTGATTTCGGTGTTCGCATTTCCGGGATCGCCCGGCCCTGACGTCCTCGATGAGAGTAGCGTCACCAACAAGGGAATCGAGTTGTCTCTGACGGCGAGCCTGGTCGAGCTGCCGGACCTCGCATGGAGCGTGGGGCTGTCGGCGTGGGGGAATCGCAACCGGGTCGCGATGGCGGGGTCGGTGTCGACTATTATTTTCACCGGCGGCGGCGGCGTGTTCCAGACGGCGGAATCTGGTCTTCCACTCGGCAGCTACGTTGGGAATCCCATCATCGGATATGCGGATGCGAACGGGGACGGCCTGGTGTCCCCCACCGAGGTGCAGGTTGCCGCAGAACGGGCTTTCCTCGGCACACCATTCCCGACGCAGGGGGCATCCTTGAGCAGCGCCCTCACTCTGCGTCACCGCTTCCGCATCGCCGGGCTCCTGGAATACCGGGGTGGGAATAGTCAACTGAACGGAACCGAAGAGGTTCGGTGCATCAGAGGGACCTGTCGGGCGTCCAGCGATCCTTCCACGCCGCTCGCGGATCAGGTGCCGTTGGCCGCGTGGCAAGCGGGGACGCCGGCTGGATGGGTGGAATCCGCGAGCTTTCTCAAGCTGCGCGAGCTCTCCGTTGCCTTCACCGCGCCCGCGACCTGGGCTGGTCACCTCGGCGCGGCGGGAATGACCTTCACCTTGGCGGGTCGCAATCTGCTGACCCTGACGAGCTACAAAGGCCTCGACCCCGAAGTCAACGCGCACGGCACCGAAGGCGCCGTGTTCGAAGACCTGTTCACGCAGCCGTTGCCGCGCTATTGGACCGCGCGCCTCGACCTGACGTACTGATCACCGTCCACAAGGAACATTCGATGCCTCGCTCGTTGCGTCTTGCGGTGTTGCTGTGGGCGGGAGCCGCGCTGGCCGCGCCCGCCCAGGAAACCGCTTCCGACACGCTGCTCACCGTCGACCATTACCTCGATTGGGAGCAGGTCGCCGATCCGCAGATCGCCCCCGACGGCTCGCAGATCGTGTACACGCGCCGCTGGGTCAACAAGGTCGACGACAAATGGGACTCGGCGCTCTGGATCATGAGCGCGGATGGGTCGCATCACCGCTTCCTCGTGAAGGGGTCGGACGCACGCTGGTCGCCCGACGGCACCCGCATCCTCTACCTCGCGGACGGCGAGCCCAAGGGCACCCAGATCTTCGTGCGCTGGATGGATGCGGAGGGAGCGTCGTCGCAGGTGACGCGGCTGACCGAAACCCCGACGGATGCGAAGTGGGCGCCCGACGGCAAGGCGATCGCTTTCCTGATGCTCGTGCCTGATTCCACCCTCTGGAGCATCTCCCTCCCCAAGCCTCCCGAGGGCGCGAAGTGGACACCCGCGCCGCGCGTCGTGAACGACCTGCACTACCGCCAGGATAAGATGGGATTCGTGCAGCAGGGCTTTACGCACCTGTTCCTCGTGTCGGCGGACGGCGGCACCGCGCGGCCGCTGACGAGCGGGCGCTGGCACGTGGGCGCCCGGTTCGACGGCCTCACGTTCGGCGCGGGCTACGACTGGACGCCCGACGGGCGCACGCTCGTGTTCGACGGCCTGCGGGACACCACGTGGGATCGCCAGTACCAGGTGTCGCGCATCTACGCGCTGGACGTGGCGAGCGGCGCGATCCGGCCCCTCGTCTCACGGCCCGGGTACTGGGCCACTCCGGTAGTGTCCCCGGACGGGCGCACCGTCGCGTTGACCGGATCCGACTCCACGGACAAGACGCACCGTACGGCGGACCTCTGGACGGTGGGGCTCGACGGCTCGGGGCTGCGCAATCTCTCCCGCACGCTGGACCGCGACCCGGACAATCTGCGCTGGGCGCCGGACGGTAGGGGCATCTACTTCACCGCTCCCGATCGCGGCTCGATCAACGTCCGCTACGCCGATCTCGCGGGCGGCATCCGCGACGTCACGCAGGGGCCGGAGGTGGTCTCGCTCACGTCGTTGGCGCGCACCTCCGTGGGTGTCGGCGTACGCAGCGATGCGGACCACGCCCCCGACGTCGTGCGGATCGATCTGCGGCGTGGGCAGGCCTCCCCTCCGGCGCGCGTCACCGCGGTGAACGACGACGTGCTGGCGAACAAGCGGCTGGCCCGGGTCGAAGAGGTGTGGTACACGTCGAGCGGCGGGACGCGGGTACAGGGCTGGATCGTCAAGCCGCCGGCGTTCGATCCGGCGAAGCGCTATCCGCTGATCCTCGAGATCCACGGCGGCCCGTTCTCGATGTACAACGTCGGGTTCAGCTACATGTTCCAGAACTTCGCGGCAAACGGCTACGTGGTGCTGTATACCAACCCGCGCGGCTCGACCGGCTACGGCGACGCGTTCTCGAGCGGCATCGACCACAACTATCCGGGACCCGACTACGACGACCTCATGGCCGGGGTGGACGCGGTGGTCGGGCGCGGCTACGTGGACACGACGCGCATGTATGTCGGCGGATGCTCGGGGGGCGGCGTGCTCTCGAGCTGGGTGATCGGGCACACCAACCGCTTCGCCGCGGCCGCGGTGCGCTGCCCGGTGATCAGCTGGATCAGCATGGCGGGGCAGACCGATGTCCCGCTCTTCACGTACAGTTTCTTCCGTCAGGCGTTCTGGGATAAGCCGGACGAGTGGCTGGCGCACTCGTCCCTCATGCATGTCGGACGGGTGACCACGCCGACGCTCCTGATGACGGGGGAGCTCGACCGGCGCACGCCGATTCCGCAAACCGAGGAGTACTACGCGGCGCTCAAGCTGCGGGGCGTGCCGACCGTGATGCTGCGCTTCAACGGCGAGTATCACGGTACGGGCTCGAAGCCGTCCAACTTCATGCGCACCCAGCTCTACATGATGAGCTGGTACCAGAAGTACCGGCGGCCGGCGAGCGAGCCGGCGACCGGGGCGGGCAACCGCTAGCGCGACGCGCGGCGCAGCCGCGCGAGCCAGCCTTCCTCTCGAATATGCTCGTCGCGCGTGAGCTGGACCCACGCGCCGAGAATGGCGGAGCGCTCCACGTAACCCACCACGCGGGCCGGGTCCTCCGGACTCGCCACGGGAAGCACGTCGACCTCGTGCTCGAGCAGCTTCCGCATCGCCGTCTCGAGCAGCTCGTCGGGGTAGGTGACCACAGGCGCCATGGCTGCGGTGGGAGGCGCCACCGGCGGGTCCATCACGTCCTCGACGCGCAGCACATGCAGCGGGTTGACGCCGTACTCGCGCGTCACGTGCCGCCCGCGGCGAGCGAGCTTCTCCGTGAGGATGGAGCGCCGCATCAGGAGCACCGTCACGCCCGCGGCGGCGATGCTGCCGATCAGCAGGCCGGGGAGCGCGGCGAAGTCGCCGGTGAGCTCGAGCACGAAGATCACCGCGGTGAGCGGGACCTGCATCGTGCCGCCCACCAGCGTCGCCATCCCCACCATGGCCCACAGGCCCGGATCGGGGCGGTGCAGGGCATAGGCCCCCAGCGCGCCCATCGAGCCGCCCATCACGAGCAGCGGGGCGAGCACCCCGCCCGACGTCCCCGAGCCGAGCCCGATCGCCCAGATCAGCGCCTTCACGACCAGCAAGACCAGCAGCACCATTCCCACGAGCCGGCCCGCCACGAGATCGTGGATCACGTCGTAACCGACGCCGAGGGCCCGCGGCGCGATGAGCCCGCCGAGCCCCACGACCACGCCCGCGATGGCGGGCCACCACATCCAGTGGATCGGCAGTCGCGCAAATCCGTCCTCGACGGCGTACAGCAGATTTGTAATGAGCGTAGCGGCGACGCCCGCGACCAACCCGACCACCAGGCACTCGGCGAGCATCACGGCGGAGAGCAGCTGGTGCGGCCGGACGGCGAAGTCGGGCCCCGCGCCCAAGAGCGGGACGCGGAGCGCCGCGGCCACCACCGCTGCGCACGCGACGGGGATGAAGCTGCGGGGCTTCCACTCGAACAAGAGCAGCTCGACCGCGAGGAGGACGGCCGCGACGGGCGCCGCGAAGATCGCCGCCATCCCGGCCGCCGCGCCGGCGACGAGCAGCGTCTTGCGCTCCACTGGTGATAGATGGAACGCCTGGGCGAATACCGAGCCGAACGCTCCGCCCGTCGCAATGATCGGTCCCTCGGCGCCGAACGGACCGCCCGTGCCGATCGCGATCGCGGAGGACAGCGGCTTGAGCACCGCCACCCGCGCCTCGATGCGACTGCGGCCGATGAGGATTGCCTCCATCGCTTCCGGAATGCCGTGGCCCCGGATCTTCTCCGATCCGTACCGTGCCAACAGCCCAACGATGAGTCCGCCGACGACCGGGATCGGGAGCGACCAGAGTCCGGGCCCGCTCGCGGCAGGGGAGACGAGACTCGTGGCGAAGCGATGGAAGTAAGCCAGGTTCGTGAACAAGCCGATCAGCCGGACTAGCGCCAGCGCCACGAAGGCACTGATCACGCCGACCAGCGCCGCCATCACGCTGAGCGTGATGAGACGCGCGTCGGCGGTATAGTCGCCGAGCCGGTCGTCGAGCTGGGGATTTCGCGTCATGGACGGGACACGGCAATGTAATCGTCTCATTTCGGATCAGCCCGTCCCGTTTCGAACCAGCACGTCTCACCCCGTAACCGTTGTCGCTCCTCATCCGCGCGCGCGGCGTTACCGCCACGATTTCCCTGCGGTCTTTAGGGAATAACCCCCTCCAACTCAAACGAGGAGACGCCCTATGCTGCTGCCGAGTCTTCGCCGCCCCAGATCGGCGATCGGAGCATGCACGACCCTTTTCCTGACGCTGCTCGCCACCGCCTGCGATCACTCG
>DATNOH010000056.1:0-15795 GCA_035601435.1 Gemmatimonadales bacterium | reverse complement strand
GGGCTGGTATTCGACGAATATCCTGGGCAACCGGGACGGCGAGGTGCTGGACGATCCCGAATCGTTCAAGACCAAAGAAGAGTCCAAGCTCGGCGTGCTCGAGTACATCCTCCAGCCCGACCAGTATCCCGAGCTGTACGGTAATGTGTTCCACAAGGTGCGGATCAACTACTACCCGCCCCGCGGCGACAACAAAGAAGGCTGGGACAACATCGACATCTTCGGATGGCTGGGCTATCCGATGCAGATCAAGGTCGACTTCCTGTGCCGCGATTCCATTCTCGCCGCGCCGATCGTCCTCGATCTGGCCCTGTTCTTCGACCTGGCGCAGCGGGCACGGCTCTCGGGCATCCAGGAGTGGCTGTCGTTCTACTTCAAGAGTCCCCAGACGGCCCCGGGACTGTACCCCGAGCACGATCTGTTCATCCAGCAGACCAAGCTCAAGAACACCCTGCGCTGGTTGATGGGCGAAGAACAAATCACCCACCTCGGCATCGAGTACTACGAGAAGGCGTGAGCGTCTCGCAGTACGTCGTCACGGCCGTCGGTCTCGCCGCCATCGTCTGGGTGCTGTGGTATTTTCTACTCTCGAAGGGGTCGGCCACGGAAGCGCCGAGCGTCGCCGGTGTGCAGGAGGTGCGGGTGGTCGTGAAGGGCGGCTATACCCCCGATACGATCGTGGTGCGGGCCGGCCAGCCGGTGCGGCTCCAGTTCTACCGCGACGAGACCGCGGATTGCTCGGACCGCGTCGTCCTCGAAGACTTCGGGATCGACGCCACGCTCCCGGCGTTTCAGACCACGACGGTGGAGTTCACACCCGAGCAGGCGGGCGAGTTCCGCTTTCGCTGCGGCATGAACATGCTCAAAGGCCTGCTCGTGGTCGAGCCCGCCGCCGCCGACCGGCGGGCGTCGTCCTCCCCGCACAAGCTCCATGCGTAAGTCCCGCATCGTCCTGCCCATCGAGGGGATGAGCTGCGCCTCGTGCGCCGCCACCGTCCAGCAAGCGCTCGGGAAGGCCGGCGGCGTCACGAGCGCCGCCGTCAATTACGCCACCGGCAAAGCCGCCGTGGACTATGACGAAGCGCAGACGAACGTCGCCGAGCTGATCAAGACCGTGCGCGCGGCGGGCTACGACTGCGGCCGGGCCGCTGTGACGTTCACCGTCGAGCAGCTGCACTACGCGCCGAGCGTCGCGCCGCTGGAGCAGGCGTTGCGGCGCGTGCCGGGCGTTGTCCGCGCCGCCGCCAACCAGGCGACCGAGACCGTCACGGTGGACTATATCCCCGGCGCCACCACCGCGGAGGCGCTCGAGCAGGCCGTGGAGCAGGCGGGTTTCCGGGTCGCGGCGCCGATTGCGGCCGAGGATCCCCTCGAGCGGGAGCGACTGGCGCGCGAGCGCGAGGTCCGCGCGCTCACGTGGAAATTCACGTTGGCGGCGGCCGTGACGGTCGTGAGTATGCTCGGCTCGATGCTCCTGATGGCGCACGATGCCGATGCGACGCTGAAGCAGGTGGATCTGCTCGGGCGCCTGCTCATGCCGGTCGCCCTGCGCTTCCAGGCGGCGCTGGCCGGGCGTGGCGCGCTCGATCCGCAGTGGATCAAGATCGGACTCGCGGTCCTCACCCTCCCCGTGGTGGTATGGTCGGGCGGCCGGTTCTACCGGGGCGCGTGGAGCGGGTTCAAGCACCGCACCGCCGACATGAATACGCTCATCGCCGTGGGCACCGGCGCAGCCTCCCTGTATTCGCTTGTCGCCACGTTCGCGCCCAGCGTGCTAACCGGCGCCGGGCACTCGGCGGACGTCTACTACGAATCCGTCTCGGCCATCATCGCGCTGATCCTCCTCGGGCGGCTGCTCGAGGCGCGCGCGAAAGGACGTACTTCGGAAGCCATCCGGCGCCTGGCCCGGCTTCGCCCGCACGCGGCCCACGTGGTGCGCGAAGGCAAGGAGTCGGACATCGCGGTCGAGGCGGTGGTCCCGGGCGATCTCGTCATCGTGAAGCCCGGCGAACGGATCCCGGTCGACGGGATCGTCACCGAAGGCGCGTCCGCGGTGAACGAATCGATGCTGACCGGAGAGCCGATGCCCGTAGCCAAAAAGATCGGCGACGAGGTGATCGGCGCGACGCTCAACACCACCGGCAGCGTGACGTTCCGCGCCACGCGGGTGGGCAAAGACTCCGCGCTGGGTCAGATCGTTCAGTTGGTGGAGGACGCCCAGGCGACCAAGGCGCCGATCCAGCAGCTCGCCGATCGGGTGGCGGGCGTTTTCGTGCCCGTCGTCATGGCCCTGGCGATCGCGGCGTTCGTGATCTGGTACGACGTAGGGCCTGCGCCGGCCCTCGTGTTCGCGACCGTCGCGCTCGTGACCGTGCTGATCATCGCCTGTCCCTGCGCGCTCGGGCTCGCTACGCCCACGGCGATCCTCGTGGGTACGGGCAAGGCCGCGGAGTACGGCATCTTCATCCGGAGCGGCGCAGCGCTCGATCGCCTCGCGGGGATACGCACTGTACTGCTCGACAAGACCGGCACCATCACCGAAGGCCGGCCCAGTGTGACGCACATCGTGACCGCCAAACGGCCGGACGGTACGCCGCTCGCGCCGGGCGAGGTGCTCAAGTGGGCCGCGTCCGTGGAGCAGCGCTCGGAGCACCCGCTCGCGCTCGCCGTCACCAAGGCGGCCAGGGATCGCCAGGTCGAGGTCCTGCCGGTCGAGAAGTTCGCGGCCATGGAAGGGCGGGGCGTGCGTGGCACCGTGGACCGGCGCATCATCGAGGTGATCTCCCTGCGGCACGCCCGCGAGCGCAGCCTCGAGCTCGGGACGCTCGGGGCTGACGCCGACCGTCTCGCTGCGCAGGGGCGCACGCCGGTGATCGTGGTGGTGAACAACACGGTGCACGCGGTGATCGCGATCGCCGACCCCATCAAACCCAACGCACAGGCGGCGATCGCAGCTTTGAAACGCCTTGGGCTGGTGGTGATGATGGTCTCGGGGGACTCGAAGCGTGGGGCGGAGGCGGTGGCGAAGGAGGTCGGGATCGACGAGCTCCTGGCCGAAGTGCTGCCGTCGCAAAAGGCCGATATCGTGAAGAAGCTGCAGCGGCAGGGCAAGCAGGTGGCGATGGTGGGCGACGGAATCAACGACGCGCCGGCGCTCGCGCAGGCCGACGTGGGAATCGCGATCGGGACGGGCACCGACATCGCCATGGAGGCGTCCGACGTCACGCTGATCCGCGGCGATTTGCGCGGCGTGGCGACCGCCATCCAATTGTCTCGGCGCACCATGGGCACGATCAAGCTGAATCTTTTCTGGGCCTTCGTCTACAACGTGATTGGAATCCCCGTCGCCGCCGGGGCGCTGTACCCGTGGCTCCACCTGCTGCTCTCGCCGGTGTTCGCGAGCGCGGCGATGGCGTGGTCGAGCCTGAGTGTCGTGCTGAACAGCCTGACGCTGCGGCGCTTCAAGCCCGCATGGGAGGGGAACCTGTGAGATATTTCCATCGGACCACGTTGAGTCCCGACGAGGTGCTGGCGCAGGCGAAGGCATTCTTTGGAACGCGCCTCGCGCCGGCCGACGAGGCGCCGCGGCGGCGCACTTACGCGGGCGCGCTCGGCAAGGTGACCATCACCGCCCGTCCCGAAGGCGGGCACTATACGCTGGTAGAGCTGAGCACCGATCAGGTCGGCGAGTCGGAGCTCGACCGACTTGCCAAGCGCTTCCTCGCGGAAGTGCACAAACAGGTGGAGCCGAGTCACCAGCTCCGGGGAGCGTACTAGCCCGCCACCTTCGCGCCGTAGCCCGCCTTCGCCACCGCCGCGATGATCTGATCTGTCGTCGCGGCGTCGTCGTTGAAATCCACTTCGGCTTCGCCCGCCGACAGATCGACCACGGCGGAGTAGACGCCGCCCGCGCCCATCAGCGCCTTCTCGACTTTCATCTGGCAGTGCCCGCACGTCATGCCCGTCACTCGCAGCTTCAACGTCGCCATACGACACCTCCTCGCGCCGGAGCTTGATTTGCCCGCCCCGTCCAGCCAAGTTTCACGCCCACTACAATTTACGTCATGCCATCGCGCGCCGCATCGATCACGCAGTCGCCGCCCATCCCGGCGGGCCTCACCCGCGACCAGCTGCTCGAAATCTATCGCTTTCTGCGGCTCACCCGGACTCTGGAGGAGCGGCTCACCGCCCTGTACCGCCAGAGCAAGGTCATCGGCGGCCTGTTTCGCTCCCTCGGGCAGGAGGGCGAGTCGGTCGGATCGGCGTACGCCCTCTCCCGCGGGCCGAACCCCGACATCCTCTCGCCCTTGATCCGCAACTTGGGCTCGATGCTCGTCATGGGCGCCGAGCCGATTGCGATCCTGCGCCAGTACATGGCCAAAGCCGACGGCCCCACGCGCGGCCGCGAGCTGAACGTCCACTTCAACGATCTCGAGAAGGGTTACCTCGGCCAGATCTCGCATCTCGGCGACATGGTCCCGGTCATGGCCGGGATCGCACTGACGTTCAAGCTGCGGGGCGAGCCGCGGGTGGGGCTGGTGTATGTCGGCGATGGCGCGACCTCGACCGGCACGTTCCACGAGGGCATCAATTTCGCCGCGGTGCAGAAGGTCCCGCTCGTCGTGATCGCGGAATACAACCGCTGGGCCTATTCGACGCCACCCGAGAAGCAGTTCGCGGTGAAGGACCTGGCGGAGAAGGCCAAGGGCTACGGCATCCCGGCCGTCACGGTGGACGGGAACGACGTGCTCGCGGTGTACGAGGCGACCAAGTTCGCGGTCGAGCGCGCCCGGCGCGGTCATGGTGTGCAGTTCATCGAGGTCAAGACGTATCGTCGCAAGGGTCACGCCGAGCACGACGACCAGCACTACGTGCCCAAAGAAGAGCTCGACTGGTGGGCCAAGCAGAACGACCCGGTCGACCGCTACGTGAAGCAGCTGGTGCAGCACGGGTGGGCGGAGGAGCCCGAGCTGAAAGCGATCGACGACGGTGTCAAGATCGAAATCGATCAGGCGACCGATGCGTGTATCGAGGAGCCGCTCCCGCCGCCTGAGTCCGCGTTGGGCGGGGTGTACGCCGAGCCCCCGGCGGCAGCGCGACACTGGTACCGGAGCCTCTGATGGCCGAGGTCACGTATCTCGAAGCCCTGCGTCAGGGGTTATGGGAAGAGATGGAGCGCGATCCCACCGTCTTCATTTTGGGGGAAGACGTAGGGGCGTACGGCGGTGCGTTCAAGGTCACCGAGGGCTTCGCCAAGAAGTTCGGCGACGCCCGCGTCATCGATACGCCGATCTCGGAGGCGGCGATCGTCGGCGCCGCCGCCGGGGCGGCTCACATGGGCATGCGCCCGGTGGCGGAGATGCAGTTCATCGATTTCATCTCCTGCGCCTACGACATGCTCACGAACTACGTCGCCACCGCGCGCTACCGCGCCGGTCTCGCGACCCCGATTGTGGTGCGAGGGCCCTGCGGTGGCTACGTGCGAGGCGGTCCGTTCCATTCGCAGAACCCGGAGGCGGCGTTCTTTCATACGCCGGGCCTGAAGATCGTGTACCCCGCCACCGCGCGGGACGCGAAGGGGCTGATCAAGGCCTCCATCCGGGACGAGGACCCGGTCATCTATCTCGAGCACAAGTGGCTGTACCGCCGGATCAAGGAGACCCTGCCCGAAAAGGAGGAGATCCTCACGCCGATCGGTGAGGCGCGGCTCGCCCGCGAGGGAAAAGACCTGTCCATCGTCACCTACGGGGCCACGGTGTGGAAGTCGCTCGAGGCGGCCGACCAGCTGGCGAAGGACGACGGTCTCTCGGTCGAGGTACTCGATCTGCGGACGCTGTTGCCGATGGACGACGCCGCGATCATGCGGTCGGTGCAGAAGACCAACAAGGTGCTCATCGTGCACGAAGACACGCGCACTGGTGGCCTCGCCGGCGAAATCGCCGCGCGCATCAACGAGCAGGCGTTCGCCTGGCTCGACGGCCCCATCATGCGGGTGACCGCGCACGACGTGCCGCTGCCCTATGCGCCGACCTTGGAGGATTTCGTGCTGCCTCAAACAGATGACATCGTGAAGGCTGCAAGATGGCTTGCGGCGTATTGATGGAGACTCTATGGCACGCGTAGACGTCCTGATGCCCCAGATGGGCGAGTCCATCGCCGAAGGGACCTTGAGCAAGTGGCTCAAGAAACTCGGCGACGAGGTGAAGCGGGACGAGCCGCTGTTCGAGATCTCGACCGACAAGGTGGACGCCGAGATCCCGGCGCCCAGTGCCGGCGTGCTGGCCGAGATCAAGGTCCAGGAGGGACAGACCGTCCCGGTACAGACGCTCGTGGCGGTGATCGAAACGGACAAGGCCGCGGCGACGGCGGCAGCCGCCGCGGCGGCTTCACCCGCGGCGCCCCCGGCCGCAGCCGTCACGGCGCCTCCCGTCGCAGCAGCCCAACGGGCGCCCGCTACTCCGGGAGGCGCCGTTCCTGCTGCGGCCCCGGCACCCGTCCCTCGTTCCTCGTCCCCCGTCCCTCCCAAAGGCGACGGGGCTGAGACCGCCGAGGAGCGCCTGCGCCGCAAGTCTACGCCCCTGGTCCGCAAGATCGCCGCGGAGCATCAAGTCGACATCTCCGCGATCCCGGGGAGCGGCTTCGCCGGCCGGGTCACCAAACAAGACATTCTGGGCTTCATCGAGCGCGGCGTGCCGGTCTCGACACCTACGGGTACCGCTCCCCGCTCCCCGCTCCCTTCCGTGGGCCCCGTCGAGCACCCCGTGGTCGAGGCGTGGCCCGGCGATCGGGTCGAGCCGTTCTCGAAGATCCGCAAGATCACCGCGGATCACATGATCATGTCGCGTCGTACCTCCGCGCACGTGACCAGCTTCTTCGAGATCGACTACAGTCGTGTGGCCGAGCTCCGCCGCAAACACAGGGCCGCCTACAGCGAGCGCGGCGTGAATCTCACGTACCTCGCGTTTATTGCGAAGGTGTGCGCCGAGAATCTGCGGAAGCACCCCGTGGTGAACGCTGCGGTCTCGGGCGACAACATCATCTATCGGGGCGATGTGAACATCGGAATCGCGGTGGCGCTCGACTGGGGGCTCATCGTGCCGGTCGTCAAGCGCGCTGACGAGCTCTCGCTCGGCGGCCTGGCCCGCGCGATCAACGACTTGGGCGAGCGCGCGCGCTCCAAGAAGCTGCTCCCCGACGAGATCCAGCGCGGCACCTTCACCATCACCAACCCCGGCGTGTTCGGGTCGTACGCGGGGGCTCCGATCATCAACCAGCCGCAAGTGGCCATTCTCGGCGTGGGCGCGATCGAGAAGCGTCCCAAAGTAGTGACGCTGCCGGACGGCACCGACACGATCGCGATCCGCACCATGGGCATGGTCTCCATGTCCTACGATCACCGCGTCGTGGACGGCGCCGACGCGGACCGGTTCCTCGCCGATGTGAAGCGCGCGCTCGAGGACTTCCCCGAGGGAGCGATCTAGCCATGCCCAAGGTGCTCACCGCGGCGCGGGTGCGCGTGCCCCCGACCAACGAGGCGGACTACCTCGCCACCCTGCGGGAATTGTGTCAGTTCGCCGACGCGCGCGGCCAGCGGATCTGGGTGTTCCGCAACGCCAAGGACCCGCAGCTCTTCACGGAATTCTCCGAAAGCCAGACCGAGATGTCGCACCGGGCTCAGGCGTCGCGGCTGCCAGAGGAGATCAAGCTCGAGAAACGGCTGCAAAGCCTCGGGATCTATGCCCCGGATGCCTGGGAGCTGTGGACCGAGGTCTCTCTCGCGACCCCCACCGAGGCATAGGGAAGCGGCCATGGCCGGACGAACGATCGTCGTCGACGGGGAAACGTGGGAGGTGGCGCCGTCAGGGCGGGTGACCGTGTACGACCGCGACCAGTTCGGCGTGGTGTTTGAGCTGGGCACAGGACCCGAGCGGCGGCGTCGCTTCACCCGCTACGCGCCCGTGGGCAGCCGCAGTCCCGACGCCGCGCTCGCCGAGCTCTCCGATCGGGAGCTGGTGGAGCTGTTCCGGCAATCGCAGCCGGCCTGGACCGCTCCGGAGGCTGCATACGGCGCGCGTTGATCTGCATTGTCATTCCACGGCGTCGGACGGGGAGTATCCTCCCGCCGAGGTCGCGCGGCGGGCGCACGCGGCGGGTCTGGCGGCGATCGCACTGACCGACCACGACACCACCGCCGGCGTGCCCGAGGCGACTCGCGCGGGTGAGCCGCTCGGCGTGCGCGTTGTGTCCGGCTGCGAGTTCAGCGTGAAGGCGCCCTGGGGCGAGCTCCACCTGCTTGCCTACTTTCTGCCGCCGGGTGATGCCCGGCTCGGGGAATTCCTCGCTGGCACGCGCGTCGCGCGGCACCGTCGCGCCGAGCAGATCGTGGCGCACCTGCGGCGGCTGGGCGTCGCCATCGAGCTCGGGGACGTCGTGCGCGTCGCGGACGGCGGGGCGCTGGGTCGGCCCCACGTGGCTCGAGTCCTGGTGCAGCGTGGTGTGTGCTACGACATGAACGACGCGTTCGCGCGCTATTTGGGCCGGGGCCGGCCGGCCTATGTCGAGAAGCCGCTCCCGACCTTGTCGCAGGTCGCGGAGCTGGTGCATGCGGTGGGCGGGGTCGCGGTCGCCGCCCACCTCGGCGACCACGGCACCGAAGGCCAGATCCGGCAGTTCCACGAGGAGGGTCTCGACGGCCTCGAGGTGCGGCACCCGAGCCATTCTCCCGGCACGGAGCGCCGGCTCACCGGAATTGCACAGCGTCTCGGCATGGCCATCAGCGGCGGGTCGGACTGGCACGGCGACCAGGAGCTGGGCGATTCTCACGCGCCGCTTGGCGGGCTGGACGTTCCCTTCGAGTGGCTCGAGAAGCTTGAGGCGCATCGAGCGACGCCGTCAAGCGAAAACGTTGTGCAAAACCGCAGGGGAATCTCGTGAGCGAGCTCCTGGCCGTCGGCAGCAAGGCCCCCCTGTTCACCGCCGCCGGGTCGGATGGTAAGACCTACCGCCTGGCCGACCTCCTCAAGACCGAACAGGTCGCGCTGGTCTTCTATCCCGGAAACAACACCCCTGGCTGAAACCGCCAACTCTCCGCCGTGCGCGATGAGATAGCGACGTTCCAGAAGGCTGGCATACAGCCGTTCGGTGTGAACCCCGCCGGTGTGGAAGCCCACGCGAGCTATGTGGCGAAGCTGCGCTTCAACTTCCCCTTGCTCTCGGACCCCGACCGCGTGATCGCCCGGGCCTACCACGCGCTGAAGGACGATGACAAGGGCATCCAGCGCTCGGTGTACGTCGTGCAGCGGAACGGCACGGTCGCCTTCGCGCGGCGCGGCACCCCTCCCGTGGACGAGATCGTCGCGCATGCCGCCTGACTTTCGGGGCAAGGTCGCGCTCATTACCGGCGTGGGTCGCCTGGGTCAGATCGGCCATGCCGTCGCCCGCGGGTTTGGCCGCACCGGCGCCCAGCTGGTCATCGCGGACGTCAACGCGGCCAGTCTCGCCGACCGGGCCAAGGAGTTCACGGCCGAGGGCTTCTCCGTCCACGCCGTTGCGGGTGATCTCACCACGCCGGACGCGGCCCGGCGGGCGGTCGCCGGGGCGGGCGAGCGCTTTGGAGGCCTGGACGTCGTGGTGAACGTCGCCGGCGGGCTCGTCAGCTACGGCCCGGTGCTCGACCTCAAGCCCGACCGGCTGGACCTCGAGCTCGCGATCAACGTCAAGACGGCGTTTTACGTGTCGCAGGCCGCGATCCCCGCGCTGCGCGACCGCGGCGGCGGGGCCATCGTGAACTTCGCCTCCGCGGCGGTCCTGAAGCCGCAGAGTCAGCTCGCCGCCTACACCGCCGCCAAGTCCGCCGTGGCCGGGCTCACCCGCGCCTTGGCGAAGGAGCTTCGCGACGACCACATCCGCGTGAACGCCGTCGCACCCGGCACCATGAAAACGGCCGACAATCTCGCGCAGATGCAAAGCGCCAAGGTCCGCTGGGTGGAGCTCGACGAGCTCGTGGCCGCGGTGCTGTACCTCGCAAGCGACGAAGCGCACGGCGTGACCGGCGAAATCCTCGCGGTTACCGGCGGAGACGTTTAGGCGTGACCGGTGCGGTCATCATGCGCGACGTGGCGGTCGTGGGTGGCGGCTGCTACGGGACCTTCTACGCGGGGCAGCTGGCCAAGGCCAAGGAACGGGGCAAAGCGCGTTTCCGTCGCGTGGTGGTCGTCGATCGCGACCCCGCCTGTAGGGCACGGGTGGAGCTGGGCGAGGCACCGGACCGCGTCTTCGTGGCGCGGGAGTGGGACGACTATTTCCGCGAGCTGCTGGGCGAAGCCGCACCGACGGCGGCGGGCGAGCCGCAAGACTACATCGTGCCATCGCCGCTCATGCCGCACCTCATGTTCCAGTGGTTGCTGGACCGTGCGCGCGAGCGGTGGCCCGGCCGCGCCGTGGACGTCGCCCCCGTGCCCGGTACGCCGGGAACGCCGTACGACCGCACCGGACCGGACCGAACCCGGTATGTCTCGTTCGCCGACTGGATCTGCCCCACGCATTGCGTCGAGCCCGCGGTCTGCCCGGCCATCGGGAGGGCGCGGACCTGGGAAATGGGCGATGCCGTGCGCGGGCTGGCGGAGCGGCTGCGGGCGGCGGGCGAGGCGGTGCATGGGCCGGCACTGTTCGTGTGCCGCCATCACGTGTTCGGCGTCGGCACCTTCGCCGTGGACGCCGTGCTCGAGGGCGACGCGCTGGTGCGGGCCGCGGGCGAGACGGGCTCGGCGGCGGCCGTGCTAGTGGGGACGATCAGCTCGTGTCACGGAGCCCTGAACCTGTTGCGGATAGGGGCGGCGTGACTCCGGAACTCCGCCGGGCACACGTCACCCACGCTCGCGACCTGTTCAACGCCGGGGAGTATTGGCTCGCCCATGAAGCCTTGGAAACCGTCTGGCGTTCTATTATTAGTGACGGCGACCAGGTCGCGGCACGCGTTTGGCAGGGATTGATCCAGGCCGCGGCGGCGCTGCTCCATCGGGAGCGGGGGAACCGGCACGGCGTCGTGGTGGTGGGCGGGTCGGCACTCGAGAAGCTGGCGGGTCCGCAGCATACCGATGTCGAAATCGAAACCGTGCGGTTTCGCGAGCAGCTGGCGCGAGCGCTCACCAGCGATGGTGCGCCGCCACGACTGGAGCTGCGGGTGGCCCACGGAGACCTGAGGACGGATGAAGGACCACACTAAGCACGGATACGACGTGATCATCGTGGGCGCGGGGCCCGCCGGGCTGTGCGCTGCGATGTACGCCGGTCGCGGCATGCTCAAAGCCCTGACAATCGAGCGGGGGGCTCCGGGCGGCGAGCTCTTGAATACCGACTTGATCGAGGACTACATCGGGTTCGAGAGCATCAAAGGGTGGGAGCTGGCGCAGAAGATGGCGGAGCACGCGAAGAAGTTCGGCGGGGAGATCGTCACCGATACGGTGGAGAATGTTCGCAAGACCGAGGATGGTTGGTTCGAGGTCGCCACGGCGCGGGGCAAGACCTATCGCGCGCCGGCCGTGATTCTCACAGCCGGCGGCACTCCCGTGAAGCTCGGCGTGCCCGGAGAGAAGGACTACGCAGGGAAGGGCGTGTCGTACTGCGCGGTGTGCGACGGGGCGTTCTTCAAGGGCGAGGTGCTGGCGGTGGTTGGGGGTGGAGACGCCGCGGTCGAGGAGGCCGACTACCTCACGCGCTACGCGTCGAAGGTCTACATCGTGCACCGTCGCGACCAGCTGCGCGCATCCAAGATCCTTCAGGAGCGCGCGTTCGCGAATCCCAAGATCGAAATGATCTGGAACAAGCAGGTGCTGGAGATTGCCGGCACCGAGCGCGGTGTGCATCACCTCGAGCTGGCGGACGCGGTGACGGGAGAGCGGTCGAACCTCGTGGTCGGCGGCGTGTTCATTTTCATCGGGTTCAACCCCAACACCAGCCTGGTCGAGGGGCACTTCAAGCACGACGCCGGGGGTTACTTCCTCACCGATGAGCGGATGATGACCTCGATCCCGGGTCTGTTTGTGGCCGGCGACGTGCGCAGCCAGCTGACGCGGCAGATCACGACCGCCGTCGGCGATGCCACCACGGCCGCGATCGCGGTCGAGAAGTATCTCGCGACGCTCCCCGACTAGCCGGTGCGCATCGTTCAGATTCCCAACGGCCAGTTCGTCGAGAACTGCTACTTCGTGATCGACGAAGCGTCGCGAGAGTGCGCGATCATCGATCCCGGGGAGGAAGCGGGAATGATCGCCCACAAGCTGCAGGCCGAAGGCGTGCGGCCCGTCGGGATCTGGCTGACCCACGCGCACATCGACCACGTGCTGGGCGTCCCGCGGCTCAAGGCCGACACCGGGGCCCCGATCTACCTGCATCCGGCGGACCGCCCGCTGTACGACCGCGCGCCGGACCAGGCGATCGCCTTCGCTATGCGCGCCGAGCCGCTGCCCCCGCCGGACCGCGAGCTGGCCCACGGCGACGAGCTGCGAATCGGCGGACTCGCCTTCCGCGTCCGTCACGCGCCGGGCCATTCACCCGGCAGCGTCGTGTTCGCAGGGCAGGGGGTGGCGTTCGGCGGCGACGTACTGTTTCAGGGATCGATCGGGCGGACCGACCTGCCCGGAGGCGACTTCGATACCTTGGTGAAGAGCATCGAGCGCGAGTTGCTTACGCTGCCCGATTCGACCATCGTGTACAGCGGGCATGGACCGGAAACCACCGTCGGACGCGAGCGCCGCGCCAATCCCTTCCTCACCGGCGCCTACCGCCTCGGCTAGGCCGCGGCCCACCTGCCTGCGCTGCGGCGCCGAGGTGCGACCCAAGCCGTTGGGGTGTAAGAGCCCCTGCCCGAATTGCGGCTTTATCTATCCGTTAGGCGACTGCTCCGACTGAACCGATGAATCATCTGCTCGCGCTCGCGCTCCTGGGCGTGGACTGTCTGGTCCGCGCCTGGCGGATCCAGCTCGCCGTGTGGACCGCGGGGGGACGGCTCTCGTTCAGGGATGCCTTCCGGCTGAACCTCTACGGCGAAGCGGCCTCCCAGCTCACGCCCAACCGGCTGGGCGGCGAGCCGGCTCGCTTCCTGGGACTCCACGAGGCCGGCCTGCGACCGGTCACGGCGATCGTTGCGATCGGCGTCGAGGTCGCCTGCGAATGGCCTGTGTTCGTATTCGCGGCTGGCGCGCTGGTGGCCTACTACGTGCCCGACTGGCGAGACGCGGCACGCGTCTGGCTGCGGCACCATCGGGCCGGCGAGCTCGTGACGATCGAGATTACCGTACTCCTTATCTTAGTGACGGTGTATCTGCTGCAGCGTCTGGTGCGCTCAGGGTTTGTGAGCCACCGCGTGCGCCGCCAATGGCGCGTCGCGTGGGCGCACGTGCGCCGCGCCCCATTTTGGGCGCTCGGCGCGGGGGCGCTACTGACCGTGGTGAGCATCGCCGCCCGCGCGCTTATCCTCCCGGCGCTCGCCTGGGGTATGCCGCACGCTCCTCCCTTCGCCCAGATGTTCTTCGGCGCGCTCGCGCTGCTCCATGCTCCCTTGGTGGTCCCGCTCCCGTCGGGCGGCGGCGGACTCGAGGTGGCCTTCCTCAACGGGTTCGCCGGGGATTTCGGCGCCCGCCAGGTAACCATGCTGCTGTTGTGGCGCTTCTACACGGCCGTTCTGCTCACCATCATCGGCGCGTACGCCCTGGTGCGCTCCGTGGGCTACCACGCCGCGGTGCAGATGTTCAAGATCGGTTGGGGAAAGCGAAAGGACGACCCTCAATGACGACACCCCGGATCAGGCCGCTGACCCCGGACCAGGCCGCCCCCGAAGTGCGGCCGATTCTCGAGACGTACCTGAAGGAGCGGGGCAACATTCCCAACATGTTCCGCACGGTGGCGCTGCGGCCCAGCCACCTGCGAACCCTGATCGCGCACTTCCGTACCGTAATGAACGAGGGCAGCGTGCCCCCGCTTCTGAAGGAGCTCCTGTGGGTGCGTATCTCCCACTTGAACGCCTGTCGCTACTGACTCACCTCCCACACTGTCTTGGCAAGACAGAAAGGCGCGAGCGCCGAGCTGGTCGAGGCGATCCAGGACCGTGGAGGGCGGGGGTCGATCGAGCAGCTGGAGCCCGGGTGGCAGGCCGCGCTCGCGTACGCCGACGTGGTGCATGTTTCGGGGCATCGCGTGACGGACGACGTGTACGCGAAGCTGCGCGCGGCGTGGGACGAGGGTCAGATCGTCGAGCTCACGCTTGTGATCGGTATGACGGAGTACTTCAATCGATTCAACGACAGCTTGAGGGTGGAGCCCACGAAGTGATCAGGGTGCCGGGGCGATCGCGACCAGCACGACGGTCCGTTCCAGCGCGCGCTCGACTCCGTGCGGCACGCCCTCCGGCGCCAGCACCAGATCTCCCGGCCGCGCCTCGATCGTGCGGCCGCCGACCACGAACCTCGCCTTTCCCGACACAACCAAATAGAATTTGTCGGCGCCAGCGTGCGTGTGCGGCTTCTGCTCCTGTCCCGGCTCGAAGCAATTCAGGCCCACCAGGAGGCGGTCCGAGCGGAAGCAGTCCACCTTCGTCATCTTGGTGTCCGAGAAGCGGGCCTCATCGGGCAGATGCTGCAGCAGATCCTGGGTATCCATGGGCGATTCCTGGTTCGAGACCGACGGCGCCGTGACCGAACGGACGGAGGCGATGAGCGCGACCCGCATCGAGCGAGATTCCCTGGGCGAGCTGCCCGTTCCCGCCGACGCGCTCTACGGCGTTCAGACCGAGCGGGCCCGCCAGAATTTCCCCATTTCTCAGCTGCTCCCCCTCCAGCCGTTCGTGACCGCGGTCGTCTGGATCAAGAAAGGCGCTGCCCTCACGCACAAGCAGACCGGGCGTCTCGACCCGAAGCTGGCTGACGCGATCGCGCAGGCGGCGGACGAGATCCTGGCCGGCCAGCACCGCCAGCATTTCGTCGTGGATCCCTACCAGGCGGGCGCGGGGACGTCGCACAACATGAACGCTAACGAGGTCCTCGCCAACCGCGCGAACGAGCTGCTGGGCGGCAAGCGAGGCGAGTACAAGCCGGTGCATCCGAACGACCACGTCAACATGGCCCAGTCCACCAACGACGTGATCCCCACGGCGATCCGGCTGGCGGCTCTGGCGGAGCTGCCGGCGCTGCTCGAGGCCATGGGCCGGCTGGCACGGGCTTTCCTCACGAAGAGCAAGGCGTTCGACAGGATCCTCAAGTCGGGGCGCACCCACCTGCAGGACGCGACGCCCATTCGCCTGGGCCAGGAGTTCGCCGCCTACGGCCACACCATCGAGCGCGGCGCGGACCGCGTCGCCCAGGCCGCCGATGGGTTGCGCGACCTCGGCATCGGCGGCACGGCAGTCGGGACGGGCCTGAACGCCGAGCCTGCGTACCCGGCCCTGATGGTGAAGCAATTGCGGACCATCACCGGCCTCGACCTGCGCGAAGGGAAGGACCGCGTCCAGCTGATGCAGTCCATGGGGGATGCGGCGGCGTTCTCGGGGGCGTTGCGCACCTACGCGATGGACCTCGGCAAGATCGCGAGCGATCTCCGGCTGCTCGCCTCGGGCCCGCGGACCGGGCTGGCCGAAATCGTCCTGCCTCCGGTCCAACCGGGCTCGAGCATCATGCCCGGGAAGGTGAACCCGTCGATCGCCGAGATGGTGAACATGGTGTGCTATCAGGCGCTCGGAAACGACGTCACGATCGCGGCGGCGGCGGAGGCGGGGCAGCTCGAGCTCAATGTCATGATGCCCGT
>DATNOH010000055.1:0-17012 GCA_035601435.1 Gemmatimonadales bacterium | reverse complement strand
TGGTTCCCGACCTACGACTTCCCGAACGACAAGATGACCTGGGAGCTAGCCGCCACTGTGCCGCAGCAGTACACGGTGGTTTCGAACGGCCGGCTGGTGGCCGACCAAAAGAAGCCCGACGGGACGCACACCGTCACATGGCGTCAGGACCCACGCAGCGCGACCTATCTCGTGTCCCTCATCGTCGCGCCCCTGGTCCGCCTGGCCGACACCTGGCGCGGCATTCCGGTCGAGTACTACGTGTACCGCGCGGACTCGAGTCGCGCCCGCCGGCTGTTCGGCGTCACGCCGGACATGATGGAGGTCTACTCCCGGCTGACCGGCGTCCGCTACCCCTGGGCCAAGTACGCGCAGACCACGGTCGCCGATTTCTTCGGCGGGATGGAGAACGTGAGCGCGACCACGCTCATCGACTGGCTGCCCGACGACCGCGCCTATGTCGACCGGCCGTGGTATCAATGGATCCTGATTCCTCACGAGCTGGCCCACCAATGGTTCGGCGACTACGTGACCCTCGAGAACTGGGCCAACATGTGGCTCAACGAGGGTTTCGCCGAGTTCCTGCCCGGACAGTATTGGCGCGTGAAGCTCGGGCCCCAAGTCGAGGACGACTACTACCTCGACGAGTACCACCAGTATCTCGAGATCGACCGGCGGCGCCGCATGCCGCTCGCGGCGCTCGGCTCGAACAACGTGTATCCCAAAGGCGCGCTGGTGCTGCGCATGCTCCAGCGCTACCTCGGCCCCGAGCGGTTCTGGGCGTCGCTGCACCTGTACCTCACCCGGCACGCGCTGGCAAACGCGACCTCGGACGACCTGCGCCAGGCGGTGCTCGACGCGACGGGCGAGAATCTCGACTGGTTCTGGAGCCAATGGGTGTACGACGCTGGGCACCCCCGTTTCGGGGTGACGGCGGCGTACGACACGGCGGCGGGAAAGCTGACCCTCACCGTAAAGCAAATGCAGAAGGACTCATCCAAGGCGGACACCACCGGCCTCGCGTTCGAGACCCCAAAAGCGTTCCGCATGCCGGTGACGATTCGCGTGGGCACCGCGGGCGGGGATGTCGTGCGGCAGATCGAGCTCGCGGCCCGCGAACAAACGATCGAGATCCCGGGGCTCGCCGGCGCTCCGACGATGGTGGTGTTCGACGACGGCAACACGATTCTCAAGGAGTTGACGTTCGACCAGCCGACCGCCTGGCTCGCCACGCAGCTCAAGCGGGACCCCGATCTCTGGAACCGCCAGTGGGCGATCGAGCAGCTGGCGCAGCGTCCGGCGGACGCGGCGGCCGTGGCGGCGCTGGTCGAGGCCGCGACCGGGGCCGATTACTTCCGCACGCGCGCCGGGGCGGTCGAGGCGCTGGGCGAGGTACGCGGGGCGAGCGCCGCGGCGCCGCTCGCGGCCGCGCTGCGGGATACCTCGGCGCAGGTACGGCGCGCAGGCGTAGCGGCGCTGGGTCAGCGGGGCGGTGCGCGGGCCGCGGAGCTCGCGCGCGCCACGTTCCAAACCGACCCGAGCTACGAAGTGCGCGCCGCGGCGCTCACGGCGCTGGTCCGCGCCGACTCGACGGCGCGCGATAGCGCCATCGCCTGGGGGCTCGCCACACCATCGTACCAGGACGTCATCCAAGAGGCGGCCTATCGCATCATCGCGCAGACGGGAGATACCGGTGCCATCCCGCGCCTCGAGACGCTGCTCGCCACGCACCGCTTCGCGGCACATGTGTTGGCGGCGCTCGCGGCCCGCGGCAGCGCTCACGCGCTCGAGCTGCTCACCGCGCACCTGAACGACGAGCGCCGGGCGGTGCGGCGCTGGGTGGTGGAGGCGTTCCAGTTTACGGTGCCGCGTCAGCTCGGGATCCCGCGGTTGCAGGCAGCCGTGGGCACGCTCAAGTACCCGGATACCCGGAAAGACGTGGAAACGGCGCTGCAGCGCCTGCAGAAGCCAGGCGCGGACGACGAGTAGCAGCGTCAGGCAGTCGGCGCCGCCCGGGCGGTGAGTCTGCGCTGCCACCAGTAGAGCGGCAACCCGGCGAGCACGAGCAGCGTGCTCATCGCCACGTCCCCCGGCTGCTCCCGGGCGGTGTTGTACAACAGCCACAGCGCGAAGAGAATGAAGACGATGGGCGTGACGGGATAGCCCCACGCCTTGTAGGGGCGCACCATGGCGGGCTCCTTGCGCCGTAGCACGATGACCGCGCCGCACGACATGCCGTAGAACACGAACTCCGCCAGGACCACGTACGTGAAGAGATGATTGTACGTGTTCTTCCACGACGGGTCGGTTGAAATCAGGGTCAAGGCGATCGCCACGACCGCTTGTACGGCGAGCGACGGAATCGGCGTGAGGAAGCGCGGGTGCACAGTCGCCAGCCAGCGCGGCAGCAGGCCGTCGCGCGCCATCGCGTACGGTACGCGCGCCGCCGTCAACACGATCCCGTTGTTGGAGCCGAGCGTGGCGGTCATGATCGCCACGGCCACGAGACCCGCTCCGGCGGCCCCGAGCGTGACCTTCGCCGCATCGGACGCCACGAGGGACGACGCGCCCATCTTCGCCGGCGAGAGCACGTAGGCGAACGACGCCGTCACCAAGCAATACAGCGCGATGGCGATGAATGTCGACAGGATGATGGAGCGCGGCATGTTTCGCTCCGGGTCCTTCACCTCGCTCCCGACGTAAGTGATCTCGATCCATCCGTCGTAGGCCCACAACACCGCTACCAGCGCGACCCCGAACGACGCGATCTGTTTGCCGAGCGGCGCGTCGGACCAGAGCGGCGCCAGGTTCGCGGCGCTGCCGCCGGGCAGCACGAATCCGACGACGATCAGGACGATCACGAGCCCGATCTTGGTCAGGGTGAGCACGTTTTGCGTGATCGCTCCGAGCCTGACGCCGAGCGAGTTGAGCAGGGTGAGCCCCATGATCGACGCCACCGCGACGGTCCGGACACCGCCGTCACCGAGCGGAAAGAAAAATCCGACGTACGTCGCGAATCCGAGCGCGATCGCGGCGATGGAGGCGGGGTTGATCACGACGCCGCTCGACCAGCCGTACAGGTATCCCCACAGCGGTCCGTAGGCCCTGCTCAGGTACACGTAGATGCCGCCTGCGTTGGGCATGGCTGCGCCCAACTCGGCTGCAGAGAGAGCGCCCAGCAGTGAAACCACGCCGCCCACCACCCACACGAGGATCGTGGGCACCGACGCACCCAGATTGAGGGCGATCACGCTCGGCACGATGAAGATCGCGGACGCGATGATCGTCCCCACGTTGATCATCGTGGAATCGAGCAATCCCAGCTGGCGCTTGAGGTCCGCCATCAGCGCTTGAGCCAGGTCCGGTAGGCGTGCTTCAGGAGGCTCTGGAAGTGGTAGACGCCTGCTTCGAATCGCACGGAGAAGCGGCCTTTGTCGTACGCCCGGGAGCCAAGCCCCTGCTGCACCCGCTCGCAGATCTCCGCGTCCTCGTGCTGCACCTTGTCCGAGAACGCGATGTCGGCCTCGATCCGCTGGCGCGCCGCGGCCGACGCGACATCGTCGTAGTAATAGCGGAAGATCACCTTGCAGCGATCGGGCGCGACGGGGACGACTAGATTCGATTGCAGCCGGCCCGGCACGACGTTGAGCATCAGGTTCGGGAAGACCTGGTAATACAGCGCCTCGCCCCCGCCCGCCGTGTAGACGTTCGAGTTCCCGGTCAGCGGCCCCACCTGCACCGAGTACCAGTCGTGCACCTCGGTCACGTACCCCTCGTAGTCGTACAGCGAGTACAGCTCGGGGTGCACGTAGGGCACGTGATAGCCCTCGAGATAGTTATCGACGTACACCTTCCAGTTGGCCCGCACGTCGTACTCGACCCGTCGGGCGAACGTGAGCTTGCCGATGTGCGTCGGCGCGACGCGCTCCCGGATGTCCTTCAGGTAGGTCTCGAGCGGCTTGGGACGCTCCCCCAGGTTCACGAACACCAGCCCCTCCCACTCCGCCAGGTGCACGGGCGTGAGACCGTAGTCGCGCTTGTCGAACAACTCCACGCGATTGAAATGCGGCACGCCGCGCAGCATGCCGTCGAGCCGGTAGGTCCAGCCGTGGTACTTGCAGATCAGCATGTCCGCGGTGCCGTCCTTCATGGCGAGCGGGCCACCGCGGTGCCGGCATACGTTGAAGAACGCGCGCAGCGCGCCGTCCTTCCCCCGCACCACAATGATCGGCTCGCCCGCCACGTCGGCGATCACGTGGTCGCCGGGCTGCGCGAGCTGATGGGTGTCGGCCACCTGCTGCCACGTGGTGGCGAAGATCGCGTCGCGGTCGAGCGCGTGGAACCGCGGGTCCGTGTACCAGGCCGACGGGATCGTTTCGGCGCGCGCGAGCGGGCGGACACGCAAATCGACCGCCCTGAGCGAGGGGAACGAGCCGTTCTTGGCCACTATGGACCGAGCCGGCCGTACTTGCGCAGCACGGCCCGTAGCCGGTCGTGCGGGAGGGCGTACACCGTGAGGTCGTCGGCGCCGGTCATGGTGCGGGCCGCGAGCATGGCATTGACGATCGCCTCCTCGGTGGCCTGCACCGTCGCCTCGAACAACGGCGTGATCTGGTCGTTCGACACCATCGAGACTTGCGCGAGCCCGGAATCGCGGGAGGCGCGGGCGTTGGCCGTCGAGAACGCGATGAAGATGTCGCCCGATGAGTTGGACGCGACTCCGCCCAGCCTGCCCACGCCCAGTCCGGCCCGCCGGGCCAGGCGCTTCAGCTGGTGTGGCAGGAGTGGAGCGTCGGTGGCGACGACGATGATGATCGATCCGACGTCAGGGGGGATGGCAGCTGCCACTCCGGACCGCGGACCGCTGCACGGGACGCGGCACGGCACCAGGTCCGCGATCTCCTGACCGACCGGCGCGCCGGCGATGCGGAGGTAACGGCGCCTCCCGTAATTGCACTGCACCAGGACCCCCACGGTGTACCCGCCATCCGTTGCCTCGAGCCGCCGGGAGGATGTCCCGATCCCTCCCTTGAACTGATTGCAGACCATCCCCGTGCCGCCCCCGACGCTGCCCTCGACGACGGGACCGCCGCGGGCGCTATCCATCGCGGCCCAGGCATCCTGTTTGGTGACGTGAAAGCCGTTGATGTCGTTGAGTCCGCCGTCCCACGTTTCCGCCACCACGGGCAGCGACCATTCGTCACTCTGCATGCGCCCCGCGCGGACGACCCATTCGATCACCGCGTCGCGCACCACGCCGACCGAGTGGGTGTTGGTGATCATCACGGGGCCCCACAGGAACCCCGACTCCTCGACCCAGGTCGTCCCGGTCATCTCGCCGTTGCCGTTCATGGTGAACCAGCCGGCGAACACCGGGTCGTTGGAGTCCCTGCCGCGGGGGAAGACCGCGGTGACGCCCGTCCGAACGGGGCCCTTCCCCACCACGACCTTGCCGCTCCCCGCCACGAGCGTGCGGTGGCCCACCTCGACGCCAGCCACGTCGGTGATGGCGTTGAGGGGGCCGGTCGTGCCTTCGAAGGGGATGCCCAGGTCCCGGCCCCGCTCAGGACGTTGTCCGTGGGAACTGCCCGGTGCGAGAACGAGGAGGGTAAGGAGAGGGTGAGCGTATTTCATGGCGCGGTAGCATACCGGCCACTCGAAACCGTCGCAAGCGACGCACCGTCGATAGATTCCTGGCCCTATGACTGGCACCACCTTCACTTCCCCATCCTCCTATTGGCAAGTCAGTCGCGCCCCGCGCTACAGCCTGTTATTCGCGCTCCCGCTGTTGCTGTTCTACCAGCTGCTCGCGGTCCTGCTGGCGCACGGCGAGCGCTCCATCCGCAACGGCGCGGACGTAATCTTGCAAGCCCTGTTCACCGCCGTGGCGGGTGCGTGGGGCCCGCCGCTCTTCATGATCTGCCTGATCGGGGCCGGTCTGTGGCTCGTCGCGCGCGACATGCGCGAGCACGGATCACGGCTTCGAGGTCGCGTGTTTGCCGCGATGCTGGGCGAGTCGATCGCGCTGGCGCTCATCTTCGGTTTCGTGGTCGGGAGCGTCACCTCCGGCGTGCTCGGCATGCTGCAGACGCTCGCCGTCCCAGGCGGGCCGGGACACGACATGGGCTGGTGGACCCGCCTGATGGTCTCCCTGGGGGCTGGGATCTACGAGGAGCTGTTGTTCCGCGTGCTGCTCGTGGGCGCGCTGGCCGCCGCCGCGCGAGGCCTGCTCGGCTGGCGCCCTCTCACCGCCGGCATCGCGGCGACTATCGCCGGCGCCGCGATTTTCTCGGCGTTTCATTATATCGGGCCATACGGGGATCGCTGGCAGCTCTATTCGTTCGCGTTCCGGATGGTCGCGGGGCTGTTCTTCTCGGCGTTGTATCTCGCGCGCGGGTTCGGGATCACGGCGTGGACGCACGCGCTGTACGACGTTCTCCTTCTCCTAATGCAATAATCCGCGATGCAATAATCCGCGCTTCGCTCGCCATTCGCCCCGCCCTCCGGGCGGGGCCATGCACCATGACGCATCCGTCCCCCCAAGCCCCGCCCTGACGGGCGGGGCTATGATCGATTGCAATATTGGGTGCGGGAGCGCAGAAAACGGATCCGAACCTACCGCGAACGCACCGCTAAGGTGGTCCGGTGCGGCACACATTCGTCTGGCTTCGCGTCTCTGGTGTGGAGCACATATCTACGTTTCCTTATCTGCCCGCACTTCCGTCGCGAGTCTCGTCGATGCCCTCAAAGCCAATTCATCCCGCTGGATCCACGAGACGTTCCCCCACCTGAGTTTGTTCTCGTGGCAGAAGGGATACTCGGCCTTCTCGGTCTGCAGGCGTTGCGAGGCCAATGTCATCTCGTATATCCGCAACCAGGATGCCCACCATGGCCCCGCCCGTCAGGGCGGGGTGCACCGGAAGCACTAGCGTGGACCCTCCGACCTAGCCGTTCCCCCCCGGTCCGTCTGCTTTGCTATCTCCCGCAGTTTGAATCTCTGGATCTTCCCCGTCGCCGTCTTCGGCAGCTCGTCGAGGAACACGATCCAGCGCGGGTACTTGTACGGCGCCAGGCGCTCTTTCACGAACGTCTTGAGCTCGGTCTCGAGCGCCGGGCTCGCCGAGTGGCCCCGCGCGAGTACGACGAACGCCAGCGGCTTCACCAGCTCGTCTCCGTCCTCCGCACCCACCACGCCCGCTTCCACGACGGCCGGATGCTCGGCGAGCGCGCTTTCGACCTCCGCCGGCGACACCCACATGCCGCCCGCTTTGATCATGTCGTCGGTCCGACCAGCGTACCAGAAGTAGCCATCCGCGTCCCGGGTGTACTTGTCGCCCGTCCGCACCCACTCGCCCGCGAACGTTTGCTTGGTGCGCTCGGGCTGGTTCCAGTAGCACGCGCACGCGCTGTCTCCCTTGACGATCAGATTGCCTGCCTCGCCGGTTGCCACTTCGCGGCCGGCATCGTCTACCAGTTTCGCCTCGTAGCCAGGTACGACGGTGCCGCTCGAGCCGGGGCGCACCTGGCCGCGACGGTTCGCGATAAACGTGTGGCACAGCTCCGTCGAGCCGATGCCGTCGAGGATCTCGAGCCCGAACTTGTCGAGCCAGCGCTGGTAAATGGCTTTCGGGAGCGGCTCTCCCGCCGAGCTGCAGAGCCGGACCGACCCGAGGTCGTACAGGCGCTCGGCGTCGGGCACCTGCAGCATCGCCGCATACGCGGTAGGGACCGCGTAAAACAGGGTCGGGCGCTCCCGCGTGATGACCTCGAGCACCTTCGCGGGCTCGGGACGGCCCGAGTACAGCACCGTCGAGGCAGCGACGTGGAACGGGAAGTACAGCGCGTTGCCCAGGCCGTACGCGAAGAACAACTTGGCGACCGAGAAGGTGCGGTCCTCCGGCCCGATCTCGAGCACGTGGCGGCCGAACGCTTCGCAGCACACCAGCATGTCGTGGTGCAGGTGGACGGCCGCTTTGGGCGTCCCCGTGGTACCCGAGGTGTATTGCCAGAACGCCATGTCATCGCTGCTCGTGGCGGCGGGCGCCAGCTCAGCGCTCTCGGCGCCGACCAGGTCGGCGTAGGCGAGCCCATCGGCCGCCGCCGCGCCTACGACTATCACGTGCGCGAGATCCGGTAGGCGGGCGCGTCCTTCCTCCACGGCCGCCACGAGCGACTCGCCCGCAATCACGACCGTCGCCCCGCTGTCTCTCAGGATGTATTCGTAGTCGCGCGGCTTGAGCAGCGTGTTGGTCGGAACCGGCACGGCGCCGATCTTGAGCGCGCCCCAGAAGCTCCACACGAATTCCGGACCGTCGGGCAGCAGTAGCACCACCCGCTGTTCCTTCGCGACGCCGAGCCGCCGCAGCCCGCTGCCCAGCCGGTTCATCCCGGCATACACGTCGCCGTAGGTGAGGCGGCGGCCTTCGTGGATGATGGCGAGCCGGCCGTCCCGGCCCTCCTCGATATGGCGGTCGACGAACCAGCGGGCGGCGTTGAAGTCGCGCGGGATGTCCATCTTGGCGATGTTATCCCCCCCGGCCCTCGCGTCAAGCTCGCGCGGCATCCACAAGGGGCGTAAGTTGCGGAGGGGAGCGCATCCATGAACGTCTTCCTTTTCCTGTGGCTCAGTGGCGGCGCGTGGCAGTCCGGCGCGACTGACTCGCTCGCCGTGCTCAAGTCGGCGCAGCGGGCGCGAGACGGGTTCGAGATCACCCGGCGGGCCAACCTCCCAGAACGACCTTCCGGTTCGAGCGGCGGTCGCTACGAGATCATCGGAAGACTTCGGTACTGGTATGAGAGCGGCGCGGACGAAGATAGCGCGCCAGAGGAGCCACCCCGGATTCGTCAAGCGCGCGCCCGACTCCTCGCCGCGCTTGAGGAAGCCGCCGCCGCCCTCCCCGGCGACGAGTGGATCGCGGGTCAGCGGGTGCGCTACGCGCTGGAAGACAGTCAGCCCCGGCTCGCGGCCCGTGCGGTCGAGCAGTGCCGGGCAGTCGCGTGGTGGTGCGCAGCGTTGGGGGGACTGGTGGGGCAGGTCAGAGGTGACTTCACCGGGGCCGACAGCATGTTCTCGGCGGCCTTTGCCGCCATGCCCGAGGACGAGCGGTGCCGCTGGAGCGATGTCACTTCCCTTCTTGAGGGTGAGCTCGCCGACCGGTATCGCGGACTGGACTGCGCCAGCCGCGCGGCGTTCGAAAAGCGCTGGTGGTGGCTCGCGCAGCCGCTCTACTCGCTCCTGATAAATGACCGCCGTACGGAGCATTTCGCTCGCCAAACGATGGTCCGCATTGAGCAGGGCCGCCGCACGACCTTCGGTCTCTATTGGGAGAACGATCTCCGCGACGTGTGGCTACGCTACGGATGGCCCACGTGGTGGTCGCGCCAGCCATCGACATCTCTGGCTAGCCAGACGGAGCCCAACATCACCGGACACGACCGCTCCCCTGCATTCCGTTTCACACCCGGCGCTCGTGCGGTCGACGATCCCTGGCAGTCATCACCCACGGACTGGCGTGTCGACGCGCCGGGAACGCGGGAGCGCTACGCGCCCGTTTACGCGAAGTCGTTTGCGGACCTGGGCCACCAGCTGTCCGTTTTCCGGCGGGGCGACTCCTGTGTCGTGGTGGCGGCGTACGACCTTTCCCGGGACACCGTGCTCGCCCACCGGCCGGCGCACGCAGCCCTCGTTCTCGCTCGCAATGAGCACGACCTGGTCGTCCGAGACCACGAGACTCGCCTGGACGGACCCGACGTCCTCACCGCGACCGCGCCATGCGGTCGCCAGCTTTTGAGTCTCGAGGTCGTTGACACCGCGCAGCGCAGGGTGGCTCGCGCGCGCTACGGTGTCGTGCTCGAGGAGCACGCGTCGCTGTCGGACCTCCTCCTGCTCGAGGGGAGCGATTCCCTGCCGACTGATCTAGCCGCCGTCCTGCCACACGCCTTGGCCACGACGCGGGTCCGCTCGGACCAGCCGCTGGGGCTGTTCTGGGAGGTGCAGGGGCTGAGCCCGCGTGGCGAGGAGGTGACGACACTGCTCACGGTAACGCGACGCGGCACTGGATGGCTGCGTCACGCGTTCGAGTCCATCGGCCTCGCGGCGCTACGCCGGGAGGTCAGCCTGGAGTGGGCGGAGGTCTTGGTGCCCCACCCCGACAATCCTACCGTCGCAGGCAGGGCACTGGCGGTGGACCTCTCCAGCATATCACCCGGTCCCTACCGAATCGAGGTCACTGTAACGGCACGGGGTCGTGCGTCCGCCACGGTGAGGCGTGACATCGAGCTCGTGCGGCCCTAGCGGGCGCCCTCATGCTCCGCGTACACCGCCCGCGCCCGTGCGAGCAGCCCCAATACATGCTCTCGCTCCTCCGCCGTGTTCCACGCCTCGTGGGCCCGCACCGCCTGGTCCAGCCGGTCGATCCAGCGCACGAAAAAGGCGGCATCGTCCGGCGAGCGCACTGGCTCACGGCCCACCCGCACGTAAATCGGGCTGGTCGAGCCGAACGGGTATAGATCGAGCACCGGCAGCGCCGGCCGATCGCTCCAGGCCCGCACCACGTACCAACCGCTCTTCGCGATGGGGATTGAGACCGTTTCGGTTGCGCTCATGCGGTCGCCCTTGAGCGGGATCGTGGCGACAACGCCGCCGTTGCCGATGATTTCGAGGTGATCGATCGGGACGCTCGATCGCAGGTTGACGCGAGCCGTGAGCCGCCCGGCACTGGGCAAACGGATCTCATCGCCGATTTCGCGTCCACCTAGCGTGAACTCGAGCAGGGGGGCATTGGTCACGAACGTGCGGCCCGCTCTGAGGCCCGCCAGGAAGCTCCGGCGGTCGAGCGCCGGCCCGCTGCGCACGAACACGCGCACCAACCCCGGGGGCCCGCGCAGCGACGCGAAGTTCGGAAACGCATCGGTGCCGGCCCCCGCAGGTATCCGGAAGCCGCAGTTGAGCAGGCGGTACCAGATGCCGGACGTGATGAGGTGGTCTGAGTACCCCATCACCTCCATGTAATCGAGCTTACCGAGCGCCGCGTCCAGCGGGAGCTCGTAGGTCAGCCGTTTCGTCGTGTCGGTCGGGTCCGGCTTGCTGTCGAACGGGTGCACGTATCCGAACAGCGCGCCCTGCGCGTGGGCCAAGTCCGCCACGTCGGCGTTCATCGGGTAGAGACTCGCGGCCGCCGTGTTGGGATAGCCGACGTACTCGGGCAGCACATAGTGGTCTGAAAGGCCCAGCAATCCCGTGTGCCCCCAGTAGCTGGTGTGATACTCCTGATCGTGCAGGAGCAGGAACCCAGGGCTCGATGCCGGATCGGGATCGACGCGGAAGTACGCGATGTCCGGGATTCGCTGCTCTTTGTTCACGATCAGATTCTCGACCACGTGCAGGTCCTCGGCTCGTGCCTGAAACGCAAGATGACTCGGCGTGTTACGATACGCGCCCCCGTAATTCATGTGCACGTGCAGGTCGCCACTCCACCAGCCGCGAGCCGGCAGGTTCGCCAGCCGCTCGAGCACCAGGCGCTGGGTCAGCGTCCGTCCCGCGCGGATGGTCACAGCCGCGCGCGCCACGCGGTATTCCGGTCCGTGCCAAGCTGCCACACGCAGGGCTCCCGCCGGAACCGTCAGCTCGGCCGTACCGGCCGCGTGGAAGTAGCCGTATTCGAACGCGCGCTCGGCCCGATCGAACGCCTCGTCGGCGTGGCGCCACGCGTCGTCCGGCGCATAGGCCCGCCCGTCAGCGCTGGCCACCGCGAGCCGCGCCGCGAGCGGGCGCCCCGCGGCGTCCACCACCACGATCCGAAGCCGGCCGACGGGCTCCCGGTAGCGCCGCTCCGAGGCGACGATCTGACGCCGCTGGGCGCCCGGCAGGTCGATCACCCACAAGGCGGTGTTCCCACCTTCGTTTGAGATGTAGGCGATGTGCTTGGCGTCTCGCGACCAGCGCGGCGCGGTCGCGTCGAACTCTCCATAGGTCAGCGGAAAGACATCGCCGCCTTCGCTGGTCATGAGCCACAGCTGCTGCCACTGGCGTCCCAGGTAGGAGCTGTAGACCACGCGCTTTCCGTCGGGCGACCAGTCGGGTCGCGCCTTCCAAGTGGTCTCTTCGTACCTGAGCTCCCGCATCGGGGCGCCGGGGGTGGCGGTCATGCGCCAGAAGCCGCCGGTCCCGTGGATGTGCCCGCGGTTCGCAACGATGATCAGCTCGCGTCCGTCCGGAGACCACGTGGGCGAGAGGTAGTGATCCCACACGCTGTAGTAGTAGCGCGGCAACCGGCTGTCGTTGTCCTCCGTGAGCCGCGTAACCGTCCCCTCCACCGCCGCTCCCGCGTCCACCTCGAGCGTGAAGATGTGCCAGCGCCGGTTGTAGGCCGACGAGACGAACGCGATGCGCCTGCCGTCAGGCGACCAGCGCGGCTCGACGTTGACTGCGCCGTTGGCGGTAACAGGACGCACGCTTCCCGAGGCGAGGTCGAGCAGCTGCAGCTCGATGGCGTCGTGCGCATACCGGGCAAACACCACGAGGCGGCCATCAGGTGACCAGTCGGGCTGGTAGTCGTATCCATCGCCCGTAGCGAGCTGCCGCGCCACGCGGGAGCCGATTCGCTGGCGCCAGAGCGATCCTTGCATCGAGTAGATCAGCTCCGTCCCGTCGGGCGACCACGTGACGGCGCTCGGGCCGCTCGTGACCTGCGGGACGTACATCTCGCGCCAGTAGTAGGCATGCGGCACGCCGACCTGCTTCAGGACCGGCTCGCGTTGAGCCACGGCCGGCACGGCGGCCGCCGACCAAATCGCGACGAGGCCGAGCGCGCGCGGCATGCTCGCCGTCATGACTTGAGAAACAATCCCTTCGGGTCGAGCACGTCCCGCAGGAGCCGCAGCTCCGTCGCGCTCGGGGGCGCGACGGCCGAGAGCTGCGCCCGGCGGGCGAGCGGCCACCCCACACCACGTTGGACGTCGTCCGCCGTGACGCCGGGATAGAGCGCGGCCAGCACCATTTCGCCGGAGGTCTCGTCCGCTTCGAGAATGCCCTTGTCGGTGATGACCTTTACCGGCCCCGCGCCCGGCATACCCAGCTCGCGTCGGGCGCGGCCGGCACAGCGTTGTCCCGGGCTGGTGACGAAGTCCACCCGCTCGGGGAAGGCTCGCGGGTTGAGCTTGGCGACGATCAGGGTACGCCGCGCGTGCACCGCGATCTCGGCGGCGCCGCCCGACCCCGGGAGCCGCACGGCGGGGCGCTCGTACGACCCGATCACCGTCGTATTAATGTTGCCGTACCGATCCACCTGCGCGCCGCCCAGAAAGCCGACCTCGATCCGCCCGTTCTGCAGGAAGAGCTGAAACACGTCCGCCATGCCGCATACCATGAGCGATCCGGTGACGAGCGCGGGGTCGCCGATCGACACGGGCAGGCGCGCCGGCACCGCCCCGACCGCACCCGATTCGTAGATCAGGACGAGGTTGGGCGCGTGCGTCGCGCGCGCCAGGTTGCAGGCGAGGTTCGGCAGCCCGATCCCGACGAACACCACCTCGCCGTCGGACAGCTCGCGCGCCGCAACGGCCGCCATCATTTCGTCGGGGGTGTACGCCGGGCTAGAAACCGTAGTTGACTCCGCGCGAGAATCGCTCTTTCGCTTTGAGCCGTGCGGCCAATTGAGGCTGTTTCGCCATGTAGCCGGCCCGGTCGGGGACGGCGTGCACGAACTCGTCGAGGTAGCGCGCGAGCTGGTCGGGATCGCGCGAGATGCTCTCCCACGCGACGTAGAAATCGTTGTCGCGGTCGTAATAGCCCTGTGCGTAGGAGGGGTGTGCGCCCCACGGCTCGACCACCACCGCGCTTACGATCATGCCCGGAATGACGGTGCGGTTGGGATCGGAACGGATGACGGCTTCCTCGACCAGCTCCTCCACCACCACGATCACACGCTCCGAGGCGAACGCCGCTTCTTTCTGCACGCCGACGAGGCCCCACATCTGGGTGTTGCCCGCCGCGTCGGCGCGCTGCGCGTGCACGATCGTCACGCCGGGATTGAGCGCCGGCACCGTGGCGAGGGCTTCGCCCGTGTACGGACACGCCACCGAGCGAATGCGGCGATTGGCCGCCGGCAGGTCGGTCCCCATGTAGTTTCGCAGCGGCCAGAAGGGCAGCCGCGCCGCTCCGGCGGAAAACCGCGCCACCATCCCGAAGTGGGAGTATTCCTCGATCTCGAGCCCCCCTCCCGCGGCGCTCTTCCCCTCCACCGCGCGCCGGAACGCGTGCAGCGAGCCGACGCCCGGATTCCCGGCCCAGGAGAACACGAGCTTGCGGGCGCAGCCCGCGGCGATCATCTGGTCGTAGATCAGGTCCGGCGTGAGCCGCGCGAGGGTGAGGTCGCGGCGGCCCTGGCGGATGATCTCGTGACCGGCGGCGAAGCAGATGAGGTGGGTGAAGCCCTCGATGACGACCGTGTCGCCGTCCTGGACGAAGCGGGAAACGGCGTCCCGCATCGACATGACCTTGGATGACACCTAGTCCGTCATCTCCCGCAGGCACTCGTCGATGATACGCAGCGCCGTGTCCACGTCGTACTCATCCACAACCAGCGGCGGCGCCAGCCGCAGCGCGCTCTTCCCCGCGCCCAGGAGCAGCAGGCCCTTCCGGAACGCCCGCTCCACCAGGTCGTGCGGGACCTCGGGTGCGGGCTCGTGGGTCGCGCGGTCCTTGACGAACTCGATGCCGATCATCAGTCCCCGCCCGCGCACGTCCCCGATAGTCGCGTACTTGTCCTGCAGTCGCTTCGCGCCCGCGAGCAGCCGTTCGCCCAGGCGTGGCACGTTGGGCAGCAGCTCCCGTTCCACCACGTCGAGCGTGGCGAGCGCCGCCGCGCAGCACACGGGGTTCCCCCCGAACGTGCTGCCGTGCGCGCCGGGCTGCCACTTCATGATCGACTCCTTCGCGACGATCGCGCCGATCGGCATGCCGCTGCCCAGCCCCTTGGCCGCGAGCAGCACGTCGGGCTCGATGCCCTCGTGCTCGCATGCCCACATCTTGCCGGTGCGGCCCACGCCGCACTGCACCTCATCGCACACAAGCAGGATGCCGTGCCGGTCGCACAGCTCCCGCAGCGCCTGCAGGTAGCCGGGCGGCGGCACGACGTAGCCGCCCTCACCCTGGATCGGCTCCACGAAAATCGCGGCCACGCTCTTCGGGTCGAGCCGCTTGGCGAACAGGTCGTCCTCGATGGACGAGACGCAGCGCATGGTGCAGGCGGGCTCCGTGCGGCAGAAATCGCAGTGGTAGCGATTGCCGTACGGCACGTGATACACCTCGGGAAGGAACGGCGCGAAACCGGCGCGTTGAATCGACTTGCTGGCGGTGAGGCTCAACCCCCCGTAGGTCCGGCCGTGGAACGCCCCCGTGAACGCGACGATGGCGGGACGCCCCGTGGAGTGCCGTGCCAGCTTGATGGCGCCGTCCACGGCTTCCGTGCCCGAGTTCGAGAGAAACACACGCTTCTTGCTCTTGCCCGGGGCGAGCTGCGCCAGCCGCTCGCACAGCGCCGCGAAGCTCTCGAAATAGAAGTCGCTGCCGCAGATGTGCAGAAACTTGCCCGCCGCCTCCTGGATCGCCTGGACCACCCGGGGGTGGCCGTAGCCGGTGGATGCGACCGCGATCCCGGCCATGAAGTCGAGATAGCGGTTCCCGTCCACGTCCTCGACCATGGCGCGCTCGCCGCGCGCGATCGCCAGCGGGTATTCCTTGGGATAGGACGTGGACGACCAGCGATTCTGCCGATCCACGATCGCCGTGGCCTTGGGGCCGGGCGGCGGTACCACAATCCGGGGGTAATCCCGCGTCATCACGACTCCTCGATCACGGTTCGACTTTGCTCCCGCAGGAACTGCGCGACGTAGTATGGCCCGCACCCGCCCTTCCCCGTCGATCCCGAGCCCTTCCAGCCGGTGAACGGCTGGGCTCCAGGCCACGCGCCCGTCGTGGCTCCGGTCCGCTTGTTCACGTAGCATACGCCGGCCTCGATCTCGTCGAAGAAGCGCTCCACCTCGTCCGGCTTTTTCGAGAAGATGCCCGCCGTGAGCCCGTATTCCGCCTTGTTGGCCTCCGCGATCGCCTGCTCGAGCCCCGCCACCTCCCCCACGGCGAGAATCGGCACGAACAGCTCATCGAAGAAGAGTCCCGACCTGAGCGGCAGCCGGGCGATCGTGGGCGCGACAAAATGCCCGCGCTCGAACGGCCCGCCCTGCAGGCGTTCACCGCCCAGCAGGACCGTCCCTTCCTGCCGGGCCTGGGCCACCGCACGCGTGAAGCGCTCGACGGCGGCCGCGTTGATCACCGGGCCGAAATACACATCCCGCTCGGTCGGGTCGCCGAGCCGCAAGGCCTTCGTCGCCTCGATGAGCTTCTCGATGAACGCGCTCGCGACCCGCTGATGCACGTAGACGCGCGATGTGGCGCTGCACTTCTGATTCTGCAGCCCGAACGCGGAGCGCGTGACGCCCTCCGCCGCCGCCTCCAGGTCCGCCGTGTCCATGACGATGGCCGCGTTCTTCCCACCCATCTCGAGCAGACACGGCTTGATCCATTGGCGGGAGAGGCCCTGGTAGATGTGCATGCCCACGGCCTTCGAGCCCGTGAACACGACGCCGTCGATGCCCGGGTGGCGCCACAGGGCCTCCCCCGTGACCTCGCCCGTGCCCGGGACGTAGTTGAACGTCCCGGCGGGAAGCCCCGCGTCCCGGTACACCTCGTACAGCTTGAGCCCCGTCCAGGGCGTGTCCTCCGCGGGCTTATACACGACCGCGTTGCCCGTGACGAGGGCCGCGGCGGACATGCCGGTGGACAGGGCGAGCGGAAAGTTGAAAGGCGCGATGCAGGCGAACACGCCGTAGGGGCGGAGCACGTCCGTATTCCGCTCGACCGCCGTCACCTTCGCCATCTGGCGCACGAACCCGTTCGCGTCCTCCAGCTCCTGGCAATAGTAGTCGATCAGGTCGGCCGACTCTTCGGCATCTCCCATGGACTCGAGTCGGCTCTT
>DATNOH010000054.1:0-7460 GCA_035601435.1 Gemmatimonadales bacterium | reverse complement strand
GCGCAGACCGGCGAGCTCGCGGGCATCGTTCAGGTCCCACTCGACCTGCGGCAGTCACGGCCCGACACGCTGCAGTGGCCGCCTCCGCCCGCGGATGCCCAGTTCCTGCCCGAACGGGCGAAGAGCGGCACGGCCACGCGGTCGCTGGTCGGTGGCCTGCTCCTGTCCGGCGCGGTAACCGCGCTCCCGGCGGTGGTGGGCGGGTCGGGCACGCCGAGTGGCCCGCGCGCCGCCGTGGCCGGAGCGATCGGGTTGGCCGGCCTGCTCGGCTACGTCCTGCATCGGCCCGGCCGGCCGCTCACGGCGAACGTACGCGCCAATCAGACGCTGCGGGACGCGTGGCAGCGGCGGGTCGCGGCCACCACGGCGGAAAATGCCCGTCGCCGCCGCGACATCGGCCTGGTAGTGCATGCCGGTGAGCCCACCGCCATTCAGCCCCGGGGACCATGAGGCTCGCGCTCGTCGTGTTGGCCGCCGCCCTCGCCGCCGGCGAGCTGCGCGCGCAGGCCCTGCACCCGACGGGCAGCGCCTCGCTCGTGACGGCGCGGGTGCGCAGCGAAGTGCCGGCGGGGATCGACCAGTTTACCGGCTCCGCATTCCTGGGCCAGGGCGCCCTCGCGATGGGGCGGGTCGAACTGAGCGCCAGCTACCTACAGGGGACGCTCAATCACGAGGGCGGCAGCGTCGCGGGGCGTGATCTGGTGGAGGGCACGGTGCTGCTGGGTGTCCGGGCGCTCCAGTGGCTGACGCTCGAGGGCGGACCGCATGCGCGGGCTTATACGCTCGCGGGCAGCACGCAGCGTTGGCTGTTCTGGGAGCTGCGGGCGCGCGCCGCGACGACCTTCGTCGGGTCGGCGGCGCAGGGCTACGCAGAGCTGTGGCGCGCGGTGGCCGCGGATGCAAACGTCCCGGAGCCGTTCGATCACGCCCAGGGCGGCGAGGTGGGAATGATCCTGCGGATGGCGCGGGCGCCGCTCAGTGCCCGCGTGGGGTACCGGATCGACCATGCGGTCCTGGGTGGCGGGACGCGGCTGGAGACGGTGGATGGCGTCGTGGTCGGGGTCGGGCTGGACTGGCGCTAGAGCAGCCCACCCCTTCTCAGTTTCCCCAGCTGATCGTAGTGCGCCTCGTGCATCGCCAGCACCTCCAGCGGCGACACGGTGGCGACGCCCGACTTACCCACCTCGACGCCGGCTGCGTAATTCGCCACCTGCGCTCCCTCGCGCACCGACGCGCCCGCCGCGAGCGCCGTTCCCACCCATGCCGTTACGGTATCTCCCGCACCCGAGACGTCGAACACCTCGCGCGCCATGGTGGGGATGCGGGTGAGCTGCCGGTCCTTGGTCACGAGCACCATGCCCTCCGGGCCGAGCGTGAGCAGGAGGTTGTCCACGCCGAGCTTGTCGAGCGACGTGGGGAGGGCGTCGGGGCGGGCGAGGTCGAGCGTCGCGCCCATCGCCTGCTCGAGCTCCCGGCGGTTCGGCTTGAACAGCGTCGCGCCCCGGTAGGCGAAGAAATGCTTGAACTTCGGGTCCACGACGACCGGGATGCCGCGCTTCTTGGCGAGCATCATCGCGCGCTCGATCACGCCCGGGGTGAGCGTCCCCTTGTTATAGTCCTCGATGAGCACCGCATCGGCGTCCGTCATGGCCGCGTCGAGCTGTCCGAGCAGCTGGTTCTCGGTGCGCGGTGCGATCAGGTCCTCGACTTCTTCGTCGATTCGCACCACCTGCTGGCCCCGCGCGGTGACGCGCGTCTTGGACGTGGTAGGCCGCGCGGCGGCGACCACGATGTGGCGGTCGGGGAGCCGGTTCTGCGCCAGCTCGGCGCGCAGCGAGTCGCCCCGCGCGTCGTCGCCGATCACGGCCACCAGACGGCACTCGGCGCCGATCGCCGCCACGTTCGCCGCCACGTTGGCCGCGCCGCCCAGGGCGGCGCGCCGGGTGTGCACGGTGACCACGGGCACGGGCGCTTCTGGCGAAATGCGCTCCGCGTCCCCCGCGAGATAGATGTCGAGCATTGCGTCGCCCACGACGACCACGTGTCGCGCCGCCATCTCGGTGAACAGCTGCTCGAGATGGTCGCGGGTGAGCCGGGGCTCGGGCTGGAAGCCGGTCACGGCAACACTCTCTGGAAATGGAACCGGGACGCCACGCCGAGCACGGCCCCACCCGTGAGGGCGGGGAGCCATGTCGCGACGAGCAACGGTATTCGGAGCCGCATGGAGCGCGCAATTTGGGGGCGGGGCGTAGGGAGGGCAACAGTGAGGCTCGCATTGCGGAGAGAGGGAAGGGGGGTGAGGTTTCGCGCCCATGTCTCCCCTCCTGGTGCTGATCGTGGCGGTCGTCGCGACCACGTATGCCGGGCCCATCGTGCGGTTCGCGGCGGCGCCCGCGTTGGCGATTGCCTTCTGGAGGCTGGCCCTCGTCCTCCCGGTGGTTGGCGTGCTGGGGGCGCGCGAAGCGAGCGGCGAGCGCGCGACTTCTCCGCGCTCCTTCGTTCCACTGATGGTGTTATCCGGCCTTCTCCTCGCCCTCCACTTCTGGTCCTGGATTGCCTCGCTCCGCTTCACCACCGTCGCCAGCTCAGTGGTCCTCGTCTCGCTGAAACCTGTCTTCGCCTGGGGCCTCGCAGCCGTTTGGCTGCGCGAGTATCCGACTCGCGCGGAGGGCTGGGGGATCGGGCTCGCGGTGATCGGTGCGAGCCTCATCGGTCTGGGCGACGCGCGGCTGTCGCCCGGCGCCCTGGGTGGTGACGTCCTGGCATTGCTCGGAGCCCTCACCGGCGCCGGGTATTACGTGATCGGGCGACGGGTCCGCCAAACCGTCGGGATCTGGCGCTACGCAACGGGAGTGTACGCGGTGGCCGCCGCGGCGCTCGCGCTGCTGGCGCTCGGCAATCGCACGCCTCTGGTGGGATTCGGGGGACGCGACTGGACGGTATTCGGCGCCATGGCGGCCGGACCCATGCTCGTGGGCCATACCGGAATGAATTACGCGCTGCGTCACTTCCGTGCCACGACGGTGAACGTGGCCGCGCTGGGGGAGCCGGTGGGGGCGACGCTCCTCGCTTGGATCATCCCAGCGATTCATGAGGTACCGCGGCTGACGGCATTGGGCGGCGGACTCTTGGTGTTGATAGGGATCGGCCTTGCTCTGGGAGCGGGGAGCGGTGACGCGAGCGGCCACCATGCGGGTTGAGCAGGTTCGCGGTGGCGTTGTCGAGGCGGTTCATGAAGTCCATGTCGCCGTGGTAAACTCGACCGGCGGCCTCGTGGCGCGCACCGGCGACCCCGAGCTCGTGACGTTCTGGCGCTCGGCGGCGAAGCCGTTTCAGGCGCTGCCGCTCGTGACCGATGGGGCGGCCGATCGATTCGGCCTCACCAGCGAGGAGTTGGCGCTCGCGTGCGCGTCGCACTCGAGCGAGCCGGCACAGGTGGCTCGGGTGCGCGAGCTGCTCGGCAAGATCGGCTGCTCGGAGCGGGATCTGCTGTGCGGCCCGCACCCGCCGTTGTCCGACCGGGTAGCGCAGGACTACCAGACCCGCGGCGTGCGGCTCACGGCGATCTATTCGAACTGCTCGGGGAAGCATGCCGGCATGCTGGCGCTGGCGCGCCACCACGGCTGGCCCACGGAGTTCTATACGCGGCTCGAGCACCCGGTGCAGCAACGCTGCCTGGCGGAGGTGAGCCGCTGGACGGAAGTCCCGGCCGCCGAGATCAAGACTGCCGTCGACGGGTGTGGCGTGGTGTGCTTTGGGCTGCCACTGAAAAACATGGCGTGGGCGTACGCGAGACTGGCAAATGCGGATTTCGGATTGCGGATTGCGGATTCGAAAGGCGCGCGTCCAGGCCGCAATCCGCAATCCACAATCGTGGAAGCCATGCTGCGTCACCCCGAGCTCATCGCGGGTGAGGGTCGGCCGTGTACCGAGATGATGCGCGCGCACCCGGCCCGCGTGATCACAAAGGTCGGCGCCGAAGGCGTGTATTGCGCCCTCCTTCCTCAGGAACGGCTCGGGGTCGCGCTCAAGGTGACCGACGGACACGCAGTCGCCTCGGCGCTCGCCATGGCGGCGGTGCTCGAGTTGCTGGGTCTCCGGCCCCGTCCGGCCTCGCTCACCGCTCGACCCAACGTGAACACGCGCGGCGAGACCGTGGGGGAGCTGCGGGTAAATGGAGGACTGGAGCAATGAAAAGATGAAGGAGAGGGGAGCGGGGCGACGTACTATGGCGGACGGCACCGGTCTGGTGCTCGACGCCCCAACGGCCGCGCTGGTGCGCGTGGCGGCGGCCCTCGCGCGGGGCAAGGCGCCCGAGCTCCAGGCGCGATTCGCGGCGGCGCGCGACGCGCGCGTCCCGGGGATGTGGATCGAGGAGCTATTGCTGCAGAGCATGCTCGTGGTGGGTTATCCATTGGCGCTGGTGGCGTTCGCCGCGTGGCGTGGCGTAGGTGGGCCGGCGCCGGTCGAAGGCGGCGCGGAGGACCTGGCGCACGCGGACTGGGAGTCGTGGGCGGCGCGCGGGGAGACGGTGTGCCGCGAGGTGTACGGACGCGCCTATCACAAGCTGCTCGTGAACCTGCGCGCGCTCCACCCGGCGCTCGAGGATCTGGTACTGGTCGATGCGTACGGCAAAGTGATCGGTCGGCCGGGCCTCGACCTCAAGCGGCGGGAGCTCTGTACCGTGGCGGCAACGGCGGTCCTCGGCACCGCCGACCAGCTGCATTCGCACCTCCGCGGCGCGCTGAACACCGGCGCGTCGGCAGAAGAGATCGAGGCAATGCTTGCGCTGCTGGAGCCGGACCTCGATGCAGAGCATCGGCAGCTGGTTCGTGAGCAGTGGACTGACGTTAAGAGCCGAAAGTTGGCGTGACGTGTTCATAGATCGTGCGGTGGTTCATGTTGTGGGCGGCGCTGGCGGCGCGGGCGCGTCGTCGTTTCGGCGCGAAAAGTTCGTCCCCAAGGGCGGGCCCGACGGCGGCGACGGCGGAGCGGGCGGCACGGTCTTCGTGCGCGCCGACTCGAACCTCGCGACCCTGCTCGACTATCGCTACCGCACCGAGTGGAAGGCGGAGCGCGGGCAGCACGGCAAGGGCAAGAACATGACCGGCAAGTCGGGTGCCGACCTCTACCTCCCGGTCCCGCCCGGCACCGAAGTGCGCGATGCCGCGACGAGTCAGCTGATCGGTGAGGCGCTGGCGGCCGGGGACACCCTGCTCGTGGCGCCGGGAGGGCGCGGCGGCCGGGGCAACGCGCGCTTCGCCACCCCCACGCATCGCAGCCCGCGCGAGTGGGAGCCGGGGGAGTACGGGGAGGAACGACAGCTCGAGTTGGTGCTCAAGCTGATCGCCGACGTCGGGCTCTTGGGCGAGCCGAACGCGGGGAAGAGCACACTGCTCTCGGTGATCTCGGCCGCCCGGCCGAAGATCGCCGACTACCCGTTCACGACGCTCGAGCCGCACCTCGGAGTAGTTGCGTTGTCGGACCACCGGACGTTCGTCGCCGCGGATATTCCCGGGATCATCGAGGGCGCCCACCTGGGAAAGGGGTTAGGCCTCAAGTTCCTGCAGCACGTGGAGCGCACCCGACTCGTCGCCGTGCTCGTACCGGTGGACAGCCCGGACCCGCAAGCTACCTACGACCTCCTGCTGCGGGAGGCGGCGTCGTACTCGCCGGAGCTCGCGGCAAAGCCCCACATCGTCGTGCTCACCAAGGTCGATCTCTCGGCTCCCGCATCCCCCCTGCCGACGATCCGCACGCAGGGCGGGGCGCCCGTCGTCGCGATCTCCGCGGTGACGGGGGCGGGCGTGCCGGAGCTGCTCGAGACGCTATGGCAGGCGCTGCGGGCCGGAGCCGCGACGAGGTAGCCTCGTACCTGGCGCTCGCGCAGGTCCCGGGGATCGGGGCCGCGCGGCTGCGCACGCTGGTCGTGGCGTTCGAGAGTGCCTCGGCGGCGCTGCGCGCCCCGCACGGCGCGATCGCCGCGCTGCCCGGCTTCAGCCGCGCCGCCGCCACGGCGATCCGCGCCTCCTCTCCGCGGGCGGGCCATCAGATCCTCGACCAGCTGGACCGCCTCGGTGCCTGCGTCTTGCTGCCCGACGACCCGGCGTTTCCGCCGCTGTTGAGCGAGGTGCCCGATCCGCCGGCTCTGCTCTTCGTCTGGGGTGACCCGGCCCTGCTCGCCCGTCCGGCGGCGGGGATCGTAGGTCGCCGCGACCACTCGGCGTACGGCGCGGAGGCAGCGCGCCTGCTTGCCGCGGGCGTGGCTGGTGCGGGCGTGGTCGTCGTGAGCGGCATGGCGCGCGGCATCGACGCAATCGCGCATGCGGCTGCCCTGGACGTGGGCGGCGCCTCGGTGGGAATCCTCGGGAACGGATTCGGCGTGATCTATCCTGCGGTGAACCGCGCGCTGTACGAGCGCATGGTCGCCCGCGGGTGCCTCGTGACCGAGCTACCGCCGGGGGAGCGGCCCCACGCCGGGGCATTCCCCAGGCGCAATCGGCTCATCTCCGGGCTCGCCGCCGTGACGGTCGTCGTGGAAGCCGCGCCGGGGTCAGGGGCGTTGATCACCGCGGACTGCGCGCTCGACCAAGGGCGAGCAGTGCTCGCGGTACCCGGGCCGATCACGAGCCCTAGCTCGCTCGGCTGCAACAAGCTGATCCAGCAGGGCGCAAAGCCCGCGCTCACGGCGGGAGACATCCTCGAAGAGCTGGGGCTGCCGGGGGCGGGCGATCCGGGGCCGGCTGGTCGGAGCAAGACTGGGGCGTCGCCTCGGGGTCAGCCGCCCGATCTGAGCGACTTGCAGCGCAGCTTGTGGGATGCCCTCGCGACGGAGCCCAAGCACGTGGACGTGCTGGTCGCCACGGCGGGGGCCGACACGGGCGCCGTGCTGACCGCACTGACGGAGCTTGAGATGCGGGGGGTGGTGCAGCAACGACCCGGGATGGTGTTTGGGCTGACGTGAGTGCGGAATGCGGAGTGCGCAGTGCGGAATTGCAGGGGAAGGTCGTCTGCGGCACGACGCCCACACTGACATTCCGCATTCCGAATTCCGCATTCCGCACTAGGTTTTGTTCGTGCGCCACCTCTACATCCACGTCCCCTTTTGCCAGCGCCGTTGCTCCTACTGCGACTTTTCCATTGCGGTCCGCAAGCGCATCCCGGCGCGGGAGTACGTGGAGGCGGTGCTTGGAGAGTTGGCGGCTGTACGCGCCGCTGACCCCGGGCGCGACCCTGGGGATTACGATGGCGAGAGTTTGGAAACGATCTACTTCGGCGGTGGCACTCCCTCCTTGCTGCCTCCCGAAGCGATCTCAGCCCTGCTCACGTCTTTACGCGACGCCTTTCACGTGACGCCTTCTCGTGACGACGTCGAGGTTACGCTCGAAGCCAATCCAGAGGACGTTACGCTCGATCATGCGACCGCATGGCGTCACGCCGGCATCAATCGCGTTTCGTTA
>DATNOH010000053.1:0-7523 GCA_035601435.1 Gemmatimonadales bacterium | reverse complement strand
CAGCACGTCGGTGTCGCGCGCGATGAGCGGACTCTTCGTGATGATACCGATGTTCAAGCCCTCGCAGCGCGCCAACCGCTCGAGGATCCCGCGCGTGAGCCGGAAGCGCCGCTCGGCTGGCTGGTAGGGGTCGGTAGCGGTCCCGATGACGATCGGCGCGGCCGGGCGGGTCGTCGGACTGGTGGACCGAAAGTACCGCCGCAGATCGCGCTCGAGCGCGCCGAACAGCGTGTCCTTCACGAACACGCGCCGCTCGAATGCTTCCCACCCGTGCGGCCCGCGGAACTCGAGAAACTCCTCGTCGGTGAGCTTGCCCGCGTCGTGGGCGCGCTCGACTGTGTAGCGGTGCGCGTAGCGCGCGTAGCAGTACGTGCACCCGAATTCGCAGCCGATGTAGGGGTTGAGCGACCAGAAATCCACGCCGGTCTGCTGCGGCGAGTTGAGCACGGAGTTGGGTTCGAGCGACACGAATTTGGTGCCGCGGAGCCGCTCGTCGAGAATGGGGAGGGCAGTCGGACGGTATGGCGGCACGGCGCTAAGCAGCTGCAGCTGCTGGGACCGCTTCGCTGAGTCTGTCTTCCCTTCGCCTACGGCCATACCGCCTGACCGCCCTCCCGCCCGATTCACCCGCACCTCGCCCATCCGCACTGTACGCACACCAGGCACCCTGATTGGCGGACCAGCCCGCCGCTGCAGTCGGGGCACGACGAGGGCTGGGACGTCGGGGGCGCGGCTGAAGGGTGGGGCGTCGACATGATTATCGGCTTCGGTATTTATTCGGGTACGAAGCCAATATGCTACCGGTCCGAAGGACCGGCAAGTGTGCGGGTGCTGGTTCGGTGACTAGACGGTGGCGCTACGTCCTCGCACCATGGCGCGCCATCCGAAGTAGACGGGCACGCCGATCAGCACGAGGCCGAGGCCGAGGAAACTGTAGGTACGCGTGGCGTCCTGTACCAGGAGGTCGACGGCGATGACGGCGGTCGCGATCACGTACAGCGCCGGAAGCCACGGATAGCCCGGGGCGCGGACCGGTCGGTCTGCCGCGGGGCGCTTGATGCGCAGCGCAAACAAGCCCACTGCCGTCAGCCCATAGAACACCAGCGCCGCGAAGATGACGAAGTTCAGGAGCTGCGTGTACGTGCCCGACAGGCACAGCACGCTGGTCCACACCGCCTGGACGACCAGGGCGACCGCGGGTGTCTTATACGTCGGGTGGAGCACGCCGGCCGACTTGAAGAACAGGTCGTCGCGCGCCATGGCGTAATACACGCGCGCTCCGGACAGAATCAGGCCGTTGTTGCACCCGAACGTCGAGATCATGATCGCCGCGGCCATGAGCTTCAGGCCGGGCTCTCCGAGAATGGCCTGGAGCGCGGCGGTTCCGACCCGGTCCTGCGGCGCGCTGGCGATCGCGGACGCGGGCAGGACGTTCAGGTAAGCGACGTTCGCGAGCACGTACAGCACGGTCACGATCAGCACGCCCGCGCCCATGGCCAGCGGCAGGTCGCGCTGGGCGTCCTTGAGCTCGCTTCCCGCGAACCCCACGTTGTTCCATGCGTCCATCGAGAACAGCGAGCCGACCATCGCGGCCCCGATTGCCCCCAGCCCCGCCGCGGCGCCGCCGGTCGCCCAAAAGTTGGCGCCGAAATTAGCAGCCAATGCCTCTGCGTTCCGGCCGATGGTGACGCCGAGCAGGATCAGCAACGCCAGCGCACCGGTTTTGATGGCGGTGAGGGACGTCTGGATCAGGGCCGCCGTGCGCACGCCGCGGACGTTGATCCACGTGAGCACGGCGACGGACAGGACGGCGAGAATACGCTGCGGCGAGAGGCCGACCGTGATGTCGCCGATCGGCTGCGGGAAGTGCACGGTCGAGCCGAGGAACACGTCGGGCGAAAGGCCGGGCCAGAAGACGGCCGTGAACCGGGCGAACGCGACGGCGACGGCCGCGATGGTGCCGGTCTGGATGACCACGAACAGCGTCCAGCCGTACAGGTAGCCGAACAGCGGTGAGATACCTTCGCGCAGGTACACGTACTGCCCGCCCGCGCGCGGGAACATCGCCGCCAGCTCGCCGTAGGTGATCGCGCCCATGAGGGTGACGATGCCCGACAGCGCCCAGACGACGAGCAGCAGGCCGGGCGCATGGACCTGGCGGAGGATCTCCGCCGAGACGATGAAGATTCCCGAGCCGATCATCGACCCGACGACGAGCGCGGTGGCGTCGAGCCGGGAGATCGCCTTGACGAAGTCGGTCTGGGGCTGCTGGGTGGTGGCCATTTGGCGAGGTAACCTAGTGACTCCCGCGTGGCGCCGCTATGTTCTCGGCCGCTGTTACTCCCTCTCACACGAGGACGACCGTGCGCCTCTTGCCCCGGGAAGAAGAGTTCTTCGATTTGTTCGTCGAGGTCGCCACGCGCAACAAGGTCGCGGCCCAGCATCTGCGCGACCTATTCGACGCGCCTCCCGAGCGCCGTATCGCCCAGGTCGACGCGATCAAGCGACTGGAGCACGAAGCCGACCAGGTCACGCATGAAGTGGTGAACCGGCTCGATCGCACATTCATCACCCCGCTCGATCGCGAGGACATTCACCAGCTCGCCTCCAATCTCGACGACGTGATGGACGCGATCGACGGCACCGCCCGGCGCTCCCAGATCTTCCACCTGGGTTCCGCACCGCAGGGCGTGAAGCAGCTCGCCGAGGTGATCCAGCGGATGGTGGACGTGCTCGGCGAAGCCGTCGGCCGCCTCAAGAAGGGCGACGACGTGATGAAATACTGCATCGAGGCGAAGAAGCTCGAGGAAGAGGGCGACGCGATCTACCAACAGGCCCTCGGCCTCTTGTTCGAGACCGAGCGGGACCCTCTCGAGGTCATCAAGTGGAAGGAGATCTACGACACCCTCGAGCGAACGCTCGATGAGTCCGAGGATGTCGCGAACGTGCTCGAGTCCATCACGCTGAAGCACGCCTGATGCCCGGCACCGTCTGGTTCGTCCTCGCCATCGTCCTGGTGGCGCTCATTTTCGACTTCATCAACGGGTTTCACGACAGCGCGAACTCGATTGCGACCATCGTCTCCACCCGCGTTCTCAGTCCGGGGATGGCGGTGATATGGGCCGCGTTCTTCAACTTCGTCGCGGCGTTCGGCCTAGGGACGGCCGTGGCAAGAACCATCGGCAAAGGCCTGATCGATCTCTCCGTGGTGGAGCCGATCGTGATCCTCGGCGGCCTGATGGGGGCCATCGTGTGGGACCTGATCACGTGGTGGGGTGGGCTGCCGACCTCATCGTCCCACGCCTTGATCGGCGGCTATGCGGGCGCCGCGGTCGCTAAAGCCGGGTTCGCCGCCATCATCGCCCAGGGATGGATCAAGACCCTGGTGTTCATCGTGGTCGCGCCGTTGATGGGCCTGACGATCGCGCTGGGCCTGACGGTCGCGCTCTCCTGGGCGCTGCGGCGCTCCCTGCCGCGCAAGGTCGACCGCGTGTTTCGCTCGTTGCAGCTCGTGTCGGCGGCGCTCTATTCCCTCGGCCACGGCACCAACGACGCGCAGAAGACGATGGGGATCATCGTCGGACTGCTGTTCGCCGCCCGGGCGGCGTTCGTGGACTTCCCCATCCGCGCCTTGCACCTGACGACCGCAGATGTCATTCCCATTTGGGTGATCCTCAGCGCGCACGCGGCGATCGCACTGGGCACGCTGGCGGGCGGGTGGCGCATCGTGAAGACCATGGGCCAGCGCATCACCAAGCTCACGCCGTTCGGCGGCTTCTGCGCCGAAACGAGCGGTGCCATCACGCTGTTCATCGCCTCGCATTTCGGCATTCCGGTGAGCACCACCCACACCATCACCGGCGCCATTTCGGGCGTGGGCGCCGCGCATCGCCTCTCGGCGGTGCGCTGGGGCCTGGCGGGGCAGATCGTGTGGGCGTGGATTCTCACGATCCCGGCGGCGGCGGGGATCGCGGGAGTCTCGTACCTAGTCCTTCGAGCGCTGGTGGGTTGACCTCACGTTCTGCAAGTCGATCATCGGCACGCCCTCAACGTACTCCGTGACCGGGGCGTGGGTGACGTTCACCAGCGTGTCGATGCTGTGCTGAATGCGTCGCGCCATCGTCAGGATATTCTGCAGCGACTGTTTGTCCTCCGGGTGTGTCAGCACCGCATCATGCTCGAGCAGCTGTCCTTCCGCCAGGATGGCCGCGAGCGCGTTGTTCACCTCGTGGCGCATCGTCACGGCCAGCTATCGGATCACCGCCACCCGCTCTCCCTCGATGGCGCGTCCGTAGAACTCGTGCAGCTGCTGCGACAGCCAGCCCACGGAGATCGCGATCGTCCCGTAGGCGGTGTAAATGGGCACCGTGATGCGCCAGTCTTCGGCATCGAGCTGCATGGCGACGAGGAACTGAAGCGTAGTGAAGAGCACCGTGCCCATCACCAGGCCGGCCACGGCGCCGCGCATGCCGTAGTGGAGCGACAGGAGATACGCCGGCACGAGCGTGAGCAGCCAGACGATGTCGCGGTACGGCACTTCGTGCGCCGGGACGAGCGCGAGCACCAGAGAGGGCGAGAGATACGCGATGGCGCAATAGATCCACCAACGCCTGGGCAGCGGCGGCCGGTGCGCCATGGGGGTGAACCCCAGGAAGTCGACGAGGCGGTACCGCGCCCGCTGTGGCCGGTTCAGAGTCCCAGCACCTCCACGACGGCCTGCGCGATCGCGGCGTCCTGCACACCGACGCCGGTGAGGTCAGCGACGGTAATCTCACTCGCACTCTCCCGTCCGGGGAGCCGGCCGGCGGCGAGGTCGCCCAGCTCCGCATAGACCTTTTCTCGAGTCACGACGCCGGCCGCGATGGCGTGGTGCAGATTGCCGTAGCGCTCCGTCTGGAAGACGCGGTCCGCCACAAGCTTGTCCGCCCGTGCGAGCAATGCCGGCTCGAGCTCGATCTTCTCCGGGCTGCCGGTTCCCACCGAAGTCACGTGGGTGCCGGGCCCCACCCACGAGGCCATCACGAGCGGCGTCGTGCTGGCTGTCGCGGTCACGATCACCCGGTGGTCGCGCACGGCGGACTCGAGCGCCGGGGCGATACGCGTTTCGACGGCTTGACCGAGCTCCTTCGCCAGCGCCTCGGCGCGCTCGCGGTTGCGATTCCACAGGGTGAGCCGGGCGAGCGGCATCTGCGCGACCATGGCTCGAGCGGTGAGCCGGGCGAGCGCGCCGGCGCCCACCAGCAGGGCCTCGGGCGTGTCCTTGGGCGCCAGGTACTTGAGCGTCAAGGCGACCGCCGCGGCCGTGCGGAAGTCGGTGAGGTAGCCGTGCTCCTCAAGCAGCGCTGCGGGGACACCGGTATCGGCGTCGAGCAGCAGGAACATGCCGTCGCCCGAGGGCAAACCGCGCGCCCGGTTGCGATAGAACCCCGTGGCCACCTTGAGGACGATGTGCCGGCCGCCCGCGAGGTGCGCGCCCTTGACATGCACTTCGGCCTGCTGCTCGCGCAGCTCCAGCACCATCGGGTCGGGGAGCGCGGCCTCGCCGCGCCCGAGCGCTCGGAAGCCCCGCTCGACAGCCGCGATCGCCACGCTGAAGGGGATCTTGTCCCGGAACGCTTCGAGCGGGACGACCCGCATCTCAGTCGGCAAACACGCGCTTCAGACCCCGTTCGGTCTCGGCGAGCGCTTCCCGGAAGTGGAGCAGCTCCTCCCCGAAGCCGAACCGGATGTGGTTCGGCAAACCGAAGTGATCACCGGGGACGAGCAGCACGTCGTGCTGGGCCCGCATCCTCTCCACCAGGTCGAGTGCGCTGATCGCCTGACGGTAGCGCACCAGACAGATCGCCCCCGCCTGGGGCGGGTGCCAGCTGAACGTGTCGCCGAAACCTTTCAGCCACTGCTCGATCACCGGGTAGTTGGCGCGCAGGATGCCGCGGGTGCGCGCCAGCACCTTCTCCCGCACCGACGGCTCGAGGACTATCGCGGCGAGGTGATCGCTCGCGCCCGCGGGTCCGATCGTGGTGTAATCGTGGCGCGCCCACGCATCACCCGAGAACGCCGGCGGCGCCACGACCCAGCCGATCCGCAGGCCCGGCAGGCCGTACGCCTTCGAGAGGCCGTTCACCACGATCACCCGCTCGTAGCCGCCCCAGAAGGACGGCGTGGTCGTCCCATCCCGCTCCGCTCCCTGGTAGACCTCGTCCGCGAGCAGCCACGCGCCTACCTCGGCCGCCCGACTCACGATCGCACGTCGCATTTCCTCCGAGAGCACGTGCCCGGTCGGATTGTGCGGATTGGTGACGACGACCAGCTTGGTGCCCGGCGCGATGGCGTGCCGCACCTCGTCGAGCGCGGGCTCCCACTGCGCCTCGCTGCGCAGCGTAAAGCCACGCACTTCGGCCCCGAAGTTCTGCGCGAGCCCCCAGGTCTGGAGGTAATTCGGCAGCATCACGGCGACCTTGTCGCCGGGCTCGACCAGCCGCCAGCACACGACGAAGTTCGCTTCTGCGCTGCCGGTGGTGACCAGGATCTGCTCGGGCGAGACGCCGTCGTACAGAGCGGCGATGCGCCGGCGCAGGAGGTCGGTGCCGTTCGACTGGCTGTAGCCGAGTCGAACATCGAGCAGCGGCGCCGGGGACGCGCCGGCCAGGTCGAGCAGCTCCTTGATGGAGAGCGGGTGCACACCCGACTCGGACAGGTTGTAGCGCACCCGGTTCTCCCAGGTACTTTGCCAGCGCTCCAGCTCGAACGAAACGAACGGCAAGGAACCTCCCGGTGCGGGGTGCTAGGTCTCAGGAGCCAATAAGGTGAGGTCTGCCGGCGTTTCCAGCCAGTAATCCGGCCGCAGGTCCTCCAGATGCGAGCGGTCGAACGGTCCCCACAGGACGGCCGCGGTCTTCACGCCCGCTGCCCGGCCGCACTCGATGTCGTGGCGCGAATCGCCCACGAACACGGCGCCCGTGGCCGGCACGCCCAAGCGCTCGAGCGCCATGAGCACCGGCTCGGGGTGCGGCTTGGGGTGGTTGACTTCGTCCGCACCCACGATCACCTGAAAAGCGTCCTCGAGCTCGGCGACCCGGAGCCCGCGCACGGCGCCGCTGCGCATTTTGCTGGTCACGAGTCCGAGGGTCTTGCCGCGGTCTCGCAGCGCTCGTACCGCCTCGACAACACCGTCATAGGGACGCACCAGTTCGTCGTGGTGGGCGAGGTTGTAGGCCCGATACGTCGCCACCATGGCCTCGATCTCGGCGGGGTCCTCGGTGAATTGCCGGAACTGTACCCACAGCGGAGTACCCAGCCCCTGCATCCAGACGTCGTCCGACGGCTGCTCGCTGCGGTGCTGGCGCATGGTGTGACGGTAGGAGCGAAGGATCAACTCGATGGAGTCGATCAGGGTGCCGTCGAGGTCGAACAAGAACGTTGAGAGAAGCACGCCGGAAGGTAGCTACGCTTGTCTGAGATTCCAGCGACACTCGGCGCGGAGCGGGCATGCGCGCTTCAACCGCTTGAACGCCATGGCGCGC
>DATNOH010000052.1:0-3883 GCA_035601435.1 Gemmatimonadales bacterium | reverse complement strand
GCCGGGTGACAGGTGAAGCCGTGGCCGAGGGAGCGGGGAGCGGGGAGCGGGGAGCGCAGCAGCAGGGCCGCCGAACCGATGGCTCCGGCGGCCGCTACGACCATCCGTGCTCGCACGTGGTAGTCGCCCGGCGCCCACTCGGAAGGCGCGCCCTTGGCGCCGGCGGCTTTCTGGCTGACGCGGACGGTGAGGGTTCGATCCGGATCGATGCGCAACACCTCGGCGCGGGTGACGACTTCCACGCCGGCCCGCTCGGCGCGCGGCAGCTGCACCCGGTTCGTGCCCTGCTTCGCCTGGTTGGGACAGCCCAGATTGCAGAGGCTCGAGCCGCGACAGCCCTTCACGTTGACGGGGAACTGCTCCACCAGGTACCCCGCCTTCCGTCCTCCCTCGACGAACAGCCGATTGTTGTCGTTGATCAACGAATCATCGAGCGCGTGCACGTTGTTCTGCTCGGCGTACTTCGCCGAGCGTCGGGTCAGATCGGCATGCTCGAGCCCGGGGACGCCCCAGGCGCGGATGACGCGCTGCGGCGCCGTGAGCGAAGTCCCCGTGTACACGACCGTCGAGCCACCGTACGCCGACGCGAACGCCAGCGTCATGGTGCCGTCGCGCGTCAGGAACGCTCCGCCGTCCTGGTACAGCGCGTCGGCCATTTCGAGCTCGCGGCCGGTGAACTCGTGATCCGCAAAGCGCGGCCCCTTCTCGAGCAGCAGAATCCGCACGCCGTCGCGCACCAGGGGAGCGAGCTCCTGGGCCACGGTGCCGCCGCCCGCACCCGAGCCGATGACGACGATGTCGTAGGACGGCGACGCGCTCACCGCCTGACCTCCCAACCGCGCGCATCGGCCCGATACCCGATGTCCGTCGCGGCGGCGGGGCGCCCATAGTATCCCATCAGGATGAGGGTGCGCACGCCCCAGAACCCGCGCCTCAGGAGCAGCAGCGGGGCGCGCTGCAGCCGGTCGAGGAAATTCGCGCGTCGCGCGGGGTCCAGACGGGAGAGCCGGCGGGCGTAGCGCAGCAGCGGCAGCCATTCCAGCAGGATGAGAAACAGAGTGAGCTGACGCTGCACAGACCGGGAACGGGCGGCGATCGCGCGGGCGACGATCGCCTCCAACTCGTCCCATTGCGCGGCCTCGAGCCGCGCGGCTTCGGGCACGACGCACGTCGCGACGGCTCGAAACGCCGGAGAGGAGAGTGCCATCGCGGGAACGTTAGACGTTGCCTCGCAAGCGGGCAACAAGCCCACGCATCCCTAGTTGGTCGTGCCCGCTCGCTCCTGTTCCAACAGTGCAGCCTTGCGCGCGACTCCCCAGCGGTAGCCGCCGAGCCCACGGTCTGCCCGCACGACCCGGTGGCAGGGGATGACGAGCGCCGCGGGGTTGGTGGCACAGGCGCGCGCCACGGCGCGAGTGGCGGACGGCTTGCCGATGGCCCGCGCGATCTCGGTGTAAGAGCGGGTGGCGCCGTAGGGGATGCGACGCAGTGCCTCCCACACGCGTCGCTGGAACGCCGTGGCGCGCACGTCCAGGGGCAGGTCGAGTGGCTCCGCGCGTCCGTCCAAATAGCCCAGCAGCACGGCGAGCGCGGCGGCCAGCGCCGCGCGATCGCGATGCAGCTCGGCCGCGGGGAACTCGGCGGCGAGCCCCGCCTCGAGCTGCTGCGCGTCGCTCCCCAGGCTGACGCGGCAGATCCCGCGCGCGGTAGTCGCCACCAGCAGCCGGCCGAGGGCGCAGGGGACGACCGTGAACGCGATGCGCGTGCCCGGCGCGCCGCGGCTGTAGGTGGCGGGCGTCATCCCGAGCTGCGCGTGCGCCTTTTCGTACACGCGGCTGGTCGAGCCGTATCCCGCTTCGTACAGGGCCGGGCTCACGCGGCGCCGCGAGCGCAGCTCGGTCTTGAACCGGTCGAGCCGGCGCGCGTCGCGGTACTGGCGCGGGCTGATGCCCAGCACCCGCTGAAACGTGCGCAGCAGCCGATGGGACGTCACGCCGGCCTGCACGCTCAGGGTTGAGAGACTGGCGGGGCGGTCCGGATGCGCGTCGATCAGCCGGCAGACAGTACGGACGAGCGAGACTCCGGGGTCAGGCGCCGCAGCCTCGCCCGGCCGGCAACGGCGGCAGGGACGGAAGCCCGCCAGCTCGGCCGCCGCCGGTACCGGGAAGAACGCGACCTGTCCGCGCCGCGGCCGCCGGCTGGGACACGAGGGACGGCAGTAGATCCCGGTCGACTGCACCGCATAGACGAACGCGCCGTCATAGCGGCGATCGCGCGCCAGCACGATGCGCCAGCGACGCTCGGGCGTCAGGTCCGAAGCGACAGCGGCACGGGTCACGCGGAAGAACCTAGCGCGTTGCCGTGCCGCCATCTATCCGTTTTTAGCGGGTGAATCACATCCAAGGTTCGTCGGCGGACGGCCCGTAGATCGACGGGACTTTGCCGTCAGCCATGCGAAGGTAGACGGAGAACTGGCCGCGGTGATGCACCTGGTCCATCAGCATGAACCACAGCACGTCCATCGTCCGCAGATCGCCCATCTGCTTCGGCGCCACGAAGAACTTCACCGTCTTGTTGAGCTCGGCGTCGGGCGTCTTTCGAATGCGCTCCACGAACGCTTTGGAAGACTGCTCGTACACGGCGACCACCTCGTTCATCGTCGGCGGAGCCTTGGGCATCTTGCCGAACTCGATCCCACCGTCCAGCGCCTGCTCGCTCGCCTTCTGCTCCGTCACGAACATCCACGCGAGCTCCCTCGCGGACTTACACCTGGCGTGCGGCTTCAAGTCTGCCTTCGCGGCCGGGTAAGCCTTGAGCACCCGCATCGTGGTCGGGAGCTCCTTCTGCAGCTGGCTCAGAAACTGCTCCTTCTCAGTCATGCCATCCTCCTCTCGTCGTACGTCGTCAAGTTCACTCGTTTCCCGGGTTGCCACCAGCCCAGGCGTCACATTTTGTTTCTCGGGTGATCTACACCATCGGACACTCGACGCGGGAGCTCGCGGAGTTCCTGGGCCTGCTCGCGGCCCACCGCGTCACGCAGGTTGTGGACGTGCGCCGCTATCCGGCGTCACGCCGCCACCCGCAGTTCGCGCGCGATGCGCTGGCCACCGCGCTCGAGCAAACGGGCATCCACTACCACCATGAGGCCAATCTCGGCGGGCGTCGGGCGGCGCGGCGGGACTCGGCCAACACCGCGTGGCGCAGCGCCGCCTTTCGCGGCTACGCGGACTACATGGAGACGCCTGAGTTCGAGGATGCCTTGGAGCGGCTGCGCGAGCTGGCGCGCGCCCGGCCGACGGCGATCCTGTGCGCGGAAGCCGTGCCGTGGCGCTGCCACCGGCAGCTGATTGCCGACGCGCTGGTCGCTCGGGGGGAGGAGGTGGGGCACATCCTGAGTGCCGCGCGCGTGGACCCGCATCGCCTGTCGCCGGACGCCCAGGTGCTCACCGGCGGGCGGCTGCGCTATCCCGCCGGCCCTCCCGACCAGATCGCGCTGTGTTAGCGCCGCGTGTAGGTTCAGTTATGACGCGTCAGAACATCTCGAGCGGGGCCCCGTGGGAGCCGGTCGTCGGGTACTCGCGCGCCGTACGGGTCGGCGCCACCGTGCATGTCGCGGGCACTACGGCCACCGGTCCGGACGGCAGCATCGTCGGTATCGGAGACGCCTACCTGCAGGCGGTCCAGGCGCTCAAGAACATCGAGTGGGCGCTCGCCCAGGCCGGCGCGTCGCTCGCGGATGTCGTCCGGACGCGCATGTACGTCACCGACATCACGGACTGGGAGCGGGTGGGGCGGGCGCATGGCGAAGTGTTTCGGGACATCCGGCCCGCCAGCACACTCGTGGCGGTGAGCCGGCTCGTGGCCCCCGAGATGCTGGTGGAGA
>DATNOH010000051.1:0-2692 GCA_035601435.1 Gemmatimonadales bacterium | reverse complement strand
TCGTGTGGGTGCACGCCGTCCAGCACGAACGACAACACGCTGGCTTTCTCCTTGGCCGTGCCGATCATCTCCAGACCCACGACGGTGGCGAGGGCCTCGGTCGCATAGCGAAGCAGCTCGTGCTCGTAGGCGGCAATCGCGTCGAGTCCGATCTCGGTGAGGTACTCGATCGCGGCTGCGAGCCCGAGGCCGCCCGCGATGTGAGGAGTGCCCGCCTCGAACTTGTACGGCAGCGTGTTGTAGTGGGTCTTCTCGAAGGTCACCATGCTGATCATGTCACCGCCGCCCTGATACGGCGGCATGCGCTCCAGCAGGCCGGTCTTCCCGTAGAGGATCCCCACACCGGTCGGCGCGAAGAGCTTGTGGCCGGAGAACACGTAGAACTCGCACCCGAGGTCTTGGACGTCCACCGGCAGGTGCGGGACCGCCTGCGCCCCATCGACCAGGACCGGGATGCCCCGCGCGTGCGCCATCTCGATGAGGCGCTTCACCGGATTGACGGTGCCGAGCGCGTTCGACACCTGCGCCACCGACACCAGCTTCGTCCGCTCGTTCAGCAGCGCCGCGTACTCGTCGACCAGGAGCTCGCCGGCGTCGTTGATCGGGACGACGCGGAGCTTGGCGCCGATCTGCTCGCGCAGGATCTGCCACGGCACGATGTTGGAGTGGTGCTCCATGGCGGAGATGACGATCTCGTCCCCCGCCGCGAGGAACGCCCGCCCGTAGCTCTGCGCCACCAGGTTGATCCCCTCGGTGGCACCCCGGACGAAGATGATCTCCCTGGGGTCTGCGGCATGGAGGAAGCGCGCTACCGTGCGACGGGCGTCCTCGTACGCGGCCGTCGCCCGTTCGCTCAGGAAGTGCACGCCCCGATGGATGTTGGCGTTCTGCGCGGCGTAGTACCGCTCGACCGTGTCGATCACGACCCGCGGCTTCTGGCTGGTGGCCGCGTTGTCGAGATACACCAGTGGCTTGCCGTGCACCCGCTGCTGCAGGATCGGGAAGTCCTTGCGGATGCGTTCCACGTCGAACGCGGCGGACCGGGGCGCCCAGGTGGCCGTCGTCGTCATCTCGCGGGCCGTGCTCATGCCGGCACCCCGCTTGCCCCGCTCCACCCGTCGAGCGATTGGAGTCGCGCCAGCAGCAACCGGTCGAGCCGGCCCTGGAGCGGCGCGATCGTGATCCGGCTGACGACCTCGCTCGCGAACGCGTAGGTCAGCAGACCACGCGCCGCCTCGAGGCCGAGGCCGCGGGAGCGCAAGTAGAAGATCGCGTCCTCGTCGAGCCGGCCGATCGTCGATCCGTGAGCGCACTTGACGTCGTCGGCAAGGATCTCCAGCTGCGGCTTGGTGTTGATCACGGCGTCCTCGGACAGGAGCAGGTTCTTGTTGGTCTGCTTGGCGTCCGTCTTCTGAGCGTCCTGGTGCACGTAGATCTTGCCGTTGAAAACCCCCTTCGATCGGCCGGCGAGGATGCCTTTGTAGAGCTCGCGGCTGCTGCAGTGCGGCTTCTCGTGGTCGATCCTGGTGTGGTTGTCGGCGTGCTGGCGGCCGTGCAGCAGATAGAGGCCATCGAGGGTGCAATCGCCGCCTTCTCCGGCGAGCACGGCGTTGGTGTCGTTCCGGACGAGCGCGCCACTCAGTGTAATGGCGCGGGACGTGAACACCGCGCTGCGGGCCAACTGCGCCTGCGTGGTCGCGATGTGGAAGGCGACGTCACTCTCCTCGACCAGCTTGTCGTGGGTCAGCACGGCGTTCTCGCCGATGACGATCTCGGTCACGGCATTGGTGAAGTAGCTCGCCGGACCAAGACCGACGTAGCTCTCGACGATCATCGCGCGGCTGCCGCCCCCCATCAGGATCAGGTTCCGGGGATGGGACACGGTGGATTTTTCAGGAGCGGTCGTGACGAACAGCAGGTGGATCGGCTTCGGCACCGCCGTCCCGGCGGGGACGGACACGAACGCCCCGTCCTCCATGCAGGCCGTGTTGAGCGCGACGAACGCGTGGTCCTGGCACGCGGCGTAGCGGGCCAGGTGCGGCTCGAGCGCGGTGGGATCCGCCGTCAGGACGCCAGCGAGGCTCCCGGCCGTCATCCCATCTGGCAGATCCGGTAGGGCCGAAAGCGCCGGGGCGTACCGGCCGTCGACGAACACGAGCCGCGTGCCCCCCTGCTCACCGAAGGTGAAGGGCGCCAGGCGCTCGGCCGTCAACCCGTTGCGGGTCGATTCGGCGCGCTCAAACCGGCTCCGCGCGATCGGTGCCACGTTGGTGTACTTCCACTCCTCGTGCCTGGTGGTGGGAAATCCCAAAGCCGTGAACCGGTCGAGCGCGGTGCGGCGCAGCTCACGCATCCAGGGCGGCGCCGGCGTATTGCCGTTGCTCGCGAGCTGCGCGAAATCCGCGAGGTACCCCTCCCACTCCTTCGCTCCCGCCACCATCGTGTTGCCCTACGCGGGCGCCCCGGCGTCGGCCTTGACCCAATCGTAGCCGCGCTCTTCGAGCTCGAGGGCCAGCTCCTTGGCGCCCGATCGCACGATGCGACCGTTGAGGAGCACGTGAACATGGTCGGGCACGATGTAGTTCAGCAGCCGCTGGTAATGCGTGATCACGATCATCGCACGGTCCGGACCGCGCAGCGCGTTGACGCCGTCGGCCACGATCTTCAGGGCGTCGATGTCGAGTCCGGAGTC
>DATNOH010000050.1:0-7926 GCA_035601435.1 Gemmatimonadales bacterium | reverse complement strand
CTCGTTCTCCCACAGCTTGCGCAGCAGCCCACCCATCGAGATCACGTCGTCGTCGGGGTGTGGGGAGAACACGATCACCGACTTGCGACTGGGCAGCTTGCGGCGCCCCCGAATCTTGTCCCGCAGGCGATTGAAGATCACTCCGTTGATGGGTCCGGCGGCGCCGTGCTTGGAAAGCAGCGGGCTCAGGTGATGCTCCGCGTAGTCGCGCGCCGTCAGCTTGAGGATCGCCTTCCCGGTCCGCTCAGCGGCCCAGACCACCGCCCGCTCCGTGAGCTCTGGCGTCCACTCCACCGGTCCCAACACCCAGGGCGTCTTGATGCGCGTCAGCTCGGCGGCCGCCGCGAGATCGAGGTAGGCGGTGGCATTGGCGTGGCGCTGCAGGAACGTGGCCGCCACATCCTGGGACACCTCGCCCTCCACGGCGCGCGCCACGATGTCGGCCTTGTGCTCCCCCGTGGCGATCAACGCGATCTCCCGCGCCTCGAGGATGCTGGCCACGCCCATCGTGATCGCTTCCCGCGGCACGTTGTCCTCGCCGAAGAAGTCGGCGGACGCGTCCTTGCGGGTGACGGTGTCGAGCGTCACCAGACGGGTCCGCTCGTCGGGCGATGAGCCCGGCTCGTTGAAGCCGATGTGCCCGCTCTTGCCGATTCCCAGCATCTGGAAGTCGATCCCACCGGCCTCGACGATGGCCCGCTCGTACGCGGCGCAATGCTCCGCCAGAGTCTCGCGCGGCACGCCTCCGTCGGGGATGTGCACCTGCTCGGGCCGGATGTTGACGTGCGCGAACAGATTCTCCCACATGTAGCGCCGATAGCTGTGGGGGCTGTCCGGCGGCATCGGGTAGTACTCGTCGAGATTGAACGTCACGACTCGCGAAAAATCCACCTCGCCGGCCTGGTGGCGGCGGATCAGCTCCCGATAAATGCCCAGCGGCGTGCTTCCCGTCGCGAGGCCGAGCACGCAGCGTCCCTTGGCAGCCGCTTCCCGCGCGATGACCTCCACGATCCGGTCGGCGAGGCGCAGCGCGAGATCGTCGTGATCGGGTACCACAACGGTGCGGATGCGCTCGCGATCGCGCCGGCCCTCGATGGGGGCCCGCGGGGCGCGCCCGACGCGCGGGGTCGGGGAGGCTTTCGAGGGCGTCACGTGGCGTTCCTTTCGTCGGGGACCAACGTCCATTGCGGGAACATAAGGCCGCCTGCCGAGCGAGGCAAAACCGTGCCCGTCCTCAGCTTGACGGCCTGTGCAGTTTGTCGCATATGTAGTGCGCGCCCCCTTGTGCCAAATGGAAGCCCATTGTGATCGGCGGCCCGGCCGCCCGGTCGTGTCGGGGTGCGCGTGGGAGCAGCGGTGACGCAACCGGAGCCATTCGTCGAAGGCAGACGCGAAATCCTCCGCCAGGCGAGCATTGCCCTCGGCGGCCGACCCGTCACGGTGTGGGAGGTGTCCGCGCGCGCCGAGCTCGAGCCCCAGGCCTCGAGCGAGCCGGCGCCCACCCATCACGCCAGCAAGCTGGATGTCGATGCCACCCTGCGGCGCTGGAACATCGCCATCGTACAGGGCAGCCGCTGGGTGGGGTGCCGGAGTACCACCGAGGCTTTTTGGGTGGTCGCCCCGGTCCGCACGCGGCCGCCCGCGCCGCCGCCCGACGGCCGGGAGCGCCGCAGCCGGGAACGGCTCACGCTCGAGCTCGCCGGGCTCTGCCTCGGGCTGCTCGACCGGCGCGAGCCGACGCCCGGCCAGGCGCCGGCTGCCCGGTCCGATCCGCTGCACGACATCACCACGCTGCCGGGGATCATCGCGCACGAGCTGTCGAATCCTTTGACGGCCGCGCGCGCCGGCCTGCACCTCGCGATGGAGTCGCTGGGGCGCTGGACGGAGGTCGCGGCCGGACGGCGGCTCGAGCTGCTCGACGAGCTCGGCCAGGTGGTGGACGATATCGACCGGTCGGCGAGCTTCCTGCGGGCCGTCAAGGACCGCGCGCGTGGCGCGCTGGCCCGGTCGGAGCGGTTCGACGCCGTGCGCGTGATCCGTTCCTGTTGCACGCTCGAGAGCCGCGTCCTCAAGGAAAAGAAGATCCCCCTCGAGTTCGACTCCACCCTGGAAGTCGTGTACTTGAAGGGCGACCCCAACGCGCTGTACGATCTGCTGGTCAACCTGATCCGTAACGCCGCCGATGCGAGCGCCGGCCGGCCGGCGCCGATCCGCGTCGACCTGACCCAGGTCGGGAACTCGCTCAGGCTGAGGGTACGGGACGAGGGGGCCGGCATTCGTCCTCAGGATCTGGAGCGAATCTTCGAGCCCGGCTACACTACCAAGGCGTTCGGTGAAGGCAGCGGGATGGGGCTCGTCGTAGTGCAGAGCGTCGTGCGCAACATGTTCGCCGGCAGCGTCGCGGTCGATTCGAACGTGGGCACCGGCACCACCGTCACCGTCACGCTCCCCATTCCCGCGCAGCGCGCCGTCGATTCACGGTCCGAGGCCCCGGCGTCCTAACGGAGGATCCATGCTGCGTCTTCATGTCCTCGCGGCGACCGCTGTGTTCGCCGTGTGTTCCGTCCGCCCCGTGTTCGCGCAGGATCTCGTCGTCGACACGACGGGAGCCGGCGTCCTGATCGACGAGGCGCTCAACCGTTCCGAAGTGATGCAGAATCTCCAGTACCTGAGCGACGTCGTCGGCCCGCGGCTCACGGGCTCGTCCGCCGCTCGCCGGGCGAACGACTGGACGCTCGAGCGATTCAAGGCCTATGGCCTGGAAGCGCACCTCGAGCCCTGGAAGTTCGGCGGCACGTGGACGCGGGGACCGATGCGGGCGCTCATGACCGCGCCGCGCGCGCACGACGTGATCGCGGCCAGCTGGGCCTGGGCCCCGGGCACTGGCGGCGCCACCGTCACGGGACCGGTGGTGCGGATCGACGCCACGACGCCCGACAGCTTCGTCCTGTATCGCGGTCGAGTGAAGCAGGCCTGGGTGATGACCCGGCCGCCATCGCTCGTGTGGAACACCGATGGGCCGTCGATGACCGCGGCTGACTCGCAGCGGCAGCGCGACTTCTTCCGTACCATCTTCACGCCCTTCCGCGACCTCGATTCGACCACTCGAGCACGCATGCAGCAGTTCGCCAACGATCTGCCCTATTTGCTGCGCCGCGCCGGCGCGCTCGGCATCCTTCAGGACGCGAGCAAGGAGCATGCGCTCCTCAACATGAGCGGCTCCCCCAACCGCATCCTGCCGCTTCCCCAGATCGCCGTCGCACATGAGGACTATGCCCTGTTCGATCGCCTGCTCCAGGCGGGCACGCCGCCGCAGCTCGCGGTAAGCATCTCGAACACGATCACTCGTGATTCCGTGACTCAGTGGAACACCGTCGCCGAGATCCGCGGCAGCGAGCATCCGGGTCAGATGGTCATCGTCGGCGCGCACCTCGACTCCTGGGACCTCGGGACCGGTACCACGGACAACGGCACCGGCGCCATGTGCACGGTGGAGGCGGCCCGCATCATCGCCCGGTCGGGCTTGCGGCCGAAGCGCACCATCCGGTTCGTGCTCTTCACGGGGGAAGAGCAGGGCTTGATCGGGTCGCGCAAGTACGCGGAGGCGCACGCCGCGGAGGCCGACTCGATCCAGGCAGTCATCGTGCTCGACAACGGCACCGGGGCGATCACAGGGCAGGCGCTGCAGGGGCGGACGGACCTGGAAAGTCTGTGGCGCGCCGTGCTAGCGCCGGTGGCGCGCCTCGGCGTCGATTCGGTCGTCAACCGGAACAAGACGGGGACCGACCACCTCTCGTTCCTCCCGTATGGTGTGCCCGGGTTCAACTTCAACCAGCTCGAGCGGGGCTATGGCCACACGCACCACTCGCAATCCGACACCTATGACATGGCCGTCGCGGCGGACCTGATGCAGGCGTCCGCCGTCATGGCGGTGTCGGCCTATGAGCTCGCGAACCTCTCGGGGATGATTCCACGGGGAAACCAGACGGAACCGACTCCGGTGCAGGCCGTGAAGGTCAGCGACAGTTTGATCGTGAAAGGCAAAGGATCGTACTAGCGCCGCGTTAGTCGGCTTCAGCCAGCAGTGTATCGAGGTCCAGTGCGTGGGTCTGCATGGCGATGCTGCCGTCGGCGCCGCGCGGCCATTCGCGCTCCGGCCGGTCGCAGTACAGCTCGACGCCGTTGCCGTCTGGGTCCCGCAGGTAGATCGCTTCGCTGACGCCGTGGTCGGACGCGCCTTCGAGCGGCACGCCGGCATCGAGCACCCGGCGCACGGCCTGGGCGAGCGTCTTGCGGTCCGGGTAGAGAATGGCGAAGTGATACAGGCCCGTTGTCCCAGGGGCCGGTGCCGGCGCTCCGCGGCCCGCCCACGTGTTGAGCCCGATATGGTGATGGTAGCCGCCCGCCGAGAGGAACACGGCGTCCCGCCCGTAGCGACTCGTCACCTCGAAGCCGAGGATGTCGCGGTAGAAGGCGAGCGCCCGGTCGAGATCGGACACCGTGAGATGGATGTGGCCGATGCGAGTGTTGGGGTCAATGGGCATCACTCTATGAACGTTCGAGAGTTCCACGACGTTGTGACGCCACGTTGTAAGTGGCTCTGGTACATTCGTGCAACGTAGTTCATAGCGTCGCACAACGAGTTAGATTTTTGTAATGAACGGCATCCCCAAGATCCCCACACCCGTCAACGAGCCGGTGTTGAGCTACGCCCCGGGCGCCGGGGAGCGGGTGGAGCTCAAGCGAACCCTGAAGGAGCTCTCCGGCCACCAGCTCGAGATTCCCCTCGTCATCGGGGGCAAGGACGTGCGCACCGGCCGGACGGTCGACGTCGTCATGCCCCACTGCCATCGGCACGTGCTCGCCAAGGCGCATCAGGCGGGGCCCGGGGAAGTGCAGGCGGCGATCGCGGCGGCGCGGGACGCGTGGCGCGAGTGGTCGGCGTGGGGGTTCGAGCGGCGGGCCGCCGTGTTTCTCAAGGCCGCTGATCTGCTGGCGACGCGGTACCGGCCGATCGTCAACGGCGCGACCATGCTCGGCCAGTCGAAGACCGCGCATCAGGCGGAGATCGACGCGGCGTGCGAGCTGATCGATTTCTTCCGCTTCAACGTGCACTACGCGGAGCGCCTCTACGGCGAGCAGCCGCTGTCGGTCTCGGGCGTGTGGAACTCGCTGGACTATCGTCCCCTGGAGGGCTTCGTCTACGCCATCACGCCCTTCAACTTCACCTCCATCGGGGGCAACCTGCCCACCGCGCCGGCCATCATGGGCAACACCGTGGTGTGGAAGCCCGCGGCGACGGCCGTGCTCTCGAACTACTTCATCATGCGCCTCCTCGCGGAGGCCGGCTTGCCGCCGGGTGTGATCAACTTCGTCCCCGGGCCCTCGGTCCAGGTGTCGGAGCGCCTGCTCGCCGATCGCGCGTTCGCGGGGATCCATTTCACCGGCTCGACGGAGGTGTTCCAGGCGCTGTGGAAGCAGGCGGCCGCGAACCTCACGTCGTACACGGCCTACCCGCGGCTGGTCGGCGAGACGGGCGGCAAGGACTTCATCCTCGCGCACGCGAGCGCGGATCCGGATGTGCTCGCGACCGGCATGGTGCGCGGCGCCTTCGAGTATCAGGGGCAGAAGTGCAGCGCCGCCTCCCGCGCCTACATCCCTGACGCCCTCTGGCCCGCTGTCCGGGATCGCATGCTCGCGATGCTCGCCGAAGTGAAGGTGGGTGACCCTGCGGACTTTCGGAATTTCATGGGAGCGGTGATCGACCGGAAGGCGTTCGACAAGATCAAGGATTACATCGACGCCGCGAAGCAGGCGCCGGGCGTGAAGGTCCTGTTCGGCGGCGGGGCCGACGACACGGACGGCTACTTCATCGAGCCCACGGTCGTCGAAGCTCAAGACCCGGCGTATCGGACCATGTGCGAGGAGATCTTTGGGCCGGTCCTGTCGGTGCACGTCTACCCCGCGGCGCGCTGGGTCGAGACGCTACGCCTCGTCGACCAAACGTCCCCCTATGCGCTCACCGGCGCGATCTTCGCCCAGGACCGCCGCGCGGTCGAGGAGGCGAAGACCGCGCTCCGGTACGCCGCCGGGAACTTTTACGTCAACGACAAGCCCACCGGCGCCGTGGTGGGGCAGCAGCCGTTCGGCGGGGCGCGTGCGAGCGGCACCAACGACAAAGCGGGGAGCCTGCTCAATCTCATCCGCTGGGTGAGCCCACGCGCCGTGAAGGAGAACTTCGTCCCGCCGCGGAGCTTCAGCTACCCGTTCATGGCCGAGGCGTGAGCCCCGGCGGCGCCCGGCCGCCCATCCTGGTGCTCGTGATGGGCGGCGCGTTCGCGCTCCTCATTGCCTCCCTGGTGATCGGGTCGCTGACGACACCGGAGTTCCCTCCCTACACCCCCACCCAGTCGCCTCCCACGGTTGTGGGCGACTCCCTCGTCGGACCGGCGACCTACACCCTCGACGCTTCGAGCACCGACCGCTGGCGCCGCTTCGACTTCCGGCGCGGCGGCGTGGTGGATTCCGGAGTATGGGACATCGCCTTCCGGCGCTTCCACCTGATTACGGCCCCCGGTGGCGGAATCGTGGATCTCGGCCCCGTGCCGTTCGACTCGGTGCGGGAGCTACCCGCCGGCGGGTACCTCGGGAACACGAATGTGCCGGACACCACCAACCCCGGCGTGGGGAAGTGGTACGGCTACAGCATGTTCAGCCACCTGCTGACGTCGAAGCACCACGTGTATGGGGTGCGCACGCCGGGTGGACGGTATGCCAAGCTCGAGCTGCTCGCCTACTACTGCAGGGACGTGGGTACCGCGTGCGTGACCTTCCGGTATGCCTACCAGGGGGACGGGGGCCGGCGGGTTGCGCCTGGGGCCCGCTAGCGAAGAGCCCCCGGCCGTGCTCGACCGGGGGCTCGCATCGTCGGTTTGGTGTCGAGTTACTTTGGCGGCAGAATCTTGAACATTCCCGTGCCGCACACTGGGCATACGCCCTTCAGCGCGGGCCGGCCGTTCGCCATTTTCACCTGGTTGGGATTCGAAATCTTGCGCTTGGCCTTGCACTTCACGCAGTAGCCTTCATCCGCGGCCATCGGGGCCTTTCCAGCCTTCGCCATTGCGCTCCTCCTTCGGGGGCACAGCAGGGGGGCGGGTGAAGCGGCTGCGGTCAGGGGCGGCTCCCCCGGTACCCCCCCTCCCGGGACGGAGACAACATAATACCCCGTGCTCAAATCGTGGGAGCGAGGCCTGCGGGAGGGGTGTCTGAGAACCCGTTCCGCTTGTGACTTCCGTCACAAAACGGTTTGGTGGCAGACCCTCCACAACGGCACAGGACAACGACTTCCGCCGGTCGGCCGTCCTTCCGGGGGGGTACCGCCAGCTCCCGGCCGTCCGGCGTGACGATCTTCACCGGACCTTCCACGACCAGGGGGCCGTTGGGCTTGGGGGTGATGCGAGTGGTGTCCATGGTCCAAGGATAACGGCGCCGTCTTCGCCACGTCCAGCGCGATACGACGCGCACTGCACGCGTGCGCGCGGGAACGGCGGCGCAACGGACAGGGTATCTTCCACCGCGCCTATGAGACCTCCGGCGTCACTCCTCCTTCCCTTGCCGCTGCTGGTGCTGATCGGCTGCGTCTCGGAGCACGGGCCGCTCACGAACCGGATGGCGCAGTCCACGACGCCCTATCTGGCGCGCGCGGCGCGTCAGCCGGTGAGCTGGCAACCGTGGGGACGCGATGCCTTCGCGCTCGCGGCGCGCCTCGACCGACCCATCCTGCTCTATGTGGGAGCGGACGACTGTCGCTGGTGCGGCGTGATGGATCGCGAGGTGTATGGCGACCCCACGCTCGGCGCCATGATCGACTCCTTGGTCGTACCGGTCCGCGTCGACCGTGACGAGCGCCCCGACGTCGCTCAGCGC
>DATNOH010000049.1:0-23530 GCA_035601435.1 Gemmatimonadales bacterium | reverse complement strand
CGAATCGAACCCGCGGAACGACGTGGTGGATGGCCGCGGGGTCTTCATGTCGCCCGATGCGGGCAAGAGCTGGCAGTTCATGGGACTGAGCGACGTGGGCCAGGTTTCCCAGATCGTGATCGATCCCGCCAATCCGGACATTGTCTTCGTGGCCGCCCCGGGCCACGTGTGGGCGCCCAATCCCGAGCGCGGCGTGTACCGCTCCGCTGACGGCGGGAAGACTTGGCAAAAGGTCCTGTTCGTGAACGACTCGACCGGCGCTGCGCATCTGGTGATGGTACCGGGCAACCCCCGCATGCTGTTCGCCGGGATGTGGCAGTTCGTACGCCGCCCCTGGGAGCTCGTGTCCGGAGGGGTGGGAAGCGGCATCTACCGCTCTAAGGACGGTGGCCTGACGTGGGAGCGGCTCAAGCAGGGCCTGCCGTCGGGCCTGACGGGCAACATCGCCGTGGCCGTGGGCGCGACGAATCCGAGCCACATCTACGCCCTCATCGAAACGACCGACGGTATGCTGTGGGACTCGAAAGACCAGGGCGATCACTGGGCCAAGGTCTCCGACTTCCACGGGCTCTCCGCGCGGCCGTTCTACTTCTCACTGATGCACGTGTCGCCGGTAGACGACCGCAAGCTGTTTTTCTCGTCGTACCTGCTGCTTCGCTCCGACGACGGCGGTAAGACGACCACGCCGATCGACCGCGGCGTGCACGTGGACCATCACGCGCTGTGGATCGACCCACAGAACCCGGACCGCATGATCCAGGGCAACGACGGCGGCGTGTACCTCACGGAGAACGGCGCGAAGAGCTGGCGGTTCTTGAACAACCTGCCGATCGGGCAGTTCTACATGGTGGCGGCCGACAATAACACGCCGTACATGCTGTGTGGGGGCCTCCAGGACAACAACGCGTGGTGCGGGCCGTCGAGCAATGTGGGAGGGAGTGGCGGTGGGGGCGGTGGCGGGGCGGGCGGCGGCATCAACGGCTCCGAGTGGTTCACGGTGACCGGAGGCGACGGCGAATACGCGGTGCCGGCGCCCAGCGACTCGTCGATCCTCTACGTGGACTCGCAGAACGGCAACATCACGCGCGTCGACTTAAAAACGGGACTCAACCGCTCGATCCGGCCCTATCTGTCGGGCGTGAAGGACGCGAAGCCCGCCAACTTGCAGTACCGCTTCAACTGGACATCGCCCATCGCCGTATCGCCGCGAGACGCGAATACGGTTTACCTGGGCGCGAACGTCGTGTTCAAGACCACGGATGGCGGCGACCGCTGGGCCGCGATCAGTCCGGACCTCACCCGCAACGACAAGACGAAGCAGGTGACCAGCGGCGGACCAATCAACTACGACATATCCGGCGCCGAGAGCTACAATACGATTCTCACGGTCAACCTCGCGCCCACCGACTCCAACGTGATCTGGGTGGGTACGGACGACGGGCTCGTGCAGGTCACCCGGGACGGCGGGAAGACGTGGAGCAACGTGTCCGGTCACTTCCCCGGACCGACCAAAGACATCGAAGGACGGGTGTACCAGATCGGGGTGTCGCCGTTCGATGCCGGCGCGGCATACATCGCGATCGACCGCCACCAGCTCGACGACCGGCGGCCGTACGTCTTCAAGACCAGCGATTACGGCAAGACCTGGACCGATATCGGCCGCGGTCTCTCGGCGGACGTCCCCGCGCGTGTAGTGCGCGAGAATCCGAACCTCCGAGGCTTCCTCGTTCTCGGAACCGACGCGGCGCTGTGGTACTCGCGCGACGGCGGCACGAGCTGGAAGCCGCTCAGGGCGGAGTTCCCCACCGCGCCGGTCTACGACGTGCAGTTCGTCAAGCGCTCACACGATCTGCTGATTGCGACGCACGGCCGCGGTTTGTTCGTCATGGACAACATCACGACGCTGGAAGAGCTGACGCCCGAGGTGGTCGCCTCCGATCTCCACGTGTTCTCCACCCTGCCGGCCCAGATCCGCGTGCGCCCGCGGCGGCCCAGCGTCGCTCCCACGCGCTTCACGACGCCGAATGCCCCCGCCGGCGCAGTGATCGACTACTACCTCAAGGCTGCCGTGGACACCGGCTCATCCGGTTCGTCGGGCGAGGGAGAGCGAGGGCGCTCCCGTCGCGGGCGCGTGATCGTCGCGGTCACGGACAGCCGCGGCGACACCGTCGTCGTCGATTCAGGGGGCCCGGGGAAGCAGGGCGTGAACCGCTACGTCTGGAACCTCCGGTACGCCGGGCCGACCCGACTCAACTTCGAGAAACCCACGGGGGCCGAGGATGAGGAAAATCCGTTTCGCAATGTCGGCGGTCCGCGCGCGGTCCCCGGGACCTATACCGTCATGGTGAGCGCCGGCGGCGTCACGGGGACCAAGACGGTCGTCGTGGAACCCGATCCGATCCTGGGCGGTGAACCCGCCCGGTTCGCGGCTCAGCTCCGCGCCGGTCTCGAGTGGCGCAACGCCACGTCCGCGCTGAACGAAATGCTGAATCGGATTACAAGCCTCGAGACGCAGCTCAAGAACACGCAGCAGGCGCTGCGGGACAACACCACCGGTGACACGACGACGGCCGCACCCGTGCTCCGCCAGGCGCGCGAGCTGGGTCGGAAGCTCAAGGAGCTCAAGGACAGCTTGTACAATTCCGAGGTGCAGCGCGACGCCGGCCAGGACGATATCCACTACCTCAACCGCTTCCAGGACCGGCTGCAGGGGCTGGGTTTCGGCCTCGCCTTTGCCTACGCCCAGCCGCCCAACGAGGTCGTCGCGGCGCGGCTGAAGGAGCTGCGTGCCGGGCTCACAGAGTACCTCGCGAAGTTCAACGAGCTGATCCGGACCGACGTCGCCGGGTTCAACAAGGTGGCGCAGGAGCGCCAGGTGCCGATCCTGGTCAGCGGCCAGCCGATCGAGTTACGAGAGGTGAAAGTCGTTTCGCGCTGACCCAGAGGGCCACGACGAGCACGGCCACCGGAATCACGATCCCGAGCGAGCGGATCATCGCCGCCACGAGACCGACGAAGTTCCGCCACGATTGCTTGAAGGCCTCTCCGATCACGCTCGAGCCCGCGTGCCCCACCACGGGCAGCGGCTCGTGAACGTAGATCGAGAGCGTGCTCAGGGCGGCATGCGCGCGCAGATAGCGCAACCGGCCTTCGTACCGATCGATTTCTTCGCGGATGCGCGCCAGCTCTTTCTCGACGTCGAGGACGTCCTTGAGCTTCCCGGTGCGGGTCGCCAGCAGCTCGATCAGCCGCGTTTCGAGTCGCCGGGCGTTCCCCATGCGCGCGGTGACGTCGGTGAACTCCTCGCCCACGTCTTCCGCGTTGACGTTCACGGACTCGAGCTTGCCGAGGCCGGCGAGCCCGCTGAGCCCGTCGTCGAACCGCTCGGCTGGGATTTTCACCTCGAGGTTCGCTGAACGGAGCTGTCCGCGGCCCGTTTGCATGGTCGTGTTGGCGAGGTATCCGCCAACCCGACCAGCCAGCAGCCGTACCTGCGAGACGGCGCGCTCGAGCGAATCCACCTCGATGCTCGTTTGGCCGGTGCGGATGACCATCCCCGCCGCCACGCTCGAGCGGGCAAACAGCGGAGCGTTTCCCGCCGCGACTGTCTTCTGATCGAAGGCCATCGGCGCGGGCCTCGGGGCCGCGACGTCGGCACGCGCCAGCAAGGCCACTCCTCCGTGGACACCCGTTCCTGAGTAGTCCTTCGGTTCGAAACGCTCCTCCACCTCGGCGTCCGTCGCGCCCTGCGGTGTGGCCCTACACCCCATGAGAGTGAGGCCGGCGATGAGCAATAGATCGACGATGGGTCGCATTTGGGCTCCTGATGAGAGATCGCCTGTAAGAGACGCCGTCGACCTTACGCCATGCACATCGGACTGTGAGAAGACACCTCCTACAGCATCAGGCTTGGGTTACAGGGGTTCGAGCATGGGCCGCAACCTCCGGCGGCGGCTGCCCGTAAGGTGCGCCATGACTATTCCACTACTCGAATCGAGCGCGCTCCGCGAGTGGGATCGTCTGGCCGGCGCGGCGACGACGGCCCGTCCCGAGCCGCGGCGTCTTGGGCCATGGACGGTCGAGGTCGTCCGGCTCGCCGCGAAGATCGTCCTCGTGGCGCTGCTGCCGTTTATCGCGCTCGTCAAGGTGGCGGTGTTCCTCTATCAGCGGCAAGGGTGGCCGACCGCGTTTGCGCTTGCGGGTGGCGTCGCCTGCACAACCGCCGTCGTCACGGCGTACGGAACGTGGGCGTGGCACCGCTTCACGGGTCGCGTCCGCCTCGCGCTCATCGCCCGCCGCTTCGCGCTCCCGCTCGTGGTCGCATACTGCGGTTACGCCCTGATCTATCTGTCGAGCGCCAACGCAAAGTCCGAGCAAGTGCGGGCCTACTATGCGTCACTCCACCCGCTACTCCGCGTCGCGCTCTCCACGCTCATTCTGGTCGATCGGGACGCCGTGATCACCGACCTCGCGCGCCGACCGGAAGACTATCAGGCAATGGGCCTTCCCCCCAACGACGGGTCGCTCCATTACCTACAGCGCGACGGCTACGCGCACGCGGCCGACCTCCGCACGGCAGGTCGCGGCATGGTGAAGAATCGGTTGATTCAGCTGTACTTCTGGAGCATGGGTTTCGGGACGCTGCGCCATGTGGGAACCGGCGACCATCTGCACGTCGAGCTCCCGGTGAGATAGCTTCTGCCCATGGCGTTCACCCGCGACGACATCCGCGAGTCGGTGGAGCGCGCCGGCGATGAGCATTGGGATGCGCTCCGTCGCCACCACGAGGATGCCTACCCGAACCCCAAGCCCACGCCCGGCGACGTGTGTAAGGGAGAAGCCGAGCGGTTGAATCAGCTGGGGCTGGGCGACGCGAAGGAGTTCGAGCTGCTGGAGACGCGGGTGGAACGGCTGGGGGACGAGGTTCGCCTCACCCACCTGCTCAAGTACAAGCCGCTCGGCATCCGGCTGCTCACCGAGCCGTTCCAAGACTACAAGTAGGCCGCTCGCTGCTGCTTCATCGCAGGTACTCCTCGAGCAAAGTCGCGGCGTCGGTCTTCTCGTCCCGATACTTTACGATCACCGGCGCGTAGACGGAGATCCCCCATCGCGCCGCCGCGGCACCCGGCGCGCCGCGCGCGCCCGGTACGACCACCGCGCCGGCCGGAATCTCGAGTGGCCGGTCCCCGTCCCGGCGGTACACCTGATCGCGCACCAGGTCGTACACGGGCGTCGACCCGGTGAGGATCGTCCCCGGCGCCAGCACCGCGCGCTCCCGCACCAGCGTGCCCTCGTACACTCCGCAGCCGCCGCCCACCATTGCCTCGTCCTCGATGATCACCGGCAGGGCTCCCACGGGCTCGAGCACGCCGCCGATCTGGGCCGCCGCCGAGAGGTGCACCCGCTTGCCGACCTGCGCGCACGAGCCGACCAGCGCGTGGCTGTCGATCATGCTGCCTTGGTCCACGTACGCGCCCACGTTCACGTACATCGGCGGCATACAGACCACGCCCGGGGCCACGTAGGCGCCGTCGCGGATGCTCGAGCCGCCCGGGACGATCCGCACCCCGTCGGCGAGCGTGGTGGGCCGCACCGGGTAGGTGTCCTTGTCGAAGAACCTGAGGGTCGGATGCGCCGACATGTCGGCGAGGACGCCCATGCGGAACCCGAGGAGGATTCCCTGTTTGACCCACGCGTTGACGCACCACGCGCCGTCCCCCCCACGCTCGGCGGCGCGGATCTCGCCGCGGGTGAGCGCGGTCCGGAATTCCGCGAACAGCGCGCGCTCGGGCTCGCCGTAGCGCTCCCGCTTCTGGGCGGTGAGCGCCTCGACCCGTTCACGCAGCGACATGCGCGGCGCCGGGCAACAACCCGAGCGCTCCCAAAACGACGCGCAGCCGGGCCCGGGTCTGCTCCTGCACGGGGACCAGCGGCAGCCGGAACTGCTCTTCCAGGAGTCCCATGAGCGCGAGCGCCGCCTTGACGGGCCCCGGGTTCGACTCGATGAAGTTCGCTTCCATCAGCGGGAGCAGCCGGTAGTGAAGCTCGCGGGCCGAGTCCCACCGGCCGGAGAGCGCGCTATCGGTGAGCTTGGTCATCAGATCGGGTGCCTCGTTCGACGCGACGGAGATGATGCCGTCGGCGCCCAGCGCGATCAGGGGCAGGGTCACGGCATCGTCCCCCGAGAGCACGCGGAACCCCGGCGGCCGCTCGCGCAGGATGGCCATGATCTGGGCCAGGTCCCCCGAGGCCTCTTTTACTGCAACGATATTGTTCGTCTCGCGCGCCAGCGTGAGGGCGGTGGCGGCGGCGATGTTCGACGCCGTGCGACCGGGAACGTTGTACAGGACCACGGGAACGTCCTCCATCGCCTCGGCGACGGCTCGGAAGTGCGCTTGCAGCCCCGCCTGCGTGGGCTTGTTGTAGTAGGGCGCCACGACGAGGACCGCGTCGGCGCCGGCGGCTCGAGCGGCGCGGGCCCGCTCGATGGTGGCGGCGGTGGCGTTGCTGCCAACACCCGCGAGTACCTTGGCTCGCCCACGCGCCGACTCGACCGCGAGCGCGACGACGCGCTCCTGCTCGGCGGGCGTGAGGGTCGCGGCTTCGCCCGTGGTGCCGCAGGGGACGAGCAGTCGGATGCCTCCCGCTATCTGCCGCTCGACCAGCGCCCGAAACCTGGCCTCGTGCACTTCGCCGGCCGCGTTGAACGGGGTGACGAGGGCCGTGCCGCACCCATGCAGCCACTCCAGATGTTGGGTCATCGGGCCTTCCTTTCCTGCTCCGTCTGCAGCGCAAGGATGTCGTCCAGCACGTCGGCAAAGGCATACATACCCCGCCGCCCCACGATCCAGCGGGCGGCGAGCAGCGCGCCGGCGGCGAAACCTGCGCGGGAGCGGGCCGTGTGAACCAAAAGGACCTGGTCGGCGGCGGAGTCGAACCCGACGCGGTGGATCCCCGGGATATGACCGGCGCGGGTGCTCGCGATTGGAATGCTCGTCCCTGGCTCCTGCCCAAGACCGCGTGACAGGATGGTCTGCAGGGCCAGCGCGGTCCCCGACGGCGCGTCGCGCTTGCGGGCGTGGTGCGCCTCCTCGATGAACGCATCGTACCCCGTGCCGCAAAACAGCCGCGCGGCGTCCGCGACGATGCGGTAAAACAAGTTCACGCCGATCGAGAAATTGGCGCCGTACACCAGCGCGGCGCCGCGCGCTTCCACGGCGTTCCGGACCGCGGCCTCCTCGCGCTGCCAACCCGTGGTGCCTTGCACCAGGGGGACGCCGGCAGCCGCGGCGGCTGCCACGTGGGCCGGCACGGCACTGGGCGCGGAAAAATCGATTGCCACGGCATGCCCGGGGAGCAGCCGCGCGACTTCGCCGACGTTGGCAGACGTGAAGATGGCGCCGACGTCGTGGCCCGCGGCGCGGGCGCTCTCTTCCAGCACCCGTCCCATCCCGCCGTGGCCGAACAGGGCGATCTTCACGCCTCCGCCTTTCGCACCGCGAGCGCGTGTACCAGTCGCACGTATGCGTCCGCGCCCGCGGTCAGCTCGGCCTCCGAAATGCGCTCGTGGGCGGTGTGTGCGTCCAAAATCGAGCCGGGACCGAGCAGCAGGGGCGTTCCCCAGTTCGTGAGGTGTGGGATGTCGGTGGTGAAGCGGACGACGCAGGTCTCAAAGCCCGGCACCGTCGCGAGGCGTTGCGGAGGCACTGCCGTCAGGTAGTCGATGCGGGCCCGGTCCCGGACCGCCCGCTCGAGCAGGGCTTTCACCGGTTGATCTTCGGTCACGAGGCGGATTTGCAGGTCCGCGTGGGCGTCGGCGGCGACGACATTGGGCCGTGTTCCCCCGGCGACGACGCCGATGTTGACCGTGGTCTCGCCGAAGATCGGGTCGGTCGGCCAGGCGGCGCGACGCACGTCCCCCAGCACGTCGAGTAGCGCATCGATCGCCGAGCGGCCTTGCTCGGGATAGGCCGAGTGGGCGGGAACCCCGGCGGTGCACAAAGTGAGGCGCAGGGATCCTTTGGAGCCCGTGGCGAGCCGATTGTCGGTCGGCTCGCCGTCGACGAGCCAGCGGCATTGCTCCGCCAGGGGGTGCGCATTGGCCGCCCGCGCCCCCACGCTTCCCATTTCTTCGTCCACGACGAACAGCAGTCCAATTCCCTCCACCCCCTCGGCGCGCAGCCGCTCGGCCGCGACGATCTGCGCCGCCATGATCCCCTTCGCGTCGCAGGCACCGCGCCCGTACAGGACGCCGTTCACGACGCGGGCGGGCACGTGCGGCGGCACCGTGTCGAGGTGGGTCGACAGTACGATCCGCGGCGGCTGATCGGTGGTCGCAAGCACGTTGGGTCGCCCCGGCGCGGCGTCGAACAGCTCCACGCTGTAACCGAGGTCCGTGAGGTACGATGCCACGAACCGCGCGACCTGCGCCTCTTCGCCGGACACGGATGGGACATCCACCAGGTCACACGCTAGCGAGACGAGGTCGGTCACGGAGCCAGCTCACCGGCCGCGGCCGCCGGGTCCAGGTCCACGCCATCGCGCTCGAACAGCGCCTGGTGCAGCCGTAGTACGGCTTCGCGCACGCGCGCTTCGTCCACGACGAAGGTGAGGTTGACGCGGGATGCGCCCTGCGAAATGAGCGAGACATTGATGTCGGTGACGGTCGCGAACACCCGCGCCGCGATCCCCGGCGTGGTTCGGAGGCCTTCGCCCACCACGCACACGATGGCCCGGCCCGATTCGACCGACACGGTACCCAACCGGCGCAGCTCGGCAACGATGTCGGGGACCGATTGCGCATCGTCTACGGTGAGCGACACGCTCACTTCGGAAGTCGTCACCACGTCCACGACCGTGCGGTGCCGCTCGAACACCTCGAACAGCGCCCGCAAGAAGCCGTAGGCGCCCAGCATTCGGGTCGAGCTGACCTGTAGGACCGTAACGCCGGCCTTGTGAGCGATGGCTTTCACGGCCCCGGCACGCACTTCCCCTCGGGCGGTCACCAGGGTCCCGGGATCATCGGGTGCGTGCGAGTTGCAAATGCGCACGGGGATATCGCGCTCCATGGCTGGTTGGATCGTCTTGGGGTGCAGGACCTTGGCCCCAAAATAGGCAAGCTCGGCGGCTTCGGCGTAAGAAAGGCTCGGGATCGTCCGCGCCCCCGGTACGACTCGTGGGTCGGCGGTGAGCACCCCACTCACGTCGGTCCAGATCTGGATTTCCGCGGCCGAGAGGGCGGCGCCCACCAGGGCCGCGCTGTAGTCGGAGCCGCCCCGGCCCAGCGTAGTCGTCACGCCCTCGAGCGTCGCCCCGATGTAGCCGCCCAACACCGGGATCAGGCGACGGTCCAGCAAAGGCGCGAGCTCCGCCCGCGTGCGCTGTTCCGTGTCCGGTACGAGAGGGGTAGCCCGACCGTGTGTGTCGTCGGTGATGAGACAGTGGCGCGCATCCACGTAGCGCGCCGGCACGTCGGCGGCGAGGAGCACGGCGGTCAGGAGCGCCGCCGAGAGGCGCTCGCCGTAGGAGGCGATCTCGTCGCGTAGCGCCGGCCGGCGGTCCGGCTCCCTGGCGACCCGCCCCAGCAGGTCTGCGAGCTCCGCGCGTGCGCGGCCCAGCACGGTCTGGATCCCCCGGTTGCCGTCCGGACGGGCCAGCCGCCCCGCGATCTCCGCGTGGCGCTCGAGCAGGGCATCGAGCTGCGGCTGGATCCGCTCCACGTCGCCGCTCGCGGCCGCGTCGGCGGCCGCGAGCAGCGTATCGGTCACTCCAGCGAGGGCCGATACGACCACCACCGGCCGGGGCCCGCCATGGGCGCGGACGACCCTCGTCACGCGCTCTACGGCGGCCGCGTCGGCCACCGAGGTGCCTCCGAACTTCAGGATCCGAGGATGCACGAGACTCTCCGAAACGCACAATCGGCCGCGACGTGTGAGCTGCGCGTCGCGGCCGATCTGTCTCTCTACTTACGCCTGAGGGCTCGAGCCCCCTACAGTGATCGTCTCCCGCGCGCGCTTGCCGGCGTCGGCTTCTTCTGCTTCGCGGCAGAAGGAGCGCGGTACGGGAGCCGCTTGAGCAAAGCGGGTGTGGGCATGATGGACGCCGAAACTTAAACTCCGGGCCGGTCGGCGCAAGTCGGCGCCACCACTTAACGGGCTCCCCGTGCAAGGCTCCACTTGAGCGCAGGCGGCGTGATCAACGTGGTCAGGACGACCATGATCACGAGCCCCGAGAAAACCGCCGGGCTGACGATCCGCTCGCCGTGCAGCGTTAGGCTCAGACCGAGGTTGGCAAAGATCAGGCCGACTTCTCCCCGCGGAATCATGCCGATACCGATCGAAAGCCGGTCCAGGGGCGCGCCCCATCCACCCAGCGCGCACGCCTGTTTGCCGGCGATCGCCGCGACCGTCAACAGGAGGGCAAGACCGAGCACCTCCGGGTGCTCGAACGACCGGAGCTCCACGCGCATGCCCATCAGCACGAAAAAGACCGGCACGAGCAGCGTGCCGATGGGGCGGACCAGCTCCTCGAGCCGGCGCTCGTCGTGCCGGGCGAGATCGACGTAATGGGCCTCCTCGAGAACGAGACCGGCGGCGTAGGCGCCCACGATGGAGGCCAGTCCCACGGCAGACGCGAGATAGGCGAGCACGAAGCAGAACACCAGCGCGGTGGTGAGGAGCAACCCCGATCCGCGCAGCCGCCCCGCGAGGGCGAACAGGCGGGGCGACACGGCAACGCCGAGCACGAGGGCGCCGCCGAGAAACAGCAGCGCCTTCGCCAGGATCACCCCGACCGCCGCATACGAGAGGCCGCTCCCGCGGTCGGCCGCGGTGATGACGCCCGCCACGACGGCGAGGATCACGAGCCCGAGTACGTCGTCGATCACCGCAGCACCAAGGATGATGCGTGCCTCGGGCGACTGCGCGTGCCCCAAGTCCTTGAGGACGCGCGCCGTTATCCCGACGCTGGTGGCCGTGAGTGTGGCACCCAGAAACGCGTGCACGTAGGGGCTCGAGCCGGGGAGAAGAAGGGCCCCCACACCCCAGCCGAGTACCCAGGGGGTCACCACCCCCAGCACGGCGACCAGCAACGATCGGCCGCCGACCTTCAACATGTCGCCCACGGTGGATTCGAGGCCGACCTCGAACAGCAGCAGCACGACGCCGAGCCGGGCCAGCCCGTCGACGGTGTGGTCGGCGGCCACCCCCCGGAACCAGGACACCCCGACCAGGTCCAGGTTGCCGAGCAGGATCCCGACTACCAGCTCGCCGAGCACGGCAGGTTGACCGATGCGCTCGGCCAGGTCACCGCCGAGCTTGGCGCCCGCCAGGATGGCGGCGAGGGCTAGCAGCACGGGGGCAACAGGGTCAACCACGGGGGCCTCCTCATGGGGTGTTATCGCAACACGTGTGTTGGCAAAAATGTGCATATTGTGCACATTTTTTCATACAGCACAGTTAACTAGTACGAATGGGTAGTAGCGCACCGTAGCATGATTCGTGCATATTTTGCGCGAAACGTCGTACACCAAATTCACCGTTCCACCCCCTGACTGGGAGACCGTATGACGGGAGATGGCATGAAACGCTCGGTCGGCCTTGCGCTGTTGATGGCTGTGGTCTGCCCGCTGGTCCTGGCGGCGCAGGGCGTCCCGACGGCGCCGGCCGCGCTGCCGGTCGACTCGCTGCTGAAGGCCGCGAACGCGGCGGCGGCGGCGAACACGGTCGCCATCAATTTCGTGTGGACTCTCGTGGCGGGGTTCCTCGTGATGTTCATGCAGGCCGGGTTCGCCATGGTCGAGACCGGCTTCACGCGAGCCAAGAACGCGGCCCACACGTTCGCCATGAACTTCATGGTGTACGGCATCGCGATGCTGGCGTACTGGGCAATCGGGTTCGCGCTCCAAGCCGGCGGCATCGGGCCGATGTCGACGCTGGGCGGCTTCGACAAACTGAACAATGAGTTCGCCCTCACGATCGGCGGCAAGCCCTGGGGGTTGTTCGGGCACACCGGGTTCTTCCTGACGGGCGTGGCGTACGCGGCGCCGGTGTTCACCTACTTCCTGTTCCAGATGGTGTTCATGGACACGGCGGCGACGATTCCCACCGGAGCGATGGCGGAGCGCTGGAAGTTCTCGGCGTTCGCGGTGTTCAGCATCTTCATCGGAGCGGTCATCTATCCCGTTTTCGCGAACTGGACATGGGGCGGCGGCTGGTTGTCGCAGCTCGGCGTGAACCTCGGGCTCGGACACGGGCACGTGGACTTCGCGGGCTCGTCGGTGGTGCACATGACGGGCGGCGTGATCGCGCTGGTGGGCGCCTGGCTGCTCGGGCCGCGGCGCGGCAAGTACAACGCCGACGGGACACCCAACGCGATTCCGGGTCACAACATCCCCATGGCGCTCGTCGGCACGTTCATCCTGTGCTTCGGATGGTTCGGCTTCAACCCCGGCTCGACGCTCGCGGGGTCGGATCTTCGCATCGGTGTGATCGCCACAAACACCATGCTGGCTGGGGCAGCTGGAGGTGTCGTCGCGATGCTCTACATGTGGAGCAAGTTTGGCAAGCCGGACCCCTCCATGATGGCGAACGGCACGCTCGCGGGCCTGGTCGCGATCACCGCGCCCTGCGCCTTCGTCACGGCTCCTTCCGCGGTCCTGATCGGCGGCGTGGCCGGTGTTCTGGTGTGTATCGCCGTGTTCTTCATCGACGGGAAGCTCCGGATCGACGATCCGGTGGGCGCGATCTCGGTGCACGGAGTCAACGGGTTGTGGGGCATTCTCTCGGTCGGCTTGCTGGCCGACGGCACGTACGGCGACGGGTGGAATGGCGTCCCGGGCGCCGTGCGGGGCCTGTTCTACGGCGACGCGAGCCAGCTCGTCGCGCAGCTCGTCGGTGGTCTGACCAACTTCGTCGCGGTCGGTGCCATGGCGTACGGCGCGTACAAGGTGACGGCGCTGGTCGTGGGCGGCCACCGTGTATCGGCCGAGGTGGAAGAGCTCGGCCTCGACCTGCCGGAGATGGGCGCGTTGGCGTACCCCGACACGCCGGAAGTCTCCTCGGCGGTGATTCTCAGCGAGTCGGCCGCCGTCTCCTTCGTGGCGGGCCGGCTCGAGCCGGAGCCGGACGCAGTCTGACATCGCGCCATCGGCCCGCGGCCGGTTGAATCGGATCGCCGCTCCAGGAGCAGGAGTCCTGCACCAACTGTGAGCGGCGACCGACCCCGGCATGCAGTCGTCACTTCTCGTAAGGAGTACCCATGAAACTCATCACCGCGGTGGTCCGCCCCGAGCGGCTGCCGCAAGTGAAAGCCGCACTGTTCCGCGCCGGCGTCACCGGCATCACGATCAATCGGGTGAGCGGCCACGGCGGCGAGCACGAGATGCTGGAGCATTATCGTGGCAGAACCGTGGTGCTCGAATTCCGCGAAAAAGTGCGGCTCGAGATGGCCGTGTCAGAGCCGTTCGTGGAGCCGACGATCAAGGCGATTCTCACATCCGCCCGTACCGGCAATGTCGGTGACGGGAAGATCTTCGTGCAGGCCTTGGAGCGCGTGATCCGGATCAGGACAGGCGAGGTGGATACGGCTGCGGTCACCGCCGTGACAGCGGACGCGGTACAGAAGCAGGCCCTGAAGGAGGCCAAGCTATGAGACTGCAAGGAAGCCGTCTAGCGCGAGCCACGCTTGTGGGCGTCTGGCTCATCGCCCCTGGGATGCTTCGCGCCCAGAGCGGAGCCGCGCCCCCGGCCGACACGGCGGCCAAGAAGCCCGATCCACCGCCGCCTCCGGTCAACCATCTGGAGACCACGCTCGCCGGGTTCAAACTCACCGGCTTCGCTGTGGGGTCGTACTCGTATTCGGGCCATAGCGCCGGCGGGACCGCCATCGTCGGGCGGCTGTACGACCGCCTCCAGAACCGCTTCATGTTGAACGCGCTCGCGGTCGTGCTCGACAAGCCCTACGACCCGACGAAGTTCAGCGCGGGGTTCCACACCGAAGTGCTGGTGGGACAGGACGCGACAGTCATCCAGTCGGACGGGGGGTTCTTCAACCTTGGCCCACAGGGGGACATCCCGCACCTCTACGTCACGTTGAACGTCCCGACGTCCAGTGGCAACGGGCTGCAGTTCAAGGTGGGGCGCATTCCCACTCTCTTGGGGCTCGAGGTGATCGAGACCGTGGCCAACCCTAACTGGTCGGAGGGGAACCAGTTCGTCTACGTGGAGAACTTCACCGCGACCGGGCTCAGCGTCGAGACCAAGTTCAACAATTACGTGGACCTGCAGCTCCGCGTGATCAACGGATGGGACCAGGTCGCGGACAACAACAGCCACAAGTCGTTCATGGGGCGTATCGGCCTCTATCCCGACGCGTTGACGTCGCTTGGCATCGTGGGGTTCTGGGGTCCGGAAGAGGCGAACAACAATACCGCCAACCGCTACGGCGTCGAGGGCCTGTTCTGGCGCAAGTTGGGCAACGCGCAGCTGTGGGTGCAGGGTGACTACGGCCAGGAGCAGGCGAACGCAGCACTGCCCGTTCCGACGCAGGATGCAAAGTGGTGGGCGGTTGGCGCCTGGATCACAAATGACTTCAGCCCGACCCTCGGTCTGGCCTTGCGGGGCGACTACGTGAACGACCAAAACGGCGCGCGCACCAGCGGTGCGATGGGCTTCCCGGCGAGCACGGGGCACAAGTTTGGCAGCGGCACGGCGACGTTGAACATCAAGACGTGGCCCAGCGCGGTGCTCCGGCCCGAGGTCCGGTACGACCGGTCCAGCCTGCCGGCATTCAACGGGAAAAAGGACCAGATCACCGTCGCCATGGCCCTCGCCTACCTCTACTGAGCCAGGGGGGCTGGCTGGGGTCCAGCCCCGACGGTCTCGAGCGTCTGGTTGCGGAAGAACCGGTACAGCAGCCAGATGTCGAGCACGCCCACCGCGGCCAGGACCGAAAACGCGGCGTCGGTTTCGATGATGTGGAGCTGTCGCAGGAGTGTCGAGATGCCGAAGCCCACGACCCAGGCGTCGAAGCTCATGCAGACCCGCCTGAAGGTCTCGGGGCGCACGTGGCGTATGACCCGGACGCCCAGCGGGATCCCGACGACGAGACTCGGGAGGATGTAGGGAAGCAGGCCGGCGCTCTCGATTGAAAACATGCCGGCGAAGTAGTAGGCCACGGCCGTGAACGTCGATTCCGCGAGCCGCACCAGTCCGAGACCGGCTCGGAAGTCCTGTTTCGTGAAGCCCTGGTTGCTCAACATCACGGCCAGGGGCGGGCCGGAGATGGTCGTGACGGAGTACAGCACGCCCAGGCCGCCTCCGAAAAACAGCCCGGCGCGACGCTCATCTCTGATCGGTCTGCGAAATCCGGCTGCCTGCAGCAGAATCAGCGGCAGCAGGACGATGAACGTCGCCAGCTTGAGCCAGGCCGGTTGCACGCGGTGCACCAGCGAGGTCCCGAGGGCCACGCCGGGCGCCAGGCCGACGATCATCGGGACCACCCGACGCCAAACATGTGGAACGCTCGCCCGGTTGACCCAGAGGACGTAGGCGTTCAGGACCACCTCGACCCACACGAGGGCCGGATTGAGCACTCGATTCGTGTAGAACAGCAGCGCCACAGGTACGGTGATCGAGGAGAATCCGTAGCCGAGTGCGCCGTTGACCGTACCGGCGACGAGCGTGATGAGAATCAGGGCGATTGCGCTCGAAGTCACATCCATCGTTATTCGCCGTGTCGTTGAGGTGATCCCGCAAACAAAAAGACCCGACCACGCTGGGTGGCCGGGCCTGGGAGCGGCTCAGAAGGCGAGGAGGCTTAGCGAGTCCTCAAGTCGTCACTGGGTGCGCCGAGATGTCCGTCCAACCCTGGGGTGGCGGTTGCGACAACACATCGGACAACACGGCGGCGCGGTGCGCATGGGAAAGGGCAACCTAGAGAGCGGGTCGTGGCGTGTCAACGGCAACGTGGCACGTCATCGCCACCGCCGGAGCGGAGTGCGTGAGCGCGCCGATGGAGATGAGCGTCGCACCAGCCTCGGCGTATGCGCGCGCGGTCTCCGGCGTGATCCCGCCCGAGGCCTGGATCGTGACGCCCGGACCGGCCTTACCGGCCCACCTCCGGATGCGCTCCGGCGTCTGGTTGTCGGCAAGAATGTGGGTCACGCCCGCGGCGAGTGCGGCATCCAGCTGCTCGTCGCTCTCGACTTCGACGACAATCGGAAGGCCCGGGGGGACTCCTCGGAGCGCCTCGGTGAGCGCGCGTGGTCCCGTGCCCAGCAGCGTCCAGTGATTGTCCTTCCAGAGCACGGCTTCCGCGAGGGACGCGCGGTTGTCCATTCCGCCGCCGACCCGTACCGCGTACCGCTCGAGCGCCCGCAGTCCCGGTGTGGTCTTCCGCGTATGCGTGATGCTCGCAGGCGTTCCCGCCACCGCGTCCACGGCCCGCCGGGTGAGGGTCGCCACTCCCGAGAGCCGCTGCAAGAAGTTGAGCGCCACCCGCTCGCCGCCGAGCGCGGCTCGGCCGGTCGCCCGCACTGTGGCGAACGTCTTCTCCGGCGCGGTCCAGTCGCCTTCGCCGTCGACGGATTCGAGGCACGCGCCGGGATCGAGCTCGCGGAACACGAGCTGCGCGATCGGCAGGCCGGCCACGACGAAGCGCGCTTCGGCGACGAAGCGAGCCGTGACAGCCGCGTCCGCGAGAGGACCGAGCAGCCCGGTCGTCACGTCCTCAGCTGCACGGTCTTCTGCCAACGCCCGGCGCACCTCCACCAGGCCCAGGGGGTCAGCCAATAGCCAACATCCGTTCGATGGCTCGCCGGGCGCGCCGCGCGACTTCCTCGGGCACGGTGACCTCGTACTTCACGTCCCGCAACGAGTCGCGCAGCTTTTCGAGGGTGATCATCTTCATGTAACGGCACTCGGCCGACTCGGCGGCGGCGAAGAACTGCTTCGTGGGGTTCTCGCGGCGCAACCGGTGCAGTACCCCCGTCTCCGTCGCGACCACGAACTCGCGGGCGCTCGAGGTGCGTGCGCGACGCATCATCTGCTCGGTGGAGACGATCGCCGTACGCCCTGCCGCGACGTCGCCGTCGGACTCGGCGTAGTACATCGCGCTCGTCACGCAGCCGCACTCCGGGTGGACCAGGAATTCGGCGTCGGGGTGCTGTCGTCGCTGCGCCGCGAGCACGTCCGGTGTCAGCGCCGCATGCACGTGACACTCCCCCATCCACACGTCCAGATCGCGCCCTGTCACCCGCCGCAGGTAGCTGCCCAGGAAGAAGTCCGGGACGAACAGCACCGGCACGTCCGGCGGCAGAGAGCGAACGACGGCGACCGCGTTCCCCGAGGTACAGCAGTAGTCGGCTTCGGCCTTGACGGCGGCGCTGCAGTTGACGTACGCGACCACGAGACCGTCGGGGTGCTCGGCGCGCCACGCCCGCACGTCCTCCGCGTGGATCGTCGCCGCGAGGGAGCATCCGGCCTCGAGATCGGGGATGACGACGCGCTTATCCGGATTGGCGATGGCGGCCGTCTCGGCCATGAACTGCACGCCGCAAATGACCAGAAGGGGCGCGTCCAGCTCGGTTGCCCGACGCGCCATCTGGAGCGAGTCCGCCACGACGTCGGCCAGGTCCTGGATCGCCGGAATCTGGTAGTTATGCGCCAGGATGGCGGCGCGCCGCTCCGCCTTGAGCGCCTGGATTTCCGAGACCAGGTCCGTGGCCACCGTCATCCCCTAGGCTGCCCGGCGAATCGGAATTCGGACGCGGGTCTTCTCCCACTCCAGGACCAGCTCCGTCGCGTTCCCCTGTGCTGGCGCGAACTTGAGTGTAAGGGTCTCGACCGGCGCGCCGAGCGCCTCGGTGGTCGCCGTACCGGCGCCGACATCCTTCGCGCGCACTGCGGTGTCAATGGGAACGCCCCAGCGCTGAACGCCGCGGTTGACTACGATCTGCCACTTCGCTGCGCCGGGAATCGCGTACAGTGTGTAGGTCCCTGGCTCCACTCGCACGCCGGCGAGCTGTGCCGCGAAGGGCAGATGGATGGTCGTGGCTTCGTTCGCGCCGAGCCGCCACGGCTGGTCGAAGGGGACCAGCTCTCCAATGACTTTGCGGCCGCGCGCCGAGGGACGGCTGTAGCACAGCTTGATGGTGCCGCCCCCCAGTTGGACTGAGATCGAGTCCAGCGGACTGGGTCGCTCCGCCAGCTTATCCGCCGGTCCACGGATCCAGCACGTGAATGGCGCCATCTGGCCGTTGTCCGGCTGGGCCTGAGCCAACGTCAGCGTCGCGATCAGCAGAATCATCGGCATATCCTCACTCCCGACAGTGTTCGGACAGGGAAGATACCCCCGTTCGTTCCCACTCTGAAAGAGTGGGCCCAGTAAAGCACTGCGCTTCAAGCGCAGTGTCGTATCGGGCCCACTCCTATGGCGTGCGAACTTGGGTTGCCGGATGGGACTCGCCTGCAGGCTCTACAACGAGCCGTCGTTCCGCCGCCCGCGCGTGTGCTTCCAGTCCCTCCGCGCGCCCGAGCCACACCGCGTCCTCGATCAGCGGCCGAGCGCGAGCGGGGTCGTCGATGCGGAGCCAGGTGCGCACACGCAGGAACGTGTAGACCGACAGTCCTCCGCTGAATCGGGCGGTGCCGCCCGTCGGCAGCACGTGGTTAGGGCCGGCGCCGTAGTCGCCCAGCACCTCCGCGCTCCCCGCGCCGACGAACAGCGCGCCGTAGTGGGCCAGACGCGGTGCGACTGCGTCCGCGTCGCGCAGCACGAGCTGGAGGTGCTCGGGCGCGAGCGCGTCGCACGCGGCCACACCGTCGTCCACGCTCGACACGACGATCGCGCCCCCGTGCGCCAGTGCCGCCCGCGCCACGCGGCCGGTCGGCAGGTCGCCGAGGCAGCGGGCGAGCTCCCGCTCCACGCGTTCGACCAGCGAGGCATCTGTGGTCACGAGAACTGGCACGGCGTGGGGGTCGTGCTCGGCTTGGGCGAGCAGGTCTACCGCGACCGTCGCGGCGTCGGCACTCGAGTCAGCGAAGACGACGAGCTCAGACGGACCCGCGAGCATGTCGATCGCGACGGCTCCGGCGACGAGCCGCTTCGCCGCGGCCACGTAGCGGTTCCCAGGCCCGACGATCACGTCGCGCGGCGCGATGGGACCCGTACCGTAGGCGAGCGCCGCGATCGCCTGCGCCCCTCCCACGGCGAGCACGCCGTCCGCGCCCGCAAGTGCGGCGGCGGCGAGCGTTAAGCCTTGTGGTTTAGGGCTCGCGACCCATATGTCTCGCACGCCCGCCACGCGAGCGGTCACCGCGGTCATCAGCACCGATGAGGGCAGAGGATAGCGCCCTCCGGGCGCGTAGCACCCCGCGCGTTGCATCGGCGCAATCCGGTGCTCCGCGACCCCGCCGGGCACCGGCACGCTCACCGGACCGAGCGCGCCTCGCTGGGCCACCGCGAACGCCCGGATCCGCGCCGCGACGCGCTCGAGCCGGACTCGATCATCGGTCGAAAGACCCGTCAGCGCCCGCGCCAGCTCAGGGCGGTCGTGATACAACGGCGCGTCCGGCAACACGTCTCCGAACCGCTCGGCGTGCTTGCGCAAGGCGACTTCCCCGTGTGTCCGGACGGCCTCGACGATGCGCGCCGCGGCGGCGCGCGTCCTGGCGTCGAAGCCCGCGCCGCGGCGGGCCAGCTTGGCGACCGTGCGACGGGGCAGCAGGGGTGACGCCCTCATGGCGCGTCCGTCGGAGCCTTCGCGGTCATCGGCCGCCGTGTAACCCCCGCGTGACGGCGCGCCAGCTCGGCCCGCACCTCCGTGAGCGAGCCGCCGCCACGGACCAGGGCCACGAGCGCCATGTAGAAGAGGTCGGCGGTCTCGTGGACCGCCTCGGGACGGTCCCCGGCCCGCCCCAGCTCTTCGGCCTCCTCCCGCAGCTTCGCCGCCAGCAGCCCAGGGTCCCGGAACAGTTTCGTGGTTCCCGATCCCGGCTCGGGCCGGGCGGCGCGCTCCGCGATGGTGCGTGCGAGGTCGTCGAGATCGAACGCCGACGGCCAGCAGGACCGCCGATCGAGGTGACAGAACCCGGCGCCGCGCTGCCGTACGGTGAAGCGCAGCGCATCGCGGTCGCAGTCCAAGTCCACGCGCACCAGCTCCTGCGTGTTGCCCGACGTAGCTCCCTTCTCCCACAGCGCCTGGCGCGAGCGCGACCAGTAGATGCCTTTGCGCCGGGCGATCGCGCGCGCGAGCGACTCACGCGTGCTCCAGACCAGCCCCAGGGCGTGGCCCCATTCGTCGCACACGACGGTCGGCCAGACGGCCGCCTCCTCTCGATCGACCGGCTTCGCCAGCGGCGCTGCCACCGCCTCACCGAGGGTCAGTCGTCCGGTGTAGAGCGCCATGCCCACCTGCGCGTCGGCGCCGATGCGGTCGAGCTCGGCGATCTCGGACGCCGTGGTGATTCCCCCCGCCGCGGTGAGGCGTGCCCCCCCCTCCCCCTCCCCCTCGCCTGCCGCGCGCACGGCGGCCGCCACGGCCTGGAAATCGAATCCGCCCATGGCACCTTCCTTCTCCACCTGCGTGAACAGAAACCCGCCGACTAGGGGCGCCAGGTCGCGGATCCGCTCGAGCACCGACGCCCCCGTGGCCGTGCGCCAACCCTCTACCACTACCTGGCCGCGCTCCGCGTCCACAGCGGCGATCACCCGCTCGCGCGGCAGGGCGCCGCAGAAGTCCGGGCTCGCGGCCGTGCCGATCACGATCTTCGCGGCGCCTGCGTCCAACCACCCGCGCGCCGTGTCCAGATCTCGAATGCCGCCGCCCACGCGGCAGGGCGCCCGGCGCACCATCTCACGGATCAGCCCCGCGTTCGAGCCCTTGCCGAGCGCCGCGTCGAGGTCGACGACCGCCACCTCTCCGGCCACCGCGAACTCCTCGAGCCGGGCCAGCGGGTCGCCGCCATCCAGCACGAGGTCCCGACCTCCGCGCAGCTGGACCGCGCGGCCCTGCATCAGGTCGATGCTGGGGACGATCATCGCCGCACCCGGATGCCGCGAAGCGAGAGATCGGCCTTGATGCCGTCGACGGTATCGTCGCCGTCGTGGAACACCGACGCCGCGAGCACGGCGTCCGCGCCGGCGCGGAATGCGTCCGCCACGTGTGCCCGCTCGCCGATCCCACCGGACGCGATCACCGGCACCCGCACTGCACCGAGCACCGCGCGCAGCAGTTCCAGGTCGGGGCCCGCGCGCGTCCCGTCGCGATCCCAGCTCGTGAGCAGGATCTCCCCGGCCCCCAAGCCCGCGGCCTCCCGCGCCCACTCCACGGCGTCGGGCGGACCGGGCTCGCGGCCGCCGTGCGTGAGCGCTTCCCAGCGGTTGCCGGTGCGGCGTGCATCGATGGCGAGGACCACGCACTGGCTGCCGAACTCGGACGCGAGCTCCGACAGGAGGGCGGGCCGCTGCACCGCGGCGGTGTTCACACTCACCTTGTCCGCACCGGCCGCGAGCAGCCGGCGCGCGTCATCCACCCTTCGCACCCCGCCGCCCACGGTGAGCGGAATGCGGATCGCCGCGCGCACCCGCGCCACCGTCTCGATCTGCGTGGCGCGCCCTTCGGCCGACGCCGCGACATCCAGCACCACGATCTCGTCCGCGCCCTGAGACTCGTACAACGCCGCCTGGGACGCCGGATCGCCGGCGTCCCGGAGATGCTGGAACTGCACACCCTTCACCACCCGTCCATCTCGTACGTCGAGGCAGGGGACGACCCGTGGCAACAGTCCCGGGGTGGAGCCGGCGAGAGCCGGGGCTGGCGCGCCTTTCGCTCCGGCGAGCCAGCGCTCGAGCAGCGCTGCGCCGTACGCGCCCGACAGCTCGGGATGGAACTGGCAGGCCAGGAGATGCTCGCCGCCCTTTTCCAGCGCAGCCACGAACCGCGCCCCGTGCGTCGTCCACGCCGGGACCCAACCGGGTGGCGCATCCCGCAGCGCGTATGAGTTCGCGAACGCCGCCACACCGGTAGCCACGAGCCCGTCGCCGGCCGCGGTAACCGCGTTCCAGCCGAGGTGGGGCACGCGCACGTCTTCCGGCAGCCGGCGGCAGGTGCCAGGGATCACCCCGAGCCCGGCCACTCCCGGCGCTTCCTCGCTCGCTTCGCACAGCATCTGCATGCCGAGACACACGCCCAGGAGCGGGGTGCCGCGTGTCGCCGCGTGCGTGACCGCCTTGTCGAGCCCCCGCGCGCGGAGGGCCCCGAGGCCGGCGCCGAACGCGCCCACGCCGGGCAGCACCGCGCGTCGTGCGTCCCGCACGACTTCCGTATCGCCGGTTACCACGACGTTCGCGCCGAGGCGGCGGAATGCGCTGGCGATCGACGCGAGGTTCGCGACGCCGGAATCGACGATCACGACGTCAGTCATCGCGCCCCGGTCTTGTCCCGAGGGTGCCCTTGGTGGACGGCACGTCGTCGAAGCCCGAGCAGGCCACCGCCTGCTTGAGCGCGAGGGCGGTCGCCTTGAACGCCGCCTCGGCTCGGTGATGATCGTTCTCGCCCTTCAGCACGTCCACGTGCAGCGTGAGGCGTGCCGCTGCCGCCAGCGAGCGGAGAACGTGCGCAATGTTCTCGCACGCGAGACCGCCGATCGATTCGCGGGAGAGGCCGAGCGTCACGTCCGCGTACGACCGTCCCGACAAGTCGACCACTGCGCGCGCCAGCGCCTCGTCCAGGGGGGCGTAGGCCCAACCGAACCGGTTCACGCCGCGACGCTCGCCCAGCGCGCGGTCGAGTGCCTGGCCCAGCGCCAGGGCGCAATCTTCGGCCGTGTGGTGATCGTCCACGTGCAGATCGCCCTGACAGGCGAGCGCGACGTCGAACCGGGCGTGACGGATCAAGGCCTCGAGCAGATGGTCCAGGAAGCCCAGGCCCGTCTTCACCTCGGCTTTCCCCGTGCCGTCGAGCGTGAGCGTGACCGTGATCGATGTCTCGCGCGTGGCGCGGCTGTTGGTGGCGGTGCGCGCGGTCATGGCTCGCGTCCCTCAGCGGCGAGAGTCCCCTCGAGGGCGCTCTTCAGCCGCTCGAAATCCGCGGCATTGCCCGGTAGAGTGATGCGCAGCGCGGTCTCGAGCCCGCGGCGGTGGGGGAAGGCGCGCACCAGCACGCCGCGGGCGGCGAGTCCTGCCCGGATCGACTCGGCACGCGGCCCGCATTCGACGAGCACGAAGTTCGCCTGCGACGGCCGGGGCAGGAGTCCGGCGGCGGCAAGCTGCGCACTGAGGAGGCGGCGCTCATCGCGCACCCGCGCCACGTGGGCGCGGAGTGGCTCGACGCCGCGCTCGAGCTGGGACAGCGCCAGCGCAACCGATGGTGCCGCCACCGTATACGGACCGCCCGCCGCGCGCAGCACGGCGACCACATAGGCACTCCCGATGGCGTAGCCCACGCGGCAGCCCGCGAGGCCCCAGGCCTTGGAGAGGGTGCGCAGCACCAGGATGTTGGGAAGATCGAGTACCGCGGCGGTGAGATCGT
>DATNOH010000048.1:0-2418 GCA_035601435.1 Gemmatimonadales bacterium | reverse complement strand
ACCGCGGCGGTGCACGCGTCCGGCGGCACGCAGCGGCTGTCGATCGGCACGTGCTGGCAGCCGCCCGCGGTGCAGACATCATCGGTGCACGAGAAGCCGTCGTCGCAGCTGCCCGCGCAGAGCGCCTGCGGAAGCGTGGTGCTCGTGGGCACCGAGGGGAGCGTCACGGTGGTGGTAGTGAGCGGCAGCGGCAGCGTCGTGGTGGGCGGCACGACGATGGTGGAGGTGGTGAGGGGGAGGGTGAGCGAGGTCGTCGAGACGCGCCCGAGGGTGGTCGTGGGGAGCGGGGGCAGCGTCACCGTAGTGGTGGTGAGCGGCAGCCGAAGCGTCGTGGTGGTGGGCGGCACGACGATGGTGGACGTGGTCGGAGGAAGCGTGAGCGAGGTCGTCGACACGCGCCCGAGCGTGGTCGTGGGGAGCGGGGGCAGCGTCACGCTGGTGGTGGTGAGCGGCAGCGGTAGCGTCGTGGTGGCGGCAGTCGACGTGGTGACCGGGAGCGTGACCGTGGAGGTCGTCAGCGGCAGGGTGATGCCGGGAACCGTGACGACGGAAAGGGAGCCGATCTCCACCCCCGCGCGCGCGGAGCCGGTCAGCGCCGCGGCTAGCGCGACGCCCCGCCAGACCGCACGGCGGTCCCACGTCCGTGCCTTGAACATTTCGTGCTACCCGGCGCGCGCGGTCGCGGCGGTGCGGATCCGGGCGTGTCCGCATGCCCGAGGCTCTTCCGAGCCCCCGATCCCGCGCTTTAGTGGCTGTCCTCGTCGTTGGTTCTGCAGGCTTCGACGTTGCTACAGGTCCGGATGTGGCGCTGATCGCCGACCTCGGCTTTCTTCGCGTCGGCACGAGAACGGCTGGCGGTGCGAGTCGAGGCTCGATGGTCCCTTCCCGCTGAGGACGCCGAGCTGCGGCGCCGCCGACCCGGCCCGAGGTGCTGCCGGCCTTCCTAGACGTAGTCCCCTTGACTCAGTCAAATGTATACTTCAAATGTCCATTTGAGAGGAGATCGCAATGACCTTCGTTCCGTGGAGTGGGCTTCTCGGCGGTGCGGTCGCAATGGGTAGTCCCCTGGCGGTTGCCATGGGGTCCGTCTTGATCGGACTCCTCGCCGCAACCACCGTCGCCCTCGTCCTTGGGGCCGAGTCGAAGCGACGGCGCCGGGATCCCGTGATCGCCGTGCGACCCACGTCGGCAGGCGACCGCGCCGCGGCCGCGTGAGGCCTTGCGATTCGCATGACGCCGCCCTCCGCGCGCTCACGAGATACGCGCCAGCGGTTGCTCGAGGCCGCGGGCGAGGTGTTTGCCGAGCGCGGCTTCCGCGACGCGACCATCCAGGAGATCTGCCGCCGTGCGGACGCGAACATCGCCGCGGTGCACTACCACTTCGCCGACAAGGAGCGGTTGTACCGGGCTGTCATCCAGTACGCCGAGGGATGCGCGGGAGATAGCCCCCCGGCCGATATCGCGCCCGACACGCCGGCCGAGAAGCGGTTGCGTGGGCACATCGAGTCATTCCTCCTCCGCCTCCTCGATGAGGGCCATCCCGCTTGGCTCGGCAAGCTGATGGCGCGCGAGATGTCCCAACCCACGCCCGCCCTCGACGTCATCGTGCAGGAGAAGATCCGCACCACCTACCGACGCGTGGATGCCATCGTGCGCGAGCTCCTCGGCCCAGGGGCTTGCGATGACGACGTGCGGGCGTGCGTCCTCAGCGTCCAGGGTCAGTGCCTTTTCTATCGGCACTGTCACCCGGTCCTCACGCGTCTTTTCCCGGGCCTGCCCTTCGGTCGTGAGCAGGTGCCCGGGCTGGCGGAGCACATCACGCGCTTCTCCCTCGCAGGCATTCGCGCCATCGCGCGGGCACGCAAGGCAGGTGTTGCGTGAACTTCGTCGCGCTCAAGATGCCGATCGGCGACCGGGCCAAGTACATCGGCATTATCATGGGGATCGGAGCGCCTCGATCATGTGCGCGATCATTGCCGACATCGCGATCCTGACGGAGCTCAAGCCATGGTGACGTCACCCAAGACCTCGATGCGGCTCTTCATCCTGGGCGCGACTGGCGGTACGGGCCGGGCCTTGATCGATCAGGCGCTCGAGCGAGGCCACCGTGTGACCGCGTTCGTACGCTCGCCCCAGAAGCTCGGCAGCCCACGTGAAGGTGTGACGGTGCTTCAAGGCGATCCACGCAGCGTCGACGAGCTCCGCGCGGCTCTCCCTGACCACGATGCGGTGCTGTCGGCGCTCGGGCCTCCGGGGCCCGGTCCGACAACCATCGTCGGCGACGCTGCGCGCAGCACCGTGACTGCCATGCAGGCGGCGGGCGTGCGCCGCCTCCTGGTCGTCGGCGTCGCCGTGCTGTTCGAACACGAAGGGATCTTGAGCGCGATCCTGCGCCGCACCCTCTTGCGGAACGTTGCG
>DATNOH010000047.1:0-5014 GCA_035601435.1 Gemmatimonadales bacterium | reverse complement strand
CGCTTTGTGCACCCGTGGGCCTTTTCTTGTGCCGTTCGAAAGGAGTTCGCTCGAGATGCCTGCAGCTCTCCCGCTCAAGGATCCTGTGAAGGTGGGTCAACTGCTCCGGCGTCGCCTGCGGGAGCTCAAGCGCACGCCGCGTGAGCTCGCTGAGGCGGTTCAGGTTACGGAAGACTATATGGCGGATCTGGTGGCCGGCCGGCGCCGCCCACCGGCTCCAGGCCGGAGCGACCTGTACGCTCCCATGACCAAGTTCCTGCGGCTGCACCGCAACGACCTGCCGACCTGCGCTCGCGCCGAGCGCGCGGCGGCGGAGGCTGCCGGGCGGCCCGATTCCGAGGTGTGCCGCCAGGTGCTGGAGCTGTGCGCACCCGAGCGTCAGCGCGTGCTGCAGCGGCGGTTCGCACGGCCGGAGGGCGCCGAGCTCGAGCGGGTGATCGTGGGCCGGTTGCTGCTCGTGGCGCAAGGGTTCGTGAACCGCAAGCTCGAAGACGAGGTGGGGCTGCGGATGGCGGCGGTGCGGGAGGGCTGCACCTACCTCCAGGCCCGGATGCGGCTCCTCGAGTTCCTCGATGCCGATGCCGCATCGCTCACGCCGCGCGACTGTGACGAGTTCCTGCGGCCGCGCATCACCACGTGGGACATCGATCTCGATACGCACGCGATGCGAATCGTGCTCAAATAATGCAAACGGCGCCGTCCCTCGGGACGGCGCCGCTCGTTTTGCTGTCGGTCGTGCGGCTTGTTTAGAGCTTCACGACATTCTGCGCCGCCGGACCCTTTTGTCCCTGCACGACGTCGAACTCGACCCGCTCACCCTCGGCGAGCGACTTGAACCCCTGTGCCTGGATCGCGGTGTGGTGCACGAAGCAGTCCTTCTCGCCGTTCTCGGGCGTGATGAAACCAAAGCCCTTCGCGTCGTTGAACCACTTCACGATACCGGTGATGCGTGCCATCTTGCTGTACTCCTGACTTAATGTTGTTCGCGACGTCGTGCGGACTTCACCTTGCGGCGTGCCGCGGCCTTGTCTTTCCGTCGCCGTAGAGCGCCAGGGCTCTCATAAAAGCGTTTCCGCTTCATGTCCTGAAACAGTCCGGCTTTGGTGATCTGGCGGCGGAACTTCTTCAACACGTATTCCAACCGGTCGCCGTCGCCTACGGTCACTTCCACGCGGTATCTCCTTCAGTGGCCCCAGAAACGAAACGACCTGGGCGGTAGCCCAGGTCCTAATAAACAGTCTCTGGATCGTTATCGCTCGGGGTGGATGATCGCCGGGAGGGCCTGATTTGTCAACACCCTTGCTTGACGCGTGTGCTCAGGGCCTCCAGGTTTACGCCTCCGTTCCCGGCACGCCGTCGCTTTCCACCCCGGAGTCCAGTGATGCGAAGGCCTTTCACCGCGACGCTGCTCGCCGCCGTTATCCCGTTACTGCCCCTTTCCGCCCAAGGTCCCGACTCGCTGCCCTTGAAGCCGACGCGCGCCGTCGACTTCACCACGTCCGAAGGGACCTGGATATCGCTCGATGTGTCGCCCGACGGACAGACGATCGTGTTCGAGCTGCTGGGCGACTTGTACACGCTCCCGCTCGCGGGGGGGGAGGCGAAGCGGATCACTTCGGGACCCGCGTTCGACTCGCAGCCGCGCTATTCCCCCGATGGCAAGACCATCGTGTTCCTCACCGATCGCTCGGGCTCCGAGAACGTGTGGTTGTGCGATGCCGACGGCTCGCACCCGCGCGCCCTCACCAAGGGCGACCGGAATCTCTACGCGTCGCCCGATTGGACGCCCGACGGGCAGTACGTCGTCGCGTCCAAGACGTCGATGCCGATCGGCAGCACGTACGAGATCTGGTTGTACCACAAGGACGGCGGTAGCGGTGTGAGCCTGACGAAGGACGATAAGGGGCCGGCGCCTGGCCCGCCGGGGCGGGGTCCTCTGAACAACGCATTGGGCGCGGCGTTCGGGCCCGACGCGCGGTATATGTGGTACGCCCGCCATCGGGGCGGATTCGGGTACAACCTGGATCTGCCGGAGTGGGAGCTCGCGATCTACGACCGCCAGACCGGCAAGGTGTTCAACCAGACCGATCTGTACGGCAGCGCGATGCGTCCCGTGCTCTCACCCGACGGCAAGTGGCTCGTCTACGCGACGCGCTACGACGCGGAAACGGGCCTGCGGCTGCGCAACCTCTCGTCGGGCGACGAGCAGTGGCTGGTCTACCCGGTGCAACGCGACGACCAGGAGTCGCGCTTCACGCGCGACCTCATGCCGGGATCGTCCTTCACCCCCGATTCGAAGGCCCTCGTCGTGTCGTACGGCGGCAAGATCTGGCGCGTCGAGGTGCCATCGGGTCAGGCGACGGCCATCCCGTTCACGGCAAAGGTGCATCAGGACCTGGGACCCCTGGTCCGGTTCGACACGCGGGTGGATACGGGCGACGTCCTCGTGAAACAGATCCGGGACGCGAGTCCCGCGCCCGACGGAGGGCGCCTGGCGTTCAGCGCCCTCGACAAGCTGTACGTGATGGACCTGCCGCGGGGCACGCCTCGCCGTCTCACCACCGACAGCGCGCACGAGCAGGTGCCGGCCTGGTCGCCCGACGGGCAGTGGATCGCCTACGTCACGTGGTCGGATCAGGGGGGTTATGTCCAGAAGATCCGCGCGGACGGCCGCGGCAAAGGACAGCGCCTCACGCCCGAGGCCGCCTTCTATGACCACCCCGTGTGGTCGCCGGACGGGCAGCGCATCGTGGCGATCAAGGGGCCGCGCGGCCCCCGGGTGGCGGAGCACTCAGGGCCGGGCTACGAGCTCGACTGGCTGCCCGCCGCGGGCGGCGCGCCCACCCGCATCACGCCGATTTCGGGCGGCGGCCGTCCCCACTTCAGCCGCGACCCGAACCGCGTCTACATCTACGAGGCCAATGAAGGCCTGGTCTCGATGCGTTACGACGGCACCGACCGGCGCGTGCACATCAAGGTCACGGGCTTCACGCCCAACTTTGCGCCCAACCCCGAGCCGTTCCCCGCGGACGAGATCCTGATCGCTCCGGACTCGGGCCGGGTGCTCGCGACTTCGAGCAATTACGTGTACCTGGTCACGCTGCCGCTGGTGGGTGCCACACCGCCGGCGATCAACGTGGCGGACACGGCCGCCGCTTCGTTTCCCGTACATCGGCTCACCCGCGTCGGCGGTGACTTCATCGGCTGGGCGCCCGACGGGAAGACCGTGCACTGGTCCGTGGGACGCAGCTTCTTCCGCTACAGCCCCGCCCTGGGCGACTCGCTCGCCAAGGCCAAGGCGCACACCGACTCGATCCGCGCCGACTCGCTCAAGCGTGCGACCAAGGAAAAGCCCGATTCCGTGGCCAAGGCCCGCGTCGACTCGCTCGCCAAACTGCCGGCGTACGAGGCCGAGCGCGTCGACGTGACGGTGCGGGTGCCGCGCGACGTGCCGCGGGGGTCGGTCGTGCTGCGCGGGGCGCGCATCGTCTCGATGAAGGGCGACGAGCTGATCGAGAAGGGCGACCTGGTCGTGACCGACAACCGCATCGGGTGCGTGGCTGCGACGTGCACGGCACCTGGTGGGGCCCGCGTCATCGACGTGGTGGGCAAGACGATCATCCCCGGACTGATCGACATCCACGCGCATCCGTGGCCCACGTGGGGCATTCACGAGACCGCGGTGTGGAAGTATCTCGCGAACCTGGCGTGGGGCGTCACCACGACGCGCGATCCGCAGACCTCCACCACCGACGTGCTCACCTACGCCGACCAGGTCGAGACGGGCGATCTGATCGGTCCTCGGATCTATCACACCGGCCCGGGCGTCTTCGGCGCGTTCCTCGAAGAGAACTGGACCAGCCTGGACGACGTCCGCAACACGCTGAAACGCTACAGTGAGTTCTACCACACGAACACGATCAAGCAGTACATGGCGGGGAACCGGAAGCAGCGTCAGTGGGTGATCATGGCGGCGCAGGAGCTCGGCCTCATGCCCACCATCGAAGGCGGGCTGGACTTCAAGATGAACCAGACCGTCCAGCTCGACGGCTACCCCGGATCGGAGCACAGCTTCCCGATCATGCCGCTCTACACCGACGCCGTGCAGCTCGCGGCGAAGTCGGGAATCACGTATACGCCCACCCTGCTGGTATCGTACGGCGGGCCGTTCAGCGAGAACTATTTTTATGAGCGCTACGATATCCACGACAACGCGAAGATGCGGCGCTTCCTCCCGCACGAGGAGATCGACCAACGGGCCGAGCGGCGCCCCTGGTTCCGTGAGAATCAGTACGTGTTCCCGCGCATCGCGGCGTCCGCGGCGGCCGTGCTCCGCGCCGGCGGCAACGTCGGGATGGGGTGTCACGGACAATTGGACGGACTGGGCTGTCACTGGGAGTTGTGGGCGATGGCTGCCGGCGGCATGACGCCACGTGAGGTGCTGCGCGTCGCCACGACCGACGGTGCCTACGGCATCGGGATGGACAAGGACCTGGGCTCGCTCGAGCCCGGTAAGCTGGCCGACCTGATCGTGCTCGACGCCAATCCGCTCGAGGACATCCACAACACGGAGAAGATCCGCTACGTGATGAAGAACGGACGGCTGTACGAGGGCGAGACGCTGAACGAGGTGTGGCCGCGGCAAAAAGCCCTGCCGCCGATGTGGTGGTGGGATAGAGAGCCAAAAGGCGTCAAGTAAAGGCGTAGCACGAAGACGTAGCACGGATACGCCTCCGCGTGACGCCTCTGTGCTACGTCTGTGCGTGACGTCGTTGACTTAGTTGGGCGACCGCACTACCTTACGCCCCGTAGTTCACAGAACCGCGAGCTGGCATCCTTCCGAAGGACGGTCCCGCTCAGGAGCGGGTTCCGGCGCTGTACACACGCCCGGTCTCATTCCCCAGGTTCATAACGAGAGTGACGCTGCAGCGCGGTGGCATCAGCCACCGGCAGCGTGCGTGTGTGTGTATTGCGAAAGGAAGCAATCAGTAATGCCATTTACCTCTCTCGGGCT
>DATNOH010000046.1:0-2538 GCA_035601435.1 Gemmatimonadales bacterium | reverse complement strand
GACATCGATCGCACCGATTACTTCCTGTGCCTGGGCGGCAACCCGATGATCTCGAACGGAAGCGTCATGACCGCGCCCGACATGCGCCGGCGCCTGCGTGCCGTGCGCGAGCGCGGCGGCAAGGTCGTGGTCGTCGACCCGCGTCGCACCGAGACCGCGAAGGAGGCGGACGAGCACGTCGCGATCCGCCCGGGCGGCGATGCGGCCTTGCTGCTGGCGATGACCCAGGTCGTGGTCGAGGGCGGCCGTGTCGACCGGCGGTTCCTGGAGCGCATGACCAGCGGATGGCCTGAGATCGAGCGACGTCTGGCCGCGTTCACCCCGGCGCGCGTCGCCGCCTTCGCCGGCGTGCCGGCCGCGACCATCGAGCGCCTGGCACTCGAGTTCGCCGAGGCACGCTCGGCGGTGTGCTACTCGCGCGTCGGCGTGTGCGTCGGCGCCCACGCCACGGCTGCGACGTTTGCCACCGACTTGCTGAACATCGTCACGGGACGGCTCGGTCGCGAGGGCGGACCGATGTTCACGACGCCGGCCTTCGACATCGGCCGCGTCGCGCGCATGGGCGGCCTGGACGGCGCCGACCGCTGGCGAAGCCGGGTGCGCGGCTTGCCAGAGACGCTCGGGGACCTCCCCTCGGCCGTGCTTGCTGATGAGATCGAGACCCCCGGCCAGGGCCAGATCCGCGCAATGGTCACGCTGGCCGGCAACCCGGTCCTCTCCGCGCCCAACGGCAAGCGCATCGCCGCGGCCTTCGACAAGCTCGACTTCATGGTCTCGATCGACATCTACATCAACGAGACCACGCGCCATGCCGACGTCATCCTGCCGCCCTGCTGGAACCTGGCCGAGGACCACATCGACTTGTTGTTCTGCGCCGTCGCCGTGCGCAATATCGCGCGCTGGTCCCCCCCGGTGGTCGAGCGGCAGGAGGACGAGCGCGCCGACTGGGAGATCCTGCTCGAGCTGACCGAGCGGCTGGGCGGCGGTCCGCTCGGCGAGCCCTGGCTCGACCGCATGCTCCACTGGCTCCGTCCGCTCGGGGTGCGCTGGACGCCGACCGGGTTCCTGAACCTGCTGCTGCGGCTCGGGCCCTACGGCGACCGTTTCCTCCCGTGGTCGGACGGGCTCAGCCTCGAGAAGCTCAAGGCCGCGCCCCACGGCATCGACCTCGGCGCGCTCCAGCCGGGCGTCGAGCGACGGCTCTACCACCGGGACAAGCGCATCCACCTCACCTCGCCTCGCATGCTAGAGGCGATCGCCGCCCTCGAGCACGCTCTCGACGCGAAGGCCGGCCAGAACGGCCTGGTCCTGATCGGCCGTCGTGAGCTGCGCAGCAACAACTCCTGGATGCACAACGTGCCGTCGCTGGTGTCGGGTCGCGAGCGCTGCGTGCTCTACGTTCATCCCGACGACGCCGCCCGCTATGAGATCCGTGACGGCGAGATGGCGGTCCTCGAGAGCCGCGTCCATCGTGGCGAGGTGCGTGTCGCGGTCACCGACGAGATGCGTCCCGGGGTGGTCAGCCTGCCGCACGGCTGGGGCCATGCGGACAGCGCGCCGTGGCAGAAGGTGGCCGGCAGCCACGCTGGGGTGTCCATCAACGACTGGGTCGACGACTCGGTCGTCGAGCCGATCATCGGCCAGTCGATCCTCAACGGCGTGCCGGTGCGTCTCGGGCCGTCGCGTCCTGCGGCCTGACCTCCGCACGGTACCGGAGACTCGCCGACCGTCGGGGCGGATGAACCGCCGCCAGACTGCCACCCGCGGCGGGGCACTCACCTCCTCATGGCTCAGAGAAACTCCTCCAGAGCGTCGGTCGTTTCCTTGGGCCGTTCCTCCAACACCCAGTGTCCAGTGTCCTTCAGCACGTTGACGGTCACATCCGAGGCGACAAGTTTCGCCTGCTCACCGAGTACTTCTCCGAGGGCCTTCTCGCCGCCGATCACGAGGAGCGGCATCGGCAACTTCGTCTGCGAGAGTTCGGCGAAGTCCTTTGCCGCCTGCGGAAACGAAACGAAGTAGGCCCAGCCCGCCCGCATGCGTCCGGGCCGGGAGTAAGCGGCGGTGTAGGTCTTCCGGTCCGCTTCCGGAATTGAGCGTGCCTTGTCGGCGGCGAAGTCGTTCCAGAAGTGCTCGAAGTAGGTGCGCTCGCGCCCCTTCACCAACGCCTCCGGGGTCGGCCCGTTGAAACGGAAGTGCCAGAAGCCCGGGTTGTTGTAGACGGCCTCCCACTCACCCACACCTGGTAGAAACGCATCCATCAGGACCAGTTTCTCGACTTCCGCAGGGAACTGCGCGGCGTAGGCATAGGCGACCATCAGGCCGATGTCGTGTCCGACGACTCTGGCTCTCTCGATTCCGAGCGAGCGGGCGAACGCATGCACCCGGGTCGCGGCGGTTTTCATGTCCAGACCGTTCGGTGGAATCGACGAGTCCCCTATGCCGGGCAGATCCGGCGCGATGACAGCGAAGCGCTTGGCGAGCAGGGGAATGATCGGCCTCCACATGAGCGACGTCTCTGCGTAGCCATGGAGCAGG
>DATNOH010000045.1:0-5392 GCA_035601435.1 Gemmatimonadales bacterium | reverse complement strand
TGCCCGCCCGCCTCGGCATAGAACGGATTGTCCTGCAACACCACCTCCACCACGTCGCTCGCCTGCCGGAACCGGACCACATGGGTCTCCGCCTGCGTGGTGTCGTAGCCCACCCACTTCTGCTTGGCCTTCGGCTTGAGGGTCCGCCACTCGCCGCCGCGCTTCACGTGGACCGCCGCCGTCCCTCGGTCCGCCGTCTTGCTCCGCTCCAGCGCCTCGTGCGACCGGGTGCGCTGCTTGCCCAGCTCCTGCTCGAACCCGGCGACGTCCACCGTCTGGCCGCGCTCGCCGGCGATCAGCTGGGTCAGGTCGATCGGGAAGCCGAAGGTGTCGTACAGCTTGAACGCCTCCGCACCGGAGACGGCCTTGGCGCCCTGCAGCTGCTCGAGCCGCTCGAGCCCGCCCTCGATCGTGTCGAAGAAACGCTCCTCTTCGGCCCGGGTCACGCTCTCCAGGTGGCTGCGCTTTTGGATCAGCTCCGGGTAGACGCTTCCCATCACGCCGCCCACCGTGTGCACGAGGTGCACCAGCGTCGGCTCGCGGCGGCCCAACAGCCAGGCGTGGCGCACCGCGCGGCGCAGGATGCGGCGCACCACGTAGCCGCGCCCCTCGTTCGAGGGGTAGACCCCGTCCGCCAGCAGAAAGGCCACGGCGCGCGCGTGGTCCGCGAGCACCCGATAGGAGGCTCCCCCAGGTCCGCGGTCATACTTCTTCCCGACGACTTCGACCGCGCGCTCGATAATCGGGGTAAACAGATCCGTGTCGAAGTTGGACGGGACCCCTTGCATGACGGCCGCGACACGCTCGAGACCGGCTCCTGTATCCACCGAGGGAGCGGGCAGCTGAGCGCGGGACCCATCTTTCTGCAGGTCATACTGCATGAACACGAGATTCCAGATCTCGAGCAGCGCCCCGGCCTCCTGCAATTTGACGAATTCGTCCTGCGTGAGGTCGGCCTTGCCCTTCTTCCACTCGCCGATTCCCCGCAGATCCACGTAGATCTCCGTGTTGGGGCCCGCGGGACCGGTATCGGCCATTTGCCAGAAGTTGTCCGCGTCCCCCAGCCCGTAGATGCGCTTCTCCGGGACGCCGGCCACGTTCCGCCACAGCTGCCGTGCGTCGTCGTCGGTATGGTGCACGGTGACGTACAGCCGGTCGGGGTGAATACCGAGCCAGTTCTTTCCGGTCACGAAGTCCCAGGCGTACTCGATCGCCTGTTTCTTGAAGTAGTCGCCGAAGGAAAAGTTGCCGAGCATCTCGAAGAAGGTGTGATGCCGCGCCGTATGGCCCACCTGCTCGAGGTCGTTGTGCTTCCCGCCGGCCCGCACGCATTTCTGGCACGTCACGGCCCGCGTGTACGCCCGCCGCTCGAGGCCCTGAAAGACGCGCTTGAACTGCACCATTCCGGCATTCGTGAAGAGCAGCGTGGGGTCGTCCGCCGGGACCAGGGGGGAGCTGGGGACTTCCTGGTGCCCCCGGGCCTTGAAGAACTCGAGAAACTGACGGCGGATTTCGGCGGACGTCATGGGGGGAATATAGCCGCCCCTACGACTCAACTGAAAGGTGAGTCGAGAGTTACCACGGGGCGCGGAACGACGCGAGGCACACGGTCCGGCCTGTTTTTGACCCCGGGGCATGGCCCCGGGGTCGGTCTACTCAGACCGGCAGGCGTGTGGGGTGTCGCTGACGCTGCCCCGCGATGTAGCTCCGCACGGCGGGTATGTGCCCACGAGACACGGAGCCAGCGTAGTAGCCCCGAGCCCATGTCAGCCGTCCTCCGGCTGCGTTCACTTGACGAGCCGATTCGGATTTAGCCTCTCGAATGAACGGCATCAAAGGCCGGTCCGGTCGGAAGCTGACTAGAGCGTGAACGTGATCCGCCAAAGTGGCCTGGGCGAGAACGTGGACGGAGGTTCGTGCGGCCCCGGCGAGGATGCTGCGCGTCACGGTTGCGACGTCTTCCTCCCTAATGCTCAGCTCGCGCCGCCTCGTGTGCCACGTGACGTGCGCAAACAGGCCGAAGGCCCTATGTCCCGCTTTGGTCATGGCCATGGGCCCGGGTAGACCGACCCCGCGGCCATGCCGCGGGGCTGGGAAGGATCTCCACCGGACCTACCCGCACAACTCTTCCACCAGCGCCCTCAGCTGCGGCCCGCCGTAACCGCGACGGACCAGAAACGCGAGCAGGCGGCGTTTGCGCACCGCGACCGGTAGACCGGCCAACTGCCGCGCGCGTTTCGCGGCCACGGCGCGCGCCTCGACCCCGGGGTCGATCCCCTCCTCCTCGAGCGCCCGGCGAACCGCGTGCTCCGCCGTGCGGCGCTCGACACCCTGCGCCTGCAGATCGCGGAGCAGGCGGGCTGGACCCTTGCCGCGCGTGGCGCGCAGCGCGGCGTACTGCTCGGCGAATCGGCGGTCATCGATCAGCCCGCGGAGCGCGAGCCGGTCGAGCGCCGCCTCGACGGCGGCCGGCGGGTGCTGCCTCTTGACGAGGCGCCGCCGCAGATCCAGCCGGGCGTGCGCCCGGCGGGCCAGCGCCCTGAGGGCGGCGCGCTCCGCCGCCTCCACATCGGCGAGCTCGCGCAGCCGGTCGAGCGCGGCGGGCCCGAGCTCCGCTCCGACCTGCAGGCCGAGCGGCTCGACGGCTTCCAGTGGGAGGGACGCGAATCGCCCCCGATCCACCTCTACCAGCCGATAGCCCGGCTGGCGTGGATCGGGGGCGAGTCCGGTGAGGGTCGGCACTCACTCCTCGGGGGCAGAGGCCTCCTCGTCGGCTGCCACCGCGACGGGTTTCACCCCGAGATGCTCCTTGACCTTTGCTTCCACCTCGACGGCGAGGTCCGGGTGGTCCTTGAGGTACAGCTTCGCGTTCTCGCGGCCTTGTCCGATCCGCTCCTTGCCGTACGCGTACCAGGCCCCGGACTTCTCGATGATCCCGGCCTCCGCCGCGATGTCCACCAGCAGCGACTCGTGGCTGATCCCCTCGTCGAACATGATGTCGAACTCGGCCTGGCGGAACGGCGGGGCCACCTTGTTCTTCACCACCTTGACGCGGACGTGGTTGCCGATCACCACCTCGCGCTCCTTCACCGGACCGATGCGCCGCATGTCGAGCCGCACCGACGCGTAGAACTTGAGCGCTCGCCCGCCACTGGTCGTTTCGGGGTTGCCGAACATGACCCCGATCTTCTCGCGCAGCTGATTGATGAATACAACCGAGGTGCGCGAGCGGTTGATCGCCCCCGCCAGCTTGCGCAGCGCCTGGCTCATCAGGCGCGCCTGCAGGCCGGGGAGCGAGTCCCCCATGTCGCCCTCGATCTCCGCCTTCGGGACGAGAGCCGCCACGGAGTCTATCACCACGACGTCCACCGCCCCGGACCGCACCAGGATCTCCGTGATCTCGAGTCCCTGCTCTCCCGTATCCGGCTGGGAAACCAGCAGGTTGTCGATGTCCACCCCGAGCTTCTTGGCGTACTCGACGTCGAGCGCGTGCTCGGCATCGATGTACGCGGCCGCCCCGCCTTGGCGCTGAGCATTCGCGACCACGTGCAACGCCAGCGTGGTCTTGCCGCTCGACTCGGGGCCGAAGATCTCCGTCACCCGCCCACGCGGAATGCCGCCGATCCCGATCGCGGCGTCCAGATTGATCGCGCCCGTGGGGATGACCTCCACCCGCACTCGGGGCGAATCGGCCCCCATCCGCATGATGGCGCCCTTGCCGCAGGTCTTTTCGATCTGCGTGATGGCGAGGTTGAGGGCCTTTTTGCGCTCGTCCGAGAGCTGCGGGACTTCCTTGTCCGCCGCCATGAGTGTCCTCGACATGGGTTGGGAGCCTCGTTTGGTGAGGCCCGAATATACACCGAAGCCCCGGTTATCGCCACCCGGGGCGGAACGCGTCGGCCAGGTGCTCCAGCTTGCTGTCCACGATCGCGATACAGTCGAACCGGTAGATGTCGGCCGGCTTCCCGAAACGGTCCACCCAGACCCGCGCCGCCTTCACGAGCTCACGCCGCTTAGCCCCCGTCACCGCCTCGAGCGGGCTCCCGAACGCCTTCCCCCGACGGGTCTTCACTTCCACGAAGGTCACCAGGTCGCCCTGGCGCGCGATCAGGTCGATTTCCGTGTGCCCCACCCGAAACCGATGCGCCACGATACTGCAACCGCGGGACAGGAGGTACCGGATCGCCTGCTCCTCCCCGGCAATGCCCCGCCGGTGGCGTTCGTCGGTCCAATCTGAGGGGTCGGTCCTGACACCGCTTCTCACGGATGCAAACTACCGATGCGCCGAGCGTGGACGTAACCGAAAAAATGCCGACGGGGCCCTAGCAATGCGGAGCTAGGTGCTTCCGCAGATTTCATCCAGCTCTTCCAGTCCTGCCAACACGTCCCTCGGCTTCGATCCATTAGCCGGTCCTAAGATCCCTGCCAGCTCCAGCTGGTCGATTATTCTCGCCGCTCGCCCGTACCCGATGCTCATGCGTCGCTGGAGCAGCGACGTGGAGCCGAGTTGGTTCTGGATGCAGACCTCCGCGGCCTGGCGGAACAAGGAATCGCGCTCGCCGGGGGTGCCCTCCTCCCCCTTGCCGCTGCCGTCCTCCCCGGCCTTCTCCGCTTCCTCCAGCGCCGTCACCTGTTCATCGATGCTGGTGCCCGCAACTGCCGCTTTTGCGGTATGTGCCTTGTACCAGTCCATTAGCCGCTCGGTCTCGTCGGTCGAGATGAAGGCTCCCTGCACCCGGAGCAGCTCGCTCTTGCCGGGCGGCAGAAACAGCATGTCCCCGTTCCCGAGCATGGTCTCGGCGCCATTCTGATCGAGGATGGTACGGCTGTCGACCTTGGCGGAGACCCGAAACGCGATGCGGCACGGGAAGTTCGCCTTGATGAGCCCGGTGATGACGTTCACCGACGGGCGCTGCGTAGCGAGCACCAGGTGAATGCCGATGGCGCGCGCCTTCTGCGCGAGGGTGGCGAGGGGCGTTTCGATCTCGCCCTGTACCGTGAGCATCAGATCCGCCAGCTCGTCGACGATCAGCACGATGTACGGGAAGATGCCGCCGGTGTATTCGCCGTCGAGCGGCAGCTCCTTCTGAATGCCGACCTGCGTCGCCAGTGTCTCGCGCGGACCCTTGAGTGGTCTCTTCTCCTCGACCTTGCGGTTAAAGTCCACGATGTTGCGGGCGTGGTTGGCATGCAGCAGCCGGTAGCGCCGGTCCATCTCCCACCCCGCCCATTTGAGCACGCTCGCCGCCTTGTGGTGGTTCGTTACCACCGGCAGCCCGAGATGCGGCAGCGCCGCGTACATCGAGAGCTCGACCATCTTGGGGTCGATCATCAGCAGCTTGAGCTTCTCGGGCGGGTGCGTGTAGATCAGGCTCGTGATGATGGTGTTGAT
>DATNOH010000044.1:0-16276 GCA_035601435.1 Gemmatimonadales bacterium | reverse complement strand
GTCATCGTCCTCTCCCGGGCAGCTCCCTGCCCGAGGCCCGCCGGTATCGGCCGCAGGCTGCGCATGCCGTCTGATCCACTCGGCGGCGTCCCGGTCCCCTTGCTTTGCCAAAGCGGCCTGCACCCGCGCCAGGAGTGCATCACCGTCGCGCAGCGTAGCAGCCTTGGGGTAGCGCTGCTGCTGGGTGAAGAGCAAGCCGCGCGCGTGGTCGAGGTTGTCGTTCTTGTAGAGCGCGAAGGCTGCCCAATAGAGCGCATCGCCGGCGCGTGACGCGTTCGGATACCGGTGGGCAAGGTCCCCGTAGAGACTGGCTGCAGTCTGATAGTCCGCGCGGTTGAGCGCACTGCGCGCGGCCCGCCACAGCGAGTCGGTGGGGTCCTGCTCGTCCTGCAGGACCTGCCCGCCGTCGGCATCCAGGGCGTCGAGCGCACCGAGCGCATCGAGCCCGTCCAGCGCGTCGAGGGCGTCCAGGCCGTCCAGGCCGTCCAGGCCGTCCAGGGCGTCCAGTCCCTGGAGCGCCGCCTGCGCGTGCGCCAGCGCGGGTGCAACCACGCGCGGCACGACTGGCTGCTGCATTCCGACGACGGCCGCTACCATCAGGTACATCGCCTGCATCACAGTGCTCCTTGCGTGCGCACGGGGCCTGGGCCGGCGGGGTTCGCCGTCCGCAGGCGCAGCAGCACGCTGCGTTGGTCCAATCCCTGGTTAATCGATTGTAGGTCTTCTCGACCGCCGCTCGAGGGCAGCTGAGCGATCTGCGCCAACACGAGCTCCAGGTCTTCGAGCAAGCTCTTCAGCCTGACGTCTCGAGCCGCTGGCGAGTCGAGCATGAGTCGCGTCGTGCAGAGCAGGTCGCGGGCCTGAACTGAAAACAGAGCTGTCGGCGCGCCCCCATGAATTTCCGCGCGGAAGCCTGTGAGCAGAGCCTCGGTGCGACTGAGGTATTGAGCGGCGGCTAACTGATAGACGAACGCGGAGGTGCGCTCGCCCGTCCCTGCGACCTCGGTGCTCGGCTGTCGGCCCGTCGCGCTCCAGCGTCCGATGGCGACGCCGAGCGCGAGCACGGCCGCGATGCCCGCACCCCAGCGCAGCAGGGGACGGATCACCAAGACCTGCCGCCGCCGCGCCGCACGCGCCGCCGCGATGCGGGTCCACAACTCCTCGCGCGGCGTCGCCGGGGGGCGGTGATAATCCTGCGCCGCCTGCCGCAGCCGCTCGTCGAACCGATCGTCCGTCATGAGACCCACTCTCCCGCGAAATCCGCGAGCGCGTCACGCAGTTTGGCGCGCGCCCGCGATAGTTGCGCCTTCGACGTTCCCGTTTCGATGCCGAGGGTGGCCCCGATCTCGTCGTGCGTGTACCCCTCGACGTCGTGCATCACGAACACCGTGCGATAGCCGTCGGGGAGACCGTCGATCGCCTGTGCCAAGCGCCGCTTCAAGTCCGGCTCGGCCGCGCGTCCAGCCGCGGACGTCGTGGCGGCCTCGTCCAGATCCGCCTCCCGCTGGCGGAAACGCTTCACCTTGCGCAACCCGTTCAGCACCACCGACGTGGTGATCGCATGCAGCCAGGTCGAAAGCTTTGCCTCGCCCCGAAACGCGCCCAGCCGTTCGAACGCGCGGACGAACGTGTCCTGGGTGAATTCGCGCGCCAGATCGTCGTCTCCCGCGAGCCGGTAGGCGAGGCGGTAGACACGGTCCACGTGGGCGTCGTACAGCGCGCGCTCGGCGGCGCCGTCCCCGGCCCGGACTTTGGCTATCAGTTCGCGTTCGTCCACCAGGCTCCGAGCGGGAGGCAGGGGGCAGCGTCGGTTAACTCTGTGACACGGCGCAGCGTGGGAGGGTTGCGCGGGGGTTACGCCTGTTTCAGGAGGATCCTTATCCCCACGCCCACGAGCACGGCGAGGAGGAACGAGGCGAGGGTGCCGACCAGAAAGTACTCGGCGAACTCACGGTCCTCGAGCTGCTTGAAGCGGGCGAGGGACTTGGCGGCGATGATCCAACCCACCGCGGCGTAGTCGCCGAGCAGCACCATGGTGAGTGCGAGGGCGCGCTCCAGGGACCCGACGGCGCGTCCCCGGGCGACATCGATCGCGCCGGCGGTGCGGTCCTCATCGCGCCGCATTTGCAGCGTCGGCAGCTCGAGTACGCCGCGGATCAGGACGATCCCCCGACCCGATACGTAGAGGTAGGCCGTAGCCAACAGCCCCGCCCGCCCCCACCAAAGCCCATCGGCGCTGGGTCGCGCCAAGGGAGCGAGCAACTCGCCGAGCACGAGGGCCGCGATCACGAACAGGGCCTCCCCAATGAGCAGGGCGCGGCCGCGGCGGCGGCCGTCCACCTGGCCGGGCCAGAGCGTGGCGGCCAGCGTATAGGCGAGCAGCGGTACGACGAACAGAGGATTCATCCGGTCTCCAGGAGAGCCCGAAACATCTTATCCCCGGCGGCCACGAGGGGCCAGGCCATGCGGCGGGCCAAATGGGAGATGGCGCTGCGGTCGACACCCAGCCGGGTGGCCGCGGTCGCCGGGTCGCCCAGCCGCAGCAGGGTGGCGGCACGGCGCTGGCGGGGCGTCCAGCTCCAGTACAGCGCCGAGTAGTAGCTGGCGAGCGGATCGAGCGCGGGAGCGAAGGCGCCAAACGCAAACACCTGGCGCTGCCGCTTGGCGCGGTCCATTGCGGCCCGGGCCTCGTGAAAGCAGGGACCGTCCATCTCGGGGGCCGTGGGTGCCAGCGGCGTGGTGATCGGTCCCCGGCCGCAGGCCACGACCCAATCGACGGTAGGAAGACGGGCCCGCAGGTCGTGCGCGAGCTGCCACACCGGCTGGGGCGTGGAGAGCAGGCACTGCAGCTCGTCGCCCAGGGTGACGGCGAAACGAGCGGCGAGGACGCGGCGGTAGCGCCGGTTCAGGTCCTTCACGGCGGCGCGCGCATCGGCCTGCAGGCGGGCGCGGGTGGCCGCGGGGAGCTCGCGGGAGGCGATCGCGTCGGCGATGAGGGCGATGTAGGTCTTGGACATTTTATGTCACATTTAACAGATATGACGAATTACGTCATAATCTAGTAATGTGACGTAAACTGTCAACTAGTCGACAGCGTCCTACCGGGTGCCGAACAGCCGATCGCCGGCGTCCCCCAGCCCGGGCAGGATGTAGCCGTGGTCGTTGAGCTCGCGGTCCAGCGCGGCGGCGAAGACGGGGACGTCGGGGTGGGTCTCGAGCATGCGACCCACGCCTTCGGGCGCCGCGACCAGGCAGAGGAAGCGGATGCGCTGGGCGCCGGCGTGCTTGAGCGCGCTCACGGCGTCCGCCGCCGAGCCGCCCGTCGCGAGCATGGGATCGAGCACGAAGAAATCGCGCGCGTCCTCGCCGGAGGGAATCTTGAAGTAGTAGTCCACCGGCTCGAGGGTGTCGTGCTCGCGGTAGATGCCGATGTGGCCCACCCGCGCCGAGGGGATGAGCTGCGCGATGCCCTCGACCATGCCGAGTCCGGCGCGCAGGATCGGCACGAGCGCGAGCTTCTTCCCCGCCACCCGGACGCCCCGCATCCGCTCGAGCGGGGTTTCCACCTCCGCTGTCTCGAGCGGAAGGTCCTTCGTCACCTCGTACGCCATGAGCATGGCGATTTCGTTCACCAGCTGCTTGAAATCCTTCGTGGTGGTGTTCTTGTCCCGCAGGATCGAGAGTTTGTGCTGGATCAGCGGGTGATCGAGCACGGTGAGGTTGGGGAACTTGGGGTGCGGCATGGACGAGAAGGTATCGTGCGGGAAGGCGCGACGTCCAGCCAGCGGTACGATCCCGTGACCGACCTGATTGTATTGGTCTCCTCGCCCTCGGACTCCGCCGCCGAGCTGCGGTCGGTGCTCTTAAACGGCCGGCTGTCGCCGGCGCCGCTCGAGCTGCGCGTGGGCGTTTCCTATCGCGTGCGCTCGATCAACATCACCAAGGCGCGCCCGGGCATGCGCCTCGAACTGCTCGGGCCCTCAGGGATTGTCGCGTGGCGAGTGATCGCCAAGGACGGGCCCGACCTATCCGCAGCGCGCGCGGGCGGCAGACGGAACTTTGTTGGGCGTGATGGCGGTGCGGATTCGCGACTGATTCAGGGCCCGCGCCGGATCGGCCTTCCCGGATAGACCGCCACCGACGCGCCGTTCCGCACCACCAACACGCCGTTCACCAGCACATCCACGATCCCGTCTGAGAACTGCGCCGGGCGCTCGTACGTGGCCCGATCGATCACGCGCCCGGGGTCAAACACGGTGAGGTCGGCATCCGCCCCGACTTGGATGCGGCCCTTGGCGCGCATGGCCGGCACCACCCGCTCGAGTCGCTGGGCCGGGAGCAGGGTCATCTTGCGCACCGCATCGGGCAGGCTCAGCGCGCCGGAGTCGCGCGCGTAGCGTCCCAAGACCCGGGCGTGCGTGCCCGCGAGCCGCGGATGACCGTGCGGAGAGATGCCATCGCTCGCGACCATGACGAGCGAGTCGGCCAGCGTCTGTCGCACCGTGCTATCCGGAATCTGGAAGATCACGACGGTGGCCCCCTGCCGGCGCAGTCGCGCGAAACTGGCGCGGGTCAGGCGTTCGCCAGTGGGGGGATACAGGATATCGTGATAAGTGATACCCATGCGCTGCTGCCACCCCGGATCGAACACAGCCGACTGCAGCGCAGTGGATCCCGCGGTGTAGGGGTAGGCCTCGGTGGTGACATCGAGGCCGCGCTCGCGCGCGCCGCGTATGAGCTGGAGGAGGAGCGGCGTGTCTCGCTGGCCCATGCTCGTCACGTGGACCACGTGCAACGGCGCACCGGTCGCCGCGGCGTCAGCGATCACCTCTTGTAGCGCGGCCACGCCCCCGCCTGTCACCGGGTCTCGACCGCCCTGGCGTAGGTGTACGAAGCAGGGAACGCCGTGGCGTGCCGCGACCCGAAACACGCGGAGAATCTCCTCGCGCGTCGCGCCAGGCGTGTACGCGATGCCGAGCCCCACGCCAAGCGCACCGTCGGCGAGCCCGCGTTCCACCAGGGAATCGAGCCGGGGCAGGTCGGCGTCGGGGAGCGCACGATGGGTCCAGCTGCGGCTCGTGTCGCGCGCGATCACGGCAACGCCCGGGAGCGACGCGTCGTGCGCGATGAGTGCCCGGCGCGCGCCCACATGGCCGGCGCTGACGCCGTAATTAATGAGGGCGCGACCGGCGCGCTCGGCGTACCACGGCGCGACCGGGTAGGTCCCAATCTCGAGCTCGAGCGCGGTGGTCACGCCGTCGTGCGCGTAATAGCGGTAGCTCTCGGAATCTTGCCCGTGGGCGTGGAGATCGATGAACCCGGGCGCGACGACGAGACCGGAGACGTCGAGGGTCTCACGCGCCGCGAGCGGCTGCGCGGTGAGTGCCGCAATCCGGCCGCCCCGGATGCCCACGTTGCGCCTGCCGTCCAAGGCTGTCTCGGGGTCGAGCACGCGCCCGCCCACGAGGACGAGATCGAATTGCTCGCCCTGCGGCCTTGTCGCGTGAGCCGCGAGCACGGCCGCGCCGAGCAGGATCACTAAGGGGGGTAGAGCCCACAGTCGGCGCCGGGTGATGGCCATATTGCCCGAGAAACTGGCCCAGCGCGTGGTGCAGCGCCACTCCCACCGCCGCAATCGGCCCGCCACCCCGTGACGGCCTTGCACGAGTGCTAATTGATTAGCATATTCGCGACCATGCCACCGGCCGGTCACGAGAGCCTGGGGCGCCGCGAGCGCCAGATCATGGACGTCGTGTACCGCCTGGGCCGCGCCGCCGTGGCCGACGTGATGCGCGAGCTGCCGGATCCCCCGACCTACTCCGCCGTGCGGGCCATGCTGCGCTATCTCGAGCGCAAGGGCCATCTGCGCCATAGCCGCGACGGCGCGCGATACGTGTACGAACCCACCGTGTCCCACAGCGAAGCCCAGCGCACCGCGCTGCGGCACCTCGTACGCACCTTCTTCCGGGGATCCCGCCCGCGCGCGCTGGCGGCCCTGCTCGACCTGCCCGGGAACGGGCTGACCGAAGTGGACCTGGACCGGCTTCGCGGCTTGGTGCGGCGCGCCCAGCGTGACGGACGGTGACGTGAGTTTCGTTCCGGCGCCGGCCCTCCTCAAGATCGCGCTGCTCGTGCTGGGCGCGCTGCTCGCCGCGGCCGCATTGCGCCGCACGCCGGCGGAGGCGCGCCACGACCTGTGGCTGCTCGTGGTTACCGGCACCGTGGTCCTGGGGCTCGCGGGGCTCCTCCTCCCCGCGGTCTACTTCGCGGTGCCCGGGTCCTGGGCGCCGTTCGCCCAGCCCACGCGGCGCGGCGCCGAGCTCATCGCGCTCGTATGGACGGCCGGCGCGGTGGTGGCTGGGCTGCGGTTCGTGGCCGGACTCGTGGCGCTGCGCCGCATTCGCGTCCACGCCACCGCTCTGCGCCGGGCGGACGCTCCGGATGCGCTCGCGGCGGCGAGCCGGCTCGCCGGCCTCGCGCGGCCCGTTACGCTGCTCGTCTCTACCGAGGTGCACGTCCCGGTGACCTGGGGTGTGCGCCGCCCGGTGGTCGCGTTACCGGCCGCGGCCGCCCAGTGGTCCGGCGAGCGGCTGCGACTGGTGCTGCTGCACGAGCTGCTGCACGTGCGACGCCGGGACGTGCTGGTCGAGTGCTTTCTCGAAGCGGTGACAGTCGCATTCTGGTTCCACCCGGCGGTGTGGCTCGCGGCACGGCAGCTGCGGCTCGAGCGCGAGCGGGCGTGCGACGAGGCGGTGCTCGACACGGGAGCGCGCGCCTCGGAGTACTGCGAGCATCTGGTCGAGATCATGCGCGCCGCCGCGCGGGGCCCCGGCGTGGTGGTGGGTGCCGGAATGGCCGCGCCCTCGACGCTCGAGTTCCGCGTGCGCGCGCTGCTTGGCGAACCCCGGCCGCGGCGCTTCCGGCTGCGCGGCGTGGTGCTGGTGGTGTGCGCGGTGGCGATCTACGGTCTGGGCACCTTGACGCCCTGCGTGCACGGCCGGTGACCAGTTTTTTTCTTCTCCAAAGTGCTAATCAATTAGCACTAACAGCGGCCGTTGCACTCGCGCACGGGGCCGGAACGCCGCCCGGGATCGCGGTCGCCGTCCCGCGGATCACCGACGCCGCCGTGACGATCGACGGCCGCCTGGACGAAGCCATGTGGGCCGGCGCGGCGACGCTGCGGCAATTCTCTCAGTACCTGCCGAACGACAACCGCCCGGCTGAGGACTCGACCACGGTCCTCGTGTGGTACTCGCCCACGGCGATCTACTTCGGCATCCGCGCCTACCAGGATTCCGCAAGCGTCCGCGCGACGCTGGCCGATCGGGACAAGATCACGGGCGACGACTACGTCGAGATCCTGCTCGACACGTTCGACGATCACCGCCAGGCGCTGGTATTCGGCGTGAACCCGCTCGGCGTACAGGCCGACGGCACGCTGCTGGATGCGCCGCGCCAGATCGCCACCACGCTCTCGGCGGTCTCCACGGGGGCGTATACCCTCGACCTGAGCCCGGACTACGTGTACGAGTCGAAGGGCCACCTCACGGCCTGGGGCTACGAGGTAGAGGTGCGCATCCCCTTCAAAACCCTACGCTACCAGGCCCGCGACCCCCAGGACTGGGGGATCAACGTCATCCGCATCGTGCAGGCGACCGGCCACCAGCACACCTGGACGCGGGTGCTCCAGACGCGCGCCTCCTTCCTCGCGCAGAGCGGGACGCTCACCGGTCTCACCGGGCTGCGGCGCGGCCTGGTGCTCGACCTCACTCCCGAGGCCACGAGCAGCGTGACCGGCGGGCCATTGGCCTCGGGCTGGACGTATGGGGGCGGCGGGCCGCGCATCGGCGCCACGCTTCGCTGGGGCGTTACCTCGAACCTGACGCTCAACGGCACCGTGCGGCCGGACTTCTCGCAAGTTGAAAGCGACGTACCCCAAATCCAGTTCGATCCGCGGCAGGCGCTGAACTACCCGGAGAAGCGGCCGTTCTTCCTCGACGGCCTAGAGCTGTTCCAGACGCCGATCCAGCTGATCTACACCCGCCGGCTGGTGGATCCCCAGGGCGCGGCCAAACTCACCGGGAAGATCGGCGCCACGACGATCGCCGTCCTGTCCGGTGTGGACGGCACCGAGAGCTCGGCGACCGGGACGGACCACGCGATCATGAACGCGCTGCGCCTGCGTCGTGACGTCGGCGGCGAGAACAGCCTGGGGCTGGTCTACACCGATCGTGTGGACGGCCGCGGCTTCAATCGCGTGGCCGCGCTGGACGGACGGGTGGGACTGGGGGACACGTGGGCGCTCACCATCCAAGGCGGCGGGAGCGCGACCCGCGATTCGGCGGCCGCTCCGGTCCTGTGGGCGCCGATCTGGAGGGCGAGCCTGGTGCGCTCGGGACGGAGCTTCGGCCTCACCGTCACGAGCCGAGGCGTAGGCGAGAACTTCCGCACCTCGAGCGGGTTCATTTCACGGCCGGACGTGGTGGTGAACAGCGCCACACCGAGCTACACGATCGTGGGCGCGCCCGGGTCGTGGCTCGAGAGCTTCAACGCCAACGTGTACCTGGCAATGAACTGGGACCAGTACCGCCACTTCTCGGCGGGCCATGCGGCGGACGACCGTCAGGCCGACTTCAGCACGGGGTTCACGCTGCGGGGTGGCTGGCAGGTCGGGCTGGCATGGTCGATCGAATCGTTCGGCTATCCAGCGCCGCTGTACACCAACTATTGGGTCGAGCGCGTACGGGTCGCGGTGGTGGACACGATCCCGTTCACCGGCACGCCACGCCTGCCCAATCTCGACTGGGCGGCCAGCCTCCAGACGCCGAACTTTCAGAACCTATCGCTATCGGCGTCTCTGCTCGTCGGGCGCGACGAGAACTTCTTCGAGTGGGCCAACGCGCACATCATCTTCGGGAATCTAGACCTCGCCTGGCGGCCCACCGGGCGACTCCGGGCGGAGCTGATCTACGAGCACCAGCAGGTCATCCGACCCGACGACGGCAGCACGGTCTCGCGGATCCGGGTACCGCGCCTCAAGATCGAATATCAGCTGTCGCGGCCGATCTTTTTCCGCTTCATCGGACAGTACACGTCGAACGAGACCGCCGCGCTCCGGGACGACTCCCGCACCAACGGCGCCATCCTGATCCGCGATCCCGTGACCGGCGCCTTTACGCGCACCGCGTCCACCGCGAGCAACGCCTTCCGGGTCGACTGGCTCTTCTCGTACCGTCCGACGCCGGGCACCGTGGCCTTCCTGGGCTACGGCAGCAGCCTGGTGGAGCCGTCCGCGTTTCGCTTCGCCGGTCTATCGCGGGTCAGCGACGGGTTCTTCGTGAAGCTGAGCTACCTCTTCCGCATGTAACGATGTTCCCTCGGTGTCGTGGCTTGGGTCCTCACAGATCATGACGGGGCCGGCTCAGTCGCGTGCCCTCCAGAGCGTCGCCGGCGAAGATGCCCGCGGGCGTCACATGCAGTAGCGTCGCGCCGCCTCGCCAGTGCACGTATTCCAGGTGAGTCGCTGGATCTTCATCGGCGTTCCGCCCACAGACACGTTCACGGCGACCCGATAGGTCGTTCTCCCGACGGGAGTGCTCTGCACCAGCTCACCGGGGATTCGCACGCTGGAAACGCCGCCCTCTGCTCCGATCAAGACCGCCGAAAGCCTTCGAACTCCTTCCGGAACGACGTCCAGGCACTGTCGGTGAAATCGGGCCTGCCCGCAGCAAAGCTGCGCGCATCACCCTGGGTGAATCCCAACGAGCGGACGGCGGCGCGCTCGGCGAACGCCACCGTTGCCGATTGACCCGGCGCTTCCGACCCCGCGGCCTGTGCGGACAGCGGGTGAACCGCGGCCGCTAAGCAGAGAGAAACACGGAGGGCGGCGACGAAGCGACGCGTTGTTTTCATAGTGATATGGTGTTATAGTTATCTATAACAGTTGCCATAATACCACACTGGAGAGACACATGCAAGCGCTGCGCTTGACGCTCCCCGTCGCTCTAACATCCCTGTCACTGGGGGCGTTCGCGCTCCCCGCCCTTCCCGCGGCGCCGACCGACGCACAACGGGCCTTCGAGCGGCTGAAGACCCTGGCGGGCAAATGGCGCGCCTCGATCACCGGCGAGCCGATGCGAGCCGACATGGGGAATGGCACGTATTCGCAGGTCACGATCCGGGTCACGTCGCGCGGCCACGCGCTGGTGCTCGAGACCCAGGAGATCGGCAAGCCGGATGATCCGTCGCGGTACGACCATCCGCTCACCATGCTCTACCTCAGCGGTGATAGTCTGATGTTGACGCACTATTGCGACGCCGGCAACCGACCCCGGATGGCGGGCAAGGTGTCGCCCGACGGCAAGACGGTGGAATTCAGCTTCCTGGACATCGCCGGGACCACCGAGCTCGGTTACATGCGGCATGTGGTGTTCACCTTCATCGATGCCAACCACCACACCGAAGACTGGACGTACATGCTGCCGGACGACAAGCCGTTCCGCGCGCACTTCGACCTGTGGCGGATCACCGACGCGAGCGGCTCCTGACGAATCGGGTGATCTTGTAACGCTGATGAAGCGTGAGTGGAACGACAGTCAGCCGATCTACCGCCAGCTGCGCGACCGCGTGGTCGCGATGATCTTGGACGGCGTGCTGAAGGAGGGCGGTCCGCTGCCGTCCGTGCGCAACGTCGCAGCGGAATATCGGGTCAATCCGCTCACGGTGCTGAAGGGCTATCAGGAGTTGGTGGACGAGGGGCTGGTCGAAACCCGGCGCGGCCGCGGCATGTACATCAATGCGGGCGCCTGCAAGATGTTGCTGCAGGGCGAAAGGCAGAAGTTTCTCCGCGAAGATTGGCCCCGGATCTATGCAACCATCCAGCGGCTCGGCTTGAAGGCGAAAGACCTGCTCGATGGGGAGGGGCGCTGACTTCATGGCCTGCATAGAAGCCCGCGAGCTCCGGAAGAGGTTCGGCGGCACCGTCGCGCTCGACGGCATCAGTTTGCGCGTTACCGAGGGCCACATCCTCGGGCTCGTCGGCCCCAACGGCGCCGGAAAGACCACCGCGCTCAATGCGATGCTCGGCCTCACGCCGTACCAGGGAGAGCTGCGGGTGCTGGGACACGACCCCTGGACCGAACGCGATCTGCTCATGCGGGATGTCTGCTTCATCGCCGACGTGGCCGTGCTGCCGCGCTGGATCAGGGTGTCGCACCTCTTGGACTACGTCGCGGGCGTCCATCCCCGCTTCGACCGCGCGAAGGCGGAGGGATTCCTGACGAAGACCACCATCCGCCTCACGACCAAGGTCGGCGAACTGTCGAAGGGCGTAGTGACCCAGTTGCACCTCGCTCTGGTGATGGCCATCGACGCGAAGCTGCTGGTGCTCGACGAGCCGACGCTCGGTTTGGACATCCTCTATCGCAAGCAGTTCTATGATTCTCTGCTCAGCGACTACTGCGATGGCAGCCGCACCATCGTAGTGGCGACGCACCAAGTGGAGGAGATCGAGCACGTCATCACCGATCTCGTATTCATCGACCGCGGCCGCATCGTGTTCGATTCCAGCATGGACGGGCTGGAATCGCGCTACGTGGAAGTCCTGGTCCATCCCGCGCGGATCGACGCGGCGCGCGCGCTGCGGCCGATGCATGAGCGCCAAGGGATTGGCCGCCGCGCGCTGCTGTTCGAAGGTGTCGATCGCCAGCGACTGGCCGAGCTGGGCGAGTTGCGGACGCCCAGCCTCGCCGACCTGTTCGTGGCGGTGGTCGGCGATCATGCTGGCCAGGCGCAGGAAGCGCATCGATGAGCACTCTGGCGCCTACGATCGCTGCTGCCGCGCCCGCGGGGCCCGCCCAGACGTCGACGCTGCGGCGGTTCTACTGGTCTGTGCGACGGGAATTGTGGGAGTACCAGGCGATCTATGTCGCGCCGGTGGCTGTCGCCGCTCTGGTGCTGCTCGGCTTCCTGATCAGCACGGTGCATTTGGCTGCCGACCTGCGTGCCGCGGCGCTCGACCCAGCGCGGCAAAACGACTTGCTACAGCGGCCGTACCGCTACGCGGCCGCCCTGATCATGTTGAGCACCTTCATCGTCGGCATCTTCTACTGCGTCGAGGCGCTGTACGCCGAGCGGCGCGATCGCAGCACGCTGTTCTGGAAGTCGCTGCCGGTTTCCGACGTCACGGCGGTGATCGCGAAGGCCAGCATCCCGCTCGTGATCCTCCCGCTCGTCACGTTCGCCGTCACGGTGGCGACGCAGCTCATCATCCTGCTGCTCGGCACCGCGGTGCTCTCGGTGAGCGGCGCCAATGCCGCCACGCTGTGGGCTCACGTTCCGCTGCTCCAGATGTCGTGGCTCCTGCTCTACCACCTCGTGACGGTGCATGCGCTGTGGTGGGCGCCGTTCTTCGGCTGGCTGCTCCTGGTTTCGGCGTGGGCGCGGCGCGCGCCGTTTCTTTGGGCCACACTGCCGCTGGTCGCGATCAGCATCGTCGAGAAGATCGCGTTCGACACCACGCGCTTCGCGACCATGCTGCAGACCCGCTATAACGCCAGCAGGGAAGCCGTCATCGCGCCGGGGACGCTCCCGATCGATCCGATGACACACCTCACACCGCGCGTGTTTCTGAGCAGCGCGAGCCTGTGGCTGGGCTTGGCGGTCGCCGCGGCCTTGCTCGTCGCGGCGGTGCGACTGCGCCGCGCTCGTGGGCCGATCTGACGCATTGGAGGATGCCGTAACGCCTTACTAGCCCTCCCACCACCCCACCCAGTCCGCTAAGTTCTTCTGCTGCATAGCCAGGCCAGGTAGCTCAGTTGGTAGAGCAGCGGACTGAAAATCCGCGTGTCGGCAGTTCGATTCTGCCCCTGGCCATAGTGAACGACATTGCGACGACCGGGGGGACGAAAGAGGGAGGCGCGCATGCTCGACAGTGTATTCGCACCGTACGCCGGCGTCGGCGAGCTGATCCTGCGGGTGGCGCTCGGGATCACATTCTTGGCTCATGGCCGGGGCAAGCTGAAGAATCCGGCCGCGTTTGCGGGGTTCCTCAAGCAGATCCGCGTGCCGGCCCCGCTGTTCTCCGCGTGGCTGGTCGCGCTATTGGAGACGGTCGGGGCGGTGCTGCTGATCTTGGGCGTCGCGACGCGCCTGCTCGCCCTGGGACTGGCGATCGATATGGTGGTAGCGCTCGCGACCGTGCGAATCGGGAAGTCTCGGTTCGCGTCCGGGCCGCAGGAGGCCGGATGGGAACTTGAGTTCTTACTTCTTGCGCTCTCGCTCGCCCTCGTCTTCACCGGCGCCGGTCGTCTTGGGCTGGACCACTACCTCGGAATCTGAGGTCGAGTGTTTCTGCCCCTGGCCATTGTCGCGTGCGCCCGCCTAACTGATCTCCAGCAGCACCTTCAGCACCCCGGGTCGCTTTGCGTGCTCGAACGCCGTGACCGCCTGGGCGAGCGGGTAGCGAGCATGGATCAACGGTTCGACCGCCACTCGGCCTTCCGCGAGTAAGCGCAGCGCCGGCGCGAACGGCCCGCAGCGCGATCCGACCACGGTCAGCTCGTTCACCACTACCGCCGCCGCATCGAGCGTCAGGGCGCCGGCATACGTGCTTTTCAATACCAGCGTGCCGCGCGGTCGCACCGCGCGCTGCGCCACGGCGAATCCCGCGGGATTCCCGGTGCACTCGACGGCGACGTCGAACTCCCCACGCGTCACTCGGTCGGCTCGCCCCGTCTCGATGCCCCGGGCGGCGAGCAGAGCCAGCTTGGCGTCGTGCCGTCCGATCACGAGCAGCGCACAGCCGGTGAGCGCGAGGGTCTGCGCCACGAGCTGGCCGAGCTTCCCGTCGCCCACCACGAGCACGCGATCGCGGGCGTCGATCGGAACCTGCTCTTGGATCTCGAGCGCGGCGGCGAGCGGCTCCGTGAACACGGCCGCGTCCGTGGAGACCGCGTCGGGAACGGGAAGCAGGTTCTCGGCGGGCAGGATGAGGTGGTCGGCGAACGCGCCGTGCCGGCCGACGATGCCGAGCACGGTGCGCCGCTCGCAGTGGGTGCGCCGGCCGGCGAGACACGCGCTGCAGCCGCCGCACACGGCGTTGATCTCACCGACGACGCGGCGGCCGACGAGCCCGGAGGGACCCCCTTCTACGACGCCGACGAACTCGTGGCCCAGGATCCCCGTGAACGGGTAGTAGCCGCGGGTGAGCTCGATGTCGGTGTTGCAGATTCCCGCGCACAGCACGCGTACGAGGGCTTCGCCCGGGGGCGGCTCGGGCGTCGCAACGTCGTTCCGCATTCGCAGGCGGCGGTCCTCCAGCCACAGAGCTTGCATGCCCGGTAATATGCCGCCCGAGTCGTTGACAGGGCCGCGGCCTCCATGGTAGTCTCGGCGCGATGACCGAGCTGCCGACCCTTCCCGCTTGGGCCAAGACTCTGCAGCGGCGCATCCGCCAGCGCGGTATCGACTTCTTCATCCTGCACGGGCCCGGTGTGCGCGACCTTCATCCGCTCGGGGCCCGACGGTTCGGCACGATCGGGGACTGCCTTGCCCAGGTGATCCTGAACGACCGTTCGGCGATCATCACGTACGACCGCGGCGCGGGGATCGGATTCTCCGACCGCGACGTCGAGAACGACTTCAGGACGGTGCTCAAGGCCTACGACAAGCTGGGCGGAACGAACCTGGCCCAGGTGCAACCGCGGGACCCCGACCGGGCCCTGCAGCTGATCGAGACCTACTTGCGCTACCAGCTCACCGGAAACCCGCGCTTCTCGGCGGCCGTTATCATCGACTATGGAGAGACCGTGGCGCCGGCCGGGGAGCCGGGGCAGCTGCCGGCGGAGGATCGCGGCGCGATCGTCACGCTGCGTCGCTGGGCCAGTGAGCCGCTGTTCCTGCAGCGCACGGTGACGTTCTGCGTGCTCGTGGAAACGACGGCGACGCTCTCGGCCGCGTTGGTGAGCGACGCCCGCACGTTCGAGATCGCCGTTCCCGTGCCGGATGAGCCGGAGCGCTTCGCGTATCTCGCGGGGCGCGGCAGCCGTCCCGAGACGTTCTCGGTGGTGGACGCCCGTCGCGTGGCGATCCTCACCGCGGGTCTCACGCGCCTCCACCTCGAGAGCCTGCTCGCCGAAGCCGAGGCGGGCGGCGCTCCGCTCGATCAGGAAGCGCTCACGCGTGAGAAGAAGCGCCTGATCGAAGAGGCGAGCGGGGGCTTGCTGACGTTCATGACGAGCCGGGTGGGCCTCGATGCGGTGGCCGGGCACGAAGGCGCGAAGGCGCTGCTGCGCGAGACGGCGCAGGCGCTGGCACAGGGACGGCTCGACGTGGTACCGATGGGCTACCTGATCTGCGGGCCGGTGGGGACGGGCAAGAGCTTCATCGTCCAATGCTTCGCGAAGGAGATCGGAATCCCCGTGGTCGAGCTGTTGAACTTCCGCTCCAAGTGGCAAGGGCAGACCGAGGCGAACCTGGAGCGCGTGCTCTCGCTGCTCGACGCCATCGGTCCGGTGGCGGTGGTGGTGGACGAAGCGGACGCCGCGCTGGGAACCCGCGAGACCGGCGGCGCGGACTCCGGGGTTTCGGAGCGGGTGTTCGCGTCGCTCGCGGCCTTCATGGGCGACACGCGCCGCCGCGGCAAGGTGATCTGGTTCCTCATGACCAGCCGGCCCGACCTGGTGCCGGTGGACCTGAAGCGCCAGGGGCGCGCCGAGGAGCACCTGGCGCTGTTTCCGCCCGCCACCGTCGCGGAGCGCGTGAAGGTGTTCGATCTGCTGCGGCAGCGGCTGGGGATCACGCTCGAGCCCGGCGTCGATGCCGCGGCGCTGTTCGCGGAGACCCGCGACGCGCTCTCGGCGGCCGACCTGGAAGCGATCCTGGTGCGCTCGAGCCGGCGCATGGCATCCGGAGACCAGAAGGCTTTGAGCGCCGGGCTGTTGCGCGAGCTGATCCGGGACTTCCAGCCGCCCTCGTATCCGCTGGAGCTCGAATATCAGCGTCTCATCGCCGCCTTCGAGTGCACCAGCCGCCAGTTGTTGCCTCCCGACCTGGCCGCCGTGCCGCCCGAAGCGATCGGCGCCCGGCTCGCGGAGCTGCGGGCGGCGCTCGGAAAATCGGCGTGACTCTCTCACTCTGAACCGGGTCTGAACACGTGACTTTGCTGTTCGCCTTCTTATTGATCACCGACAGTGCGTCGGTACCGCATGCGTTCATGGTGCCGGTGGGTCGGGCGGAGTCGCTGTCCGTCGAGACCGCGGGGCGTGGCGACCCGGTG
>DATNOH010000043.1:0-11600 GCA_035601435.1 Gemmatimonadales bacterium | reverse complement strand
CACGGACTCGCTCGTGATCAATACTCTCGGCAGGGTGGTGCGGTAATGAAACCGAACGTGAAGCAGGAGCAGGGATTCACGCTGGTCGAGGTCATCATCGCCGTGCTGGTGCTCACCATCGGCCTCTTGGGGCTGGTGGGGTCGGCGGCCCTCGTGACCCGGATGATCGGGAGGGGCCACCGTTCGGGCGTGCAGGTGGCGTTCTCCCAGCGCCGGATCGAGATGCTGCGCTCCACCGCCTGCACCAATCAGGCGACGGGGACCGATGTCCTGATGCGCGGCGGTGTGCCGGTCGATTCCCTCAGCTGGCAGTTCGTGAATCGGGGCAACAGCACCTGGCAGGTGATCATGACGAGCAAGTATCAGACGGACCGTGGCAAGTGGCGTTCCGAAATTTCGGAAACGGAGATCTCATGCATCATCTAACACGCCGGGGGTTCTCCCTCATCGAGTTGATGGTCGCGCTGGTGCTCTTGGGTATGATCTCCGCCGCGGTCTACCAGGTCCTGGTGAGCGACCAGCGCATCTATCAGGCGCAGACCCAGAAGATCGACCTGCAGCAGAACATCCGTGCGGCGGTGACGATCCTGCCGGCGGAGTTCCGGGTCCTGAACGCGAGCGACGGCGACATCTACGCCATGGGGGCCGACTCGATCAAGATCCGGGCGATGCGCGTGTTCGGCGTCGTCTGCGATACGCCGATCCTGGGCGGAGCCCTGGGGGGCCGGGGCGTGACCGTGCGCAACGCGCTGACGTTCGGGTCGCGGGCGTTCAGCTCGGCCACGGACTCATTGCTGATCTATTACGAAGGCAACGCGGGCACCCGGAACGACGATGGCTGGGTGAGCGGTGATCTGATTGGGACCGTGGCCGCGCTGTGCGTCCCGGACGGCCGCCCCGGCACGAAATTGACCACCAATCTCAAGCCATTCCTGCTGCCCAAGCAGAATCTGCCGGGGGCGATTCCGCTGGGGGCGCCGGTATGGGCCTTCGAGGTCGATACGTATCGAGTCTATCAGGCGCCGGACGGGCAGTGGTATCTGGGATTGCGCCCCGCCGGAGGAGCGATCCAACCCCTGGTGGGTCCGCTGATCGGCGCCAACGGGATGACGCTCAGCTACTTCGACGCCGCCGGAGCAGTAACCGCGGTGCCGGCGAACGTGGCGCAGATCGAGATCCGGGTGCGCGGGCAGACCGCCCAACCGATCCGGCTGGCCGACGGGCGGCAGATGAATCAGGTGGACAGCATCCTTACTCGGGTAGCGTTGCGGAACAACCGGCGCTGGTAGGCAGGCGCCTGACCTCATGAAGGAGCTCTGTATGAAGCAGGTGTTGCGGAACGAGCGTGGTATGGCGCTGGCGCTGGCCATCGTAGCGATGGTGATCGTGGGCGCTCTGGTGGCCGGGGCGTTGTTCTCCGGCACGCAGGAGCAGCGCATGGCCGAAAGCTCGCGCTTTCAGCAGCAGTCGTTCGGGGTCGCCGAAGCCGGCGCCTCGGAGCTGATCCGTACCTGGAATACCACGACGTTCAACGGCCGGCGAGCATACCCGCAGGATTCGGCGGCCGCGATCGCGTGGACCAACGCGGCCAGCAACACCGGCTCCTACAACGGGTCGGTGTTCAAGCTGGCCGACAACCTGTACCTGTTCGACGTGACCGGGCGCGATACCATGAGCCGGGCCAACCGGCTCCAGGGCGGCGGCTTCAATCAGCGCCTCGGCGTCCTGACGCGCATCAAGCCGCTGCAGGTCGACATCCAGGCCTCCCTGACGACCGGTAACAGCGATCAGCTGGCGGGCCAAGCGACGGTGGACGGGAACGATCACATTCCGCCGGGTTGGTTGACCTGCGGTCCGACCGGCGCCGCGCTGGCGGGCGTGCGCTCGGACAAGGGCACCACGGTGGACACGACCGGTAACGCGTCGGTGCGCGGAAGCCCGGCGGTCTTGATCGACTCGACGGTGACCGATTCGACGTTCACCAAGTTCGGTAGCATCAACTACGCGCAGCTCTCGGCCAGCGCGAACGTCACCGTCCCCGGGCAGAACTTTTCGAACTCGATCGGCCCGGTTGTGAACGGCGCCGGCCAGTGCGACTTGACGGTGCAGACCAACTGGGGTGACGGGGTGAACCCGCTCAGTCCGTGCGGGACCTATTTCCCGATCGTCCACATCACGGGCGATGCTACCATCGACGGCGTCCAGGGGCAGGGCATCCTGCTGATCGACGGCAGCTTATCGGTGCAGGGCGGATTCCAGTGGTTCGGGATCACCATCATCCAGGGACAGCTCAAGACCTCGGGTGGTGGCTCCACCGACGCGCATTTCTGGGGCGCGACCATGGTGCATGACAGCGTGAGCTTCGGCACGAACACGCTGAGCGGTCACGCCAACATCAACTATTCCCAGTGCGCCGTCCTCAAGGTGTTGAACGCGACGGCGAAGGGTGCGCTGATGCGGTCGCGCAGCTGGGTGCAGCTGTACTAAGGCTCTGAAGACTGGAAGGCCACACGCACTAAGGGCGGGGACGACTCGTTCCCCGCCCTTCTGCTTCCGCTAGTTCAGTAAGTGCCATGCTGCCAACCGGTTACGGTAAATCGTCTGGCTGCAGGGAGTGGCAATTGGCTGGGCGCGAAGACTCAAAAAAACAGCCTAACTGTAGGCCAGCAAAGTACTTGTTGGTCAGGCCTCAAGTAGGTTCGAGGCTTGACAGGATAAGGAGCGAGCCTTACTGTAGTTTGCCCTCGTCCCATCTTGTCTTTAACCCATAGGCATGTATGGCCCTTTTCGGGCTCCTGGGCGGCAAAAAAACCTCGGTGGGCCTGGATATCGGGTCCGGCATCATCAAGCTGGCGGTGATCGACCATTCCGGCAGCGAGCCGGAGCTGGTCAAGGTCGCCACGACCGAGGTCGCGGCCGACGCCATTGTCGAGGGCGAGGTCATGGACCCCGGTCTCGTGTCCGAGGCCATCCGGGGGCTGTTCTCCGCGGCTGGGGTCAAGCAGCGGTCGGTGGTGACGGCGGTGGGTGGGCGGGACGTGATCGTCAAGAAGATCCAGATGGACCGAATGAAGGAAGGGGACGCCCGAGAGGTGATCCGCTGGGAGGCCGAGCAGCACGTGCCATTCGACATGGCGAACGTGGAGCTCGACTTCCAGATCCTCGACCCCGACGCCGAGGGGCTGCAGATGAACGTGCTGCTGGTCGCCGCCAAGCGCGAGCTGGTGGACAGCCGCACCCTGCTCCTGGGAGAGGCCGGGCTCGAGCCGGCGATCATCGACGTGGACGCGTTCGCGATCCACAATGCGTTCGAGCTGAACCACCCCGACGCGATGCAGGGAGTGGTGGGGCTCGTCAACATCGGGCACGAAATCACCAACGTGAACATCCTGGAAGACGGCGTGCCGGTGCTGACGCGCGACCTGTCGGTGGGCACGCGGCGGTTCCGGGAGGACCTGCAGCGCGAGAAGGGGCTCTCCGCCGAGGACTCAGAGCGGGTCATCCAGGGCCAGGCCCAGAGCGGGGACTTGGCGCAGTACGTGGACGCCCGGGGCGAGGAGATCGCGGTGGGGGTCGAGCGCGCGGCGGCGTTCCTCGCGACGGCGTCCCGCTCCGCGGGGGGGCTGGGGCGGGTGTACACGATCGGCGGCGGGGCACGGGTTCCGGGTCTGAACGAGGCGCTGTCGAACCGGCTGCGCGTGCCGGTGGAGCTCGCCAGCCCGGTGCAGCGGCTCAAGGTGCGCGACTCGGTGTTCGAGTCGGTGGCGGTGGATGAGATGGCTCCCCTGTTGATGCTGTCCGTGGGCCTGGCGCTGAGGCGCGCCGCATGATCGAAATCAACTTACTGCCCGGCAAGAAGCGGAAGGCGCCCGGCGGCGGCGGCGCGGGCTTCAAGCTCGCGCTGCCCGATTTCCGGGGTCTGCTGGCGAGCATCAAGAATCCCTGGCTGCTCGCGGCGAGCGCGACGTCGTTGGTAGTGGTCGGGGGCGGGCTGCTGTGGTTCATCACGCAGAGCACGCGGCTGCGCGTGGCCGAGAACCGCCGCACCGAGGTCCAGGCGGAGAAGCGCCGCTTCGACGCGGTGATCGCCCAGAAGCGGCAGTCGGAGCATATCCGCGACTCGCTGGTCAAAGAGATCACCGTCATCCGCGGCATCGACGGGGACCGCTACATCTGGCCGCACGTGCTCGACCAGCTCACCAAGGCCCTGCCGCCCTACACCTGGCTCACGGGGGTCTCGCCCGCCGCGGCCGGCACGACGGTCGGCGCACCGTCCACCCAGGCCGGCGGTGCGGCGGCCGCGGACTCGACGGCGCAGCCGGCGGTGCGGATCTGGATCACCGGCAGCACCGTCGACATCCAGGCCTACACCACGTTCCTGCGCCAGCTCGCCGCGTCGCCCTGGCTGACCGACGTAACCCCGGCGACGACCTCCACGATCATCGAGGCCGACCGCCCGGTCACGGCCTTCAACGTGGCCGTGCGCTACCGGGTGGCGGACTCCGTGTACATCCGGACCGTCCCCATGACCCAGTCGGCGAGGTAGCGCCATGCCCTTGCTGCCGCAGGACAGGCAGAGCCAGGTGATGCTGCTCATCACCATCGGCATGGCCGCGCTCGGGTACGCCTTCTGGAACTACTGGGCCAAGCCGACGGGCGAGGAAATCAGCGCCATACAAACCGAAACCGGCCAAATGGAGGCCGTGATCGCGCAGGCCAAGGCCGATCTCGCGAGCGGCACCGTGGAGGATTTGCGCCGCAAGGTCGAGGAGTACACGGCGCTACTCGGGATAATGCGCCGCCTCGTGCCGGAAAAGAACGAAGTGCCGGCGCTGATCGACGACATCTCGACCAAAGCCAAGGTGCGCGGTGTGACCATCGGCCGGATCGAGCCCCAGGCCGTCGAGCCGGGGCCGCCGTTCGACACGTACCGCTACCGGCTCGAGATCATCGGGCACTATGACCAGCTGGGTGAGTTTCTGTCCGACATCGCGAGCTTGCCGCGCATCATCGTCCCGCAGGACGTGATCCTCAAGGCGGCCGCAGGGCAGGCGCAGAAGCTGCTGGGCGATACGGCGGGCGCGTTGCTCGAGGCGCAGCTCGGGATCCGCACGTTCGTGAAGGCGGCGGCACCGCCGCCCGCTGCGCCGGCGAAGAAGGGCGCGGGGGGAGCGCGGTGAGAACTCGATTTGCCGCGTACGTCGCCGCCCTGTTCGCCGCCGCCCCGCTCGCCCCCTCCGCGCGACCGGGGCTCGCCGCGCAGGTGAAGCCCGCGCCCGCGCCCGCGGCGAAGCCCGACAGCGCCGCGGCGCCGGTGCTGGTGCGCGAGGTCTTCTCGTACGAGGGCGGCGGACGGGACCCGTTCCTGTCGCTCCTCAAGTCGGGCGACATCCGGCCGTTGCTGTCGGACCTGCGGCTGGTGGGCGTCTACTACGACGGGCGGTATCCGGCGCGCAGCGTCGCGGTGCTGCGCGATGTGACCAACAGCAAGGTGTATCGGGTGAAGCCGGGCAACATCATCGGGCGGCTCAAGGCCACGACGATCCGGCCGCGCGAAATCGTGTTTACGGTGCAGGAGTTCGGCTTCGAGCGGCAGGAGAGTCTGCAGCTCGCCAAGCAGGAGGTAACACCATGACGTGCATCGCAGCCCTCACCGCGTGGCTGGTCGTGCTGACTCCGGGCGGGAGCCCGGGGATGCGCGGCGCCGGGCCCCGCGACGGCGAGGTCAAGGCGGTCAGCGTGCTGCCGGGGGCCGGCAGCGTGGAGGTCGTGATCGATCTCCGCGGCGCCGTCGATATCCAGGACTTCACGTTGGCCAATCCAGCCCGGCTGGTCGTGGACCTGCAGGGCGCGCGACTCGTCGCCCCCGCCGTGCTGTACGACGGCGCCAACCGCGGCGGCATCAAGAACATCCGCTACGCCCAGTTCCGGCCCGGCGTGGTGCGGGTGGTGATCGATCTCGACGCGCTGAAGGACTATCAGGTCGAGCGGCGCGACGGCCAGGTGCGGGTCAAGATCGGCTCGGAGCGGACGGCATTCGAAGCCTGGTCGAGCCAGTCGGCGGCGGGCACGGCGGCGGCTCCGCTGGTCACTCCGGTGGCACCGGTGGCGCAACGGCCCGCGGCCCGAAGCGGCGGCGGGGGCCAGGCGGCGCGGGTGGCGACCCCGGCGCAGACCGGCGACGCCGTCATCGACGCGTACTTCGCGGCGCACGCGAAGGAGAGCGCGCAGTCGCAGGCGGCGCGCATCACGGTGACGTGGGACAATGCGGACCTGCGGGAGGTGGTGGCCGGCTTCGCGGCGTTCAGCGGGCGGACGATCATCCTCTCGAAGGATGTGAAGGGGAACGTCAGCGCCGAGATCAAGAACCAGCCCTGGGACCTCGCGTTCAACGCGGTGCTTGAGTCGCAGGCGCTCGCCGCCAGCGTGCTGGACGGCGGCATCATCCAGGTAATCGACAAGCGCGACCTGGCGCGCGCCGATTCGACGGTGCCCGTCGAGACGCGGTTGGTGCGGGTGAACTACGCCCGCGCCGCGGCGATGGTGCCGTCGGTGCAGTCCATCCTGACGCAGCGCGGCAAGGTGGTGGCCGATTCGACCAGCAATGCCCTCGTGATCACCGAGATCTCCAGTCGCATCAACCGCGTCGAGGAGTTCGTCAAGGGGCTCGACATCCGCACGCCGCAGGTATCGATCCAGGCGAAGATCATCTTCGTGGACCGCACCGACGTGGAAGAGCTGGGCGTGAAGTACGACCTCGGCTCCCAGACGCAGTTCTTCAACAAGCTGGTGCAGCGGCCCGATCCGCGCACCGCCAAGGCGGTGGACACCAACGGCGACGGCGTGCCGGACGCGTTCGTGCCGCAAGGCAACTTCGCGTCCAACGAGGTGATCGTGGACCTGGGCGGGAATTCCCTCTCCGCCATCGGGAACGCCGACCAGGAAGTGGTGAACCCGGCGCTCAACCTGATCTTCTCGACCGCGATTGGGAACTTCGATCTCACGACGTTCCTGCAGGCGCTGCAGCGGGTCGAGCTGGCCGACGTGCAAGCGGAGCCGACCATCACGACGCTCGACAACCGGCCCGCCGAAATTCTGGTGGGCGACCGCGTGCCGATCCGCGTGATCGACGTGAGCTCCGCGACGGGCGGAGCCACACCACCGCGCGCCACCGTGCGGTTCGAGCAGACCGGCATCAATCTGAAGGTGACGCCCCACGTGACGGCCAACCGGCAGGTCCTGATGGAAGTGCACGCCGAGCGCTCCAACGTGCGGCCCGCGTCGGTGGACATCGGCTTCACGTTCCAGACGCAGCAGGCGGACAACCAGATATTGGTGAACGACGGCGAAACGGCGGTCATCGGCGGCCTTACGGTGACCGAAGTCACGGTAACCAAGTCCGGAATACCGTTCCTTGTAGACTTGCCGATTCTCGGAAAGCTGTTCGGCTTCAGCTCCGAGCAGGAATCGCGGCGCGATCTGTTGATACTCATCACGCCGCACATCATCGACGACCTGGTGACGCCCAGCACCGGGAAGTAACCAGGAGCGTTCTTATGCAGCAGATGCGTGGGGTTCGGGAGTGGTGCGCGCTGGTGGCGCTCGCGGGCGTCGTGGGCGCGTGCGAGACGGCGCGCAACCCGGGCGGCGTGCTGCGGGACCAGATCCCGCCCACCATCACGCTGGTCGCGGCGTCGGATACGCAGCAGATCTCGAACGGCCTGAGTTTCACCGTCGCCGCGACGGACAACCTGGGCCTGAAGGACATCCGCCTCACCTATTCGGACCCCAGCATCGGCCAGTCCGACAGCATCTTCACCTCGGCGGTCACGACCTTCAGCCAGAGCGAACACATCTCGTTCCCGCCCACCTCAGGCGCGGGCGGGTTCATCACGATCATCGGCCGCGCGACCGACGGCGCGGGCAATTTCGCGGAAGATACGATCGTCATCTTCCTGTCGAACGTTCAGGCGCTGAGCGTCACCTTGCTCGCGCCCACCACGGGCGCGCTCGCCTCACCGGGCAGGAACTTGCAGGTGCAGGTCCGGGCGCAACAGATCGGCGGCCTCCAGCGGGTGGGGTTCATCGTCGTGCCGCGCACCGCCGTCACCGATGCGACGACGCCGCCCACCGACTCGCTCGTGTTCACCGGGACCTTGCCGACGGACACCACCTACACGGATACCCTGACCGTGGTGCCGACTTTCACCTCCGGCTCGTTCACGGTCACCGGCTTCGCCATGGACGCGAGCGGCCGGCGCGTGCTCACCACCCCGGTGACGGTCAACATCCAGTCGGTGGCGACCGACAATACGCCGCCCACCGTGTCGCACATCATCGCGGCGCGCGTGGAGGCGACCGACACGATCGTGGTGCGCGCCCTCGACCCGAGCGGCATCGACTCGATCGGGTTCCGGGTGGACACGGTGCTGAACGCCGTGCCGCCGTTCACGGGGATCACGCCGGCCAAGTACGTCACGGTCTACGTCGGCGCGGGGAACCTGACCGACGTGACGCGCACGCTGAACCTGGGGCTGGCCGGGCTCCCCTCGTTCCCGAGGAGCGTGGTGGTCCGCGGCTACGCCTGCGACCTCGCGATCCCGACGCGCAACTGCGGCTACTCGCAAACCAGCACGCTGATCACCGCGCCGCCCCGCTTCTCGGGCCCGGCCCGGACGGCCACGCCGAGCAACGGGATCGACACCGTGGTGGTGGTGGCCGGCCGCACGTTCGCGCTGCCGCTCGGCGGCAAGATCGCCGACGCCATCTTCAACGCCAACTTGAACGAGCTGTATCTCACGAACTCGACCCGCCACCGCATCGAGATCTTCCGGGTCGGCCCCGACAGCTTCGTCCCGGCGGGGATCACGTTCGGCGTGGGAGTACCCTGGGGCGTCGCCCTGTGGCCGCGCGACACGCTGGGCAACTACGGCGACTCGATCGTCGTGGCGGACGCCGGCGGCACCCAGCTCGCCATCGTGGACGTGCGGCCGGGCGTGCGGCAGCTGCAGTGGCGCCAGGACCTGCCCAACTTCCTGATCGAGACGTACAAGGTCCTGCGGGTCAACGGCGGCACGATCGAGGAGATCATCGTGCACGACGTGTCCGACCGGCCGCAGTACGTCGCCACCGTGTGCCGCACGGCCGGCGGCACGGCGTGCGCGCCGGACTCGATCTTCGCGCTGTACTCGACCACCCCGACTCAGAGCAGCACCACCCCCTTCGCGGGCAAGGCCACGCTGCGCATGGAGAAGCTGGTCAGCCCGACCAGCGGGTTCCCGCTGTTCGGCAAGTTCTTCTGGGAGATCGGCGCGACGTTCGCGAGCCAGGCCACCGATACGCTGCGCATCGAGGAGATCCGTGGCAACACGAGCCAGGTGGTGCTGTCGGCCTGCGCCGGCGTGACGGTGAACCTCATCACGTTCGGGCTGGGGGACTCGACCTACGCGCGCAACTCGGGGAACTTCACCCACGCCTTCTTCGGCGAGGGGGGAAACATCTCGACCGCGTTCGCGCGCGTCATGGCGTACGACTCCCGCGACTCGATCAAGGGTGTCGGAACGCTCAACAACAGCTGCGTCAATCCCCTCACGGGCCGGACCACGCTGGCCCAGGGCGAGGACCATGTGGACCTGGGTATGTCGCCCGGGGTGCACGTGAGCGACTTCATCAGCAACACCGGAATCAAGGTGCAGTCGATCGCCACCAACTTCAACGGCCGGACCAACGTGGTGCGGGCCGACTCGATCTATTACCTGGACTCGAACTTGCGGCTCAAGGCCACCTCCTGCACCCTGGCGGCGAATCTCGCGAGCTGCGTCGTCGGGGCGCCGGGGATGGACATGAACTACTTCCACGACTTCTCGCCGGGGGGCACCTGCATCCCGAACTGCGGCAGCGGCACCAACAAGGACAACCGGCTGCTGTTCGCCGCCCGGCCCGACCCGACCATCGACGTGTTCGACACCTTCGACGGTGGCCAGCTCTTGAGCGCCGGGGTGCCCGTGACGATTCCGATCCGCGATCCGATCATCGGGCCGTTCCGCGTGGCCCGCGACGCGACCGGCCAGCTGCTGTTCGGGATCACGGCGAACGGGCTGGTGATGGTGCGCCTCCCGACGCTCACGAACCCGAACCCGGCGCCGCCGCGACGGTGAGCCGATGCGGACGCTTCCTCGAGCGCGGTAGAATCGCGAGCCCGGCCCGGAGTCGGGCTCGCGTGCTATTGTCGGGAGGTTGGTGGAGGTTGGTGGAGGTTGGTGGAGGTTGGTGGAGGTTGTGGAGGCTCGGGAGGGAGGTAGCGTAGGGTGATGTTTCGCTTCACCACGGCCGGCGAGTCGCACGGACGCGGCCTCGTGGCGGTCCTCGAGGGGATCCCCGCCGGGCTGCCCGTTTCGGCCGAGCGCGTCAACGCCGAGCTGAAGCGGCGCATGGGCGGCTACGGCCGCGGCGCCCGCATGAAGATCGAAGCCGACCAGATCGAGTGGCTCGCGGGCGTGCGCGCCGGTGAGACGCTCGGCTCCCCCATCGCGATGCTGGTGTGGAACCGCGATTGGGAGCACTGGCAGGACGTGATGGCCCCCGAAGCGGACGCCCCCGGTGGCGAGCGCCGCCGCCAGGTGACGCGTCCGCGGCCCGGCCACGCGGATCTCGCCGGCTCGCTCAAGTACGACCGCCAGGACGCGCGCGACATCCTGGAGCGGGCGAGCGCGCGCGAGACGGTGGCGCGCGTCGCCTGCGGCGCGGTGTGCAAGGTGTTGCTGGAACAGTTCGGCGTGGAAGTCGGTTCTCACGTCGTGGAATTGGGTGGGGTGGTGGCGCAGTCCGCCGTCCCGATCCCCCAGCCCCTGAATCCCGCCTCCGACGCCAGCCCCGTGCGCTGCCTCGACCCGGAAGCGGAGCGCGAGATGATCGCCCGGATCGACGCGGCCAAGGCCGCGGGCGATACGCTGGGCGGCGTGGTCGAGGTGATCGCGCTGGGCGCTCCCGTCGGGCTCGGCTCCCACGTCTCGTGGGACGCGAAGCTGGACGGCCGCCTGGCGCAGGCCCTGATGTCCATCCCGGCGGTGAAGGGCGTGGAGCTGGGGCTCGGCTTCGAGGCCGCGCGGCGCAAGGGCTCCGAGGTGCACGACGAGATCCTGCCCGGGCTGGCCCGCGCCACCAACCGCGCGGGCGGCACCGAAGGCGGCATGACCACGGGCGAGCCCCTGGTGGCGCGCGTGGCGATGAAGCCGATCTCCACGCTCATGGCCCCGCTGCGCACCGTCGATCTTCGGACTGGGACTGCTGCGCAGGCGCAGTCGGAGCGGTCGGATGTGACGGCGGTGCCCGCCATGGGGGTCATCGCCGAAGCGATGATGGCCCTGATGCTGGCCCAGGCCCTGCTCGAGAAGTTCGGCGGCGACGCGTTGAGCGAGACCAAGCGAAACTTCGAGGGGTATGTGGCGCAGGTCCGGGCGCGCACTCCCAAGGGGGCGGCGTCGTGAAACGGCACATCGTGCTGGTCGGCCTGCCCGGGTCGGGCAAGACCACCGTGGGCAAGCTCGTGGCCGATCGACTGGGGGCGACGTTCGTGGACGTCGACGCGATCATCGAGCGGC
>DATNOH010000042.1:0-5078 GCA_035601435.1 Gemmatimonadales bacterium | reverse complement strand
GCGTAGATCACCTCCCGCTGCTGGTTCATCACGTCGTCGTACTCGAGGAGCTTTTTGCGCGCCTGGAAGTTCTGCAGTTCGACGCGCTTCTGCGCCTGCCCGATGGCGGCCGTCACCCACGGGTGGGTAATGACTTCGTTTTCCTCGGAGCCGGTGCGATCCATGATGCGCGCGATGCGATCCGATCCGAACAGCCGCATCAGATCGTCCTCGAGCGACAGGAAGAACACGCTCTGGCCCGGATCACCCTGGCGGCCGGAGCGGCCGCGCAACTGCCGGTCGATGCGCCGCGCCTCGTGTCGCTCCGTGCCGATGATGACGAGGCCGCACGGCGGATCGTCGTTGCAGGCGAGCCGCTTGATCTCCTCGGGTGGGAGGTCGGCCCGCTCGATCTGCTGGCCGAACGGGGCCTCGTGCGCCGTGATCCCGCACACCTGACACTTCTTCACCCCGGGCCCGAGCTTGATGTCGGTCCCGCGGCCGGCCATGTTGGTCGCGATCGTGATGGAGCCCGGCTGGCCGGCCTGCGCCACGATCTCGGCTTCTCGCTGATGGTACTTGGCGTTCAGCACTTCGTGCTGGAAACCGCGTCGCTTGAGCATGCGCGACAGCGTCTCGGAGACGTCCACGTTCACCGTGCCGACGAGGATCGGCAGGCCACGCTCGTGCTGTCGCTCGACCTCGTCGAGGATCGCCTTGTACTTCTCGCTTCGCGTCTTGTAGATGAGGTCGTGCTTGTCCACCCGGCGCACCGGCCGGTTGGTCGGGATCACCACGACCTCGAGCCCGTAGATCTGGAAGAACTCGGTCTCCTCGGTCTCTGCCGTGCCCGTCATGCCGGCGAGCTTGTCGTACATCCGGAAGTAGTTCTGGATCGTGATGGTGGCCAGCGTCTGGCTCTCCTCCTGGACGGCCACGCCCTCCTTCGCTTCCACCGCCTGGTGCAGGCCCTCCGACCAGCGCCGCCCGTGCATCAGGCGTCCCGTGAACTCATCCACGATCAGGACCTTGCCCTCCTGCACGACGTAATCCACCTCTCGCTCGTACAGCGCGTGCGCCTGGAGCAGCTTGTGGATGATGTGCAGCGTCTCGCTCTTCATGGCGTAATCCGCCTCCACCTGGCGGCGACGCTCGATCTTCTCCTTGGGAGCGAGGGTCTCGTCGCGCTCGATCTCGTGCACGGCGTGCGAGATATCGGGGACCACGAACAGATTCGGGTCCTGGGGCGACATCGTCTCGACGCCCTTGTCGGTGAGGTGCACCGAGTGGCCCCGCTCGTCGAGCACGAAGTAGAGGTCCTCCTCGACGTGGCGCATCTTCTGCTCGCGCGCCGGAAGCTTGCGGTCGGCCAGCACGTCGAGCTCCACCCGCTGCACCTGGGCCTTCACCCCGGGCTCCTGGAGCAGCTTGAGGAGCTTCTTGTTCTTGGGCATCCCGAGCTGCGCCTGGTACAGAAGGACCGCGCCCTGGTACGCCGCTTTCTGGTCCCCGAGCAGCGGCTCCGCCTTGGCGATGAGGTCGTTCACGACCGCGGTCTGCTTCCGCACCAGCTGCACCACCTGGGCGTTGAACTGCGCGTATTTCTCGTCCGCCTCGCTGCCTACGGCGCCCGAGATGATGAGGGGCGTGCGGGCCTCATCGATCAGAATCGAGTCGACCTCGTCGATGATCGCATAGGCGTGGCTCCGCTGGACGCGCTGCTCCAGCGTGAACACCATGTTGTCGCGCAGGTAGTCGAAGCCGAACTCGTTGTTCGTGCCGTACGTGATATCGCACTGATAGGCCGCCCGGCGCTCGGGCGTCGACGGCTCCGTGTCATCGATGCAGCCCACCGTGAGGCCGAGCCACGTGAAGAGGTGGCCCATCCACTGCGAGTCACGACGGGCCAGGTAGTTGTTGACGGTGACGAGGTGGGCGCCCCGGCCCGCGAGCGCGTTCAGGTACAGCGGCAGGGTCGCGACCAGCGTCTTCCCCTCGCCCGTCGCCATCTCCGCGATCTTCCCCTGATGCAGCACGATCCCGCCGATGAGCTGCACGTCGTACGGCACCATATCCCACTTAAGCGCGTGACCGGTGACCACCACTTCGCTGCCCAGCAGCCGGCGGCACACCTCCCGCACCGTGGCAAAGGCCTCCGGGAGGACGTCGTTCAGGGCCACCTGGAGCGCCTTGACATAGGCTGCCTCGGCCACCGCGAGCGTCTGGCTGAGCTCGGCGCGCTGCTCGGCGTCCGGACAGTCGTGCTTCTCCCGCTTGAGGCGCTCCACGTCGGCGGCCAGCACGCTGGTGCGCTCGGCGATCACGCCGCGCAGCTTGGACGTCTGGCCTTGCAGCTCGCCGTCCGACAGCGCCTTCAGCCGCTCCTCGTGGCGATGAATCGCGTCCACGATCGGGCGGACGCGTTTCAGCTCTCGCTGGAACTGGGTTCCGAAGATCTTGGTGAACCAACCCTTGGCCATCAGTCCTCTATTCGCGATACAGCCGGCGCGCCGCGATGTAGTCGCGCACGGCATCGGGCACCAGATAGCGGATGGAGCGGGCCTGCCGCACGCGCTCCCGGATCAGCGTGGCGGAGACGTCCACCGCCGGGATCTCGATCACCCGGCGGATGGCCGGATGGCGCGGGAGCGAGGCCCCGGGGCGCGCGAAGACCACCACGTCCGCCAGCCCGGGAAGCGCGTCCACCTGGTACCAGGCGGCGAGCTCGGCGGCAGCATCCGCCCCAAGCAACAACGCGAAACGGTTCCCGGGCTCCCGCCCGGCCAGCGCCTGGAGGGTCCGGACGGTGTACGACGGTGCTGGGAGCGCGAGCTCGATGCGCTCCACCGCGAGGCGCGGGTTGCCGGCGACGGCGAGATCCAGCATCTCCGCCCGCTGCTCCGGCGTAGCGCCGTGGGCCGCGCGCTTGAACGGCTGGACCCGCGCCGGGACGAACCGCACCCTGGCGTCGAGCGCCTCCCCCGCCGCCTCCGCGGCGATCAGATGTCCGATGTGCACGGGATCGAATGAGCCGCCGAACAGGGCCTCCACGCGGCGTCAGGACGGCGTGGCGGTGCTCGAGTCGGCCGGGCAGGACTTGTCGAGCCCCTCGGTCTGCGCGAAGTAGCTCCGCAGGTGCGCGCAGGTCTCCTTCAGCTCGTCGGTGTACCCGATGATGCGGTAGCTGTCCACCAACCGCATGAACGCGTCGGGGACGCGTGACGTCCCAGGATACGTCGCAATCACGTCCTTGAAGTAGATGATCGCGGAATCGTAGGCGCGCCGCCGGAAGTAGAACATCCCGTTCTTGTAGTCCTTCTGCGAGAACCACTCGCGCAGCTGCTGCACGTGCATTTGCGCCCGCGCGGCCGCATCGGTCCCGGGATAGCGCCCCGCCAGCTCCTGGTAGATGGCCAGCGCCGTCTCGCCGTACGAGGGATCCAGCTCGGGTTTCCGCCACAGTCGAAGATTCGCATCGCCCGCCCGCAGCAGGGCGACGGGCGCGTACTCGCTCGTTGCATACTGGTCCGCGACCTCGCGAAACTCATGGGCCGCCTGCACGCGGTCCCCGGTCTGGAAGTAACACTCGGCGAGATGGTATCTGACCTCGGCCATCTCGGGCTGGCCCGGGCCCAGCTCGTACGTGAGTCGGCGGAACGCAATGAGCGCCTTCCCGAAGTCCCCGCTCCGAAACAGGGCGCGCGCCTTCGCCAGCTCGGCGACCGGATCCGGGGCGGGCACGACCCGGGGCCCGTGGTGGCAGGCTGCCAGCAAAACGATACTGACGATGAACAGCGAGCGAGGCATAGACCTCATTATTGATCGTTCGGCGGGGCCGGCGACGGCGCGTCCGCCTTGCCGAGTGCGTTGATTTTCTCGTGCGCCCGCTGCGTGATGGTATCTCCTGGTGCGCCACCCACCAGCGCCTGCTGGTAGCTCTCCAGGGCCGCTGCCACGTCGCCCTGCGCGAGCCTCACGTCTCCCAGCCCGAGAAATGCGCCGCGCACCACGTCCGAAGGCGCCCCGGGCGCAGTGGCCCGCCGGAACCAGTCCTCCGCCTCGGCGGGCTTCCCGCTCTCGAGCAGCCGCTGGCCCTGGACCAGCGCGCACAATCCCAGCCCCTCGCGCGCGCGATCCGCAACCGCGGGCTCGCGTTGCCGCCGGATCACACCCTCGAACGCCGGCACCGCCGTGGCGCAATCGCGCGCGCGCACGGCAGCCATGCCGTACACGAACAGCAGCGAATCGGCCATGCGCGCGTCGCCAGCCGCCGCGACCGCAGCCGGCAGCAACGCCATGGCGCCGGCCGTGTCCCCCCGATCCGCCGCGTCGAGCGCCGCCAGCCGGGTGTAGCGGCCCAGCGGTCTGGTGGGAGCGACGGCCCGGAGCCCCGCCAACCCCTTCGCCGCATCGCCGCGGTCGTTGGCGGCCAGCGCCGCCCGGGCGACCCGCTCGAGTCCGTCCGCCGCCTCCCCTGCCCGCGATCCGTCCCGCTCCCCGAGCGTCACGTAGGCGTCCACCGCGGTGGCGTAGTCGCCGACGTGCAGCGCCGCTGCCGCCGCCTTGGCATTCAGGTCGGCGCTACCGGGATGGGCCTTCAGGCCCAGCTGGTACTCGGCGAGCGCGTCGCGGTACGCCCCGGCCGCGTAGGCGCGGTCGCCCAGCTCTTCATGGTCGGCGGCGCTCGGCTGGCAGGCAAACCCCAGCACGATGGCGAGCAGGGCCCAGCGTCTCAAGATTTTCTCTTCCGCCCGGAGCGAGCCGACGTGTGCGCCGACGGCGGATCGCCGTCCCCGCCGGAGGCGGGCACGGCGACCGGCACGGCGGCGTCGTTGCGGGCCAGCATGGCGAGGTAGGCTTCCACGCGCGGGTCTTCCGGCCGGCGCTCGCGACATTCCTCCCACACCGCCTTCGCCGCGAGGCCGTCCCCGGCGAGGTAGCAGGCGAGCCCGAGCATCGCGGCCGCGTCGAGGTAACCGGGGCGCGCCCGCACGATGATCTCGAAGTGTTCGCGCGCGTCGAGCGCGCGGCCGGCCTCGAGCAGCATGCGCCCCAGCTTGTAGCGCAGGTCGTGGAACGCCGGCCCCAGGGTGAGCGCC
>DATNOH010000041.1:0-2442 GCA_035601435.1 Gemmatimonadales bacterium | reverse complement strand
GCCGACCGCTACGGCCGGATGGCCGGCTTCCTCGGCGGCCTGGCGCTGTTCACGATCGCCAGCGCCGCGTGCGCCGCGAGCCCCAATCTGTGGAGCCTCGTCGCATTCCGCGGGCTGCAGGCTGTCGGCGCGGCCGCGCTGACCCCGACCAGCCTCGGGCTCCTGCTCGCCGCGACGCCGGCCGAGCGGCGGGTCCGCGCCGTACGGACCTGGGCGGCCATCGGCGCGCTCGCCGCCGCCTCCGGCCCGGTCATCGGCGGGCTGCTCGTGCAGGCGAGCTGGCGCTGGGTTTTCATCGTCAACGTCCCCGTCGGGCTGCTCGGCCTCGCCGCCGCGCGCCGCTTCGTCCCCGACTCGCGCGACGCTACGGTCACCCGCATCCCCGACCTGCTCGGCGCCTTGCTGATCGCCGTCGGCATCGGCGCGCTCGCCCTCGGCCTCGTCAAGGGACCGAACTGGGGATGGTCGTCGTCCGCCGACGTCGTCGCGTTCGTCGTCGCCGCGGTCGGCATCGGCGGGTTCTGGATGCGGTCGTGCCGCCATCCGCTGCCAGTGGTCGAGCCGGCGCTGCTGCGGGTGCGCGCGTTCGCGTGGTCCAACGTCACGGCGGTGCTGTTCTCGGTCGCGTTCGCCGGCGGGCTGCTCGCCGCGGTGCTGTGGCTGCAGGACGTCTGGCACTGGTCGGCACTGCGCACCGGCCTCGCGATCGCACCCGGTCCGCTGATGGTGCCGGTGTTCGCCGGAGTGTCGCAACGGATCGCCCATCGCGTGCGCGTCGGTCACCTCGCGGCGATCGGCTGCGTGGCGTTCGCGGCGGGAACGGCACTGGTCGCGATCAGGGTCGGTGCGCATCCGTCGTACGCCGGCGACTTCCTGCCGGGCTGGCTCATTGTGGGAGTGGGCGTCGGTTTCGCGCTCCCGACCATCATCTCGGCCGCGACCGCCGACCTTCCGCCGGCGCGCTCGGCGACCGGGTCAGCGGTCGTGACGATGGCGCGACAGATCGGCCTCGCGCTCGGCGTCGCCCTGTTCGTCGCCGTCGTCGGTACGCCTCAGGGTTTCAGCGCGGTGCACACGGCGTTCCGCGGCGCGTGGTGGGCGATCGCCGGCGCCAGCCTGCTCGGCGCCGTGACCGCGCTCGGCATGACACCTCCCCCGACCCCTCCGGTAGTGCTCCAAACCGCGGTCTCGACGCCGCGGGCCGGGACTGACGCCCTAGTCGAGGCGACACGGGCAGACCTGACAGTTTAAACACGGGCGTCGAGTCTCTCCCTCGGCGTTCGTTCGCTTGGAAACTCTAACGCCCTTATCCGTCTTCGTCACCCGAACTGAAGGTAGGTATGCCAAGGACCCGGACGGATTGGAGTTCGAGATTTTCTGGACAGTGCCCGGCGGCACCTCGATCGGGACCAAGGAGCTGGATCTCGAAGGCGAGCTCGCCCGGCGAGGCGTCACCACCTAGATCCCACAGGAGGAGATCACGACATGGCGCAGCTGAGAATTCCCCTGGACGAGAAGCGGTTCAATTCGGGCCTGACCTGGAAGGACTACCTGGCCCAGATGGGCGACACCAAGCGACGCACGGAGGAGAACTACTCCAAGGCGGGGCTGACCGATGACGAGCGCAAGTTCTTCTCCGGGATCGGGCAGGTCAAGTACGTGCTCATGCTCGCCGAGAACTGGAGCGGCGACGTCCATCGCAACTCGCCCATGATCGCGCGCATCGTCGAAAGCATGCCGGGGGCCGAGATGCGCGTGCTCCTGCGCGACCAGCACCCGGACCTGACCGAGTGCTTCCTCAACAACGGCTACCGCTCCATTCCCGTCGTGGTCTTCTTCGACAAGGATTGGAACGAGGTCGGGCGATGGATCGAGCGGGCCGGCGCGGCCACCCAGCGCTCCTTCGCCATCCGCGCGGCCACCCTCGACGCCGCCCCCGCCGACAACAAGGAAAAGCAGGACGCGGCCATGGCGGAGTTCCGCAAGCAGGTGCAGGGCACCTACGACACCGCCGCCGACAAGAGCATGTGGCGGGAGACGGCAAAGGAAGTGCGCACCGTGCTCGAGCAGCGTCTGGGGCTCGCGGCCAAGAAGTAGCGGCGAGTCCGCGCGACATCACCGCCGAGCGCCGGGGACTCGGTCGCATGCGGAAGCCAGTACCTGTGAAGCAAAGGGCATCAAGCTGCGTTCGTGCGCTCAAAGAACAGAGAAAGTGAATCCTCCAATGTTTCGCTTGCAAAGACATCTAAATGGTCAAGCCAACCAAGTGCCGAGGAGGGAGAGATCATGGCTCAGAAGACATTCCTAGTGACGGGTGCGACCGGCGACACGGGCGGTTACACGGTCGAGCGGTTGCTGGAGCGAGAACATGCGGTGCGGGCGCTGACCCATCGCGAAGATGACCGCTCGAAACGGCTGGAAAAGATGGGCGCAGAAGTGATT
>DATNOH010000040.1:0-23232 GCA_035601435.1 Gemmatimonadales bacterium | reverse complement strand
CGAACACCACCCGAGGAGGTGGGGCCGTGAGTCAACACGACGGCCACAAGCGAAGCGAGGCTCTCGCTCGCCTCGGCGAGTGAGCGCTAAGCCCCCGAGGGTCTTGCTAGGGCCTCTCGGGGGCTTCTGCGTTAACGCGGGCCGCTCACGGTCCCAGGTCTACCCCCTGCGTCTGCCCGTGCTTGGTCTGTATATCGTACGCGCGGTTGCGCGCCCGGCCATCCGCCCCGATCCGCTCCACCGTGTTCGACGCTTCGTTCAAGAGTTTGTCGCAATTCGTCCCCCGGAGCGTCGTGAGCGCGGCCATCACCTCGCGCGCGTTGCGCTCGGCGATGGTGCGGTGCCCTGCTTCATGCAGCCGGACGGCCTTGAGGTAGGCTTGCCACGTCCTCACTAGCTGGGCGGTTGCCGTCGCCGGTGGCTTCCAGCGAGGCAACGTGACCGTCACGTCGAGCGTGACCTTCACGTCTCGCAGGACGCAGCTGTCTCCGCGCTGCGCCCCGGTATAGGCCGATTCGATGCTCCACACAGTCAAGGCATCTTGCGACTTACCGCTCTCGTCCTTGGGGCCGAGTCGGCTGATCTGATTGCGCAGCGCACCGGCGCTAGATCCGTCGATGTCGTAGTACTGCTCGCGGGCGCTGATCGACGCGCGCAGCCCGGCGCGCGCCAGCGCCGCGGAATCCGCAGCGGGCGTGGGGGTCGAAACCGGCTCCGGATTAGAGGACCCGCACGCGTAGGCGAGCACCACCGCCGCAGGGATGAGTGGCCGCATACCGCCGCTACGCCAGCGTGATGTCATGCTCGATCACCAGGTTCGTCGGCAACCCCTGGATCTCGAGCCGGGCCCGCGCCTTGAGGGTCTCGGTTCCGTTGAGTTGGCCGGCCTTCAACGCCGCATCGACGCTCCTCTCGATCTCGCGCTGCGCCGTGACGCCGAAGTCCTTGAGAAACTTGCGGACGGACCAGTTGAACGCTTCTTCGTTCATGGGGTCACCTTGAAGACCTGATCGTGCTGGCGCGTGCGGTCGGTCACCTGGATGGCGACCTCGTCGCCGACCTTGGCCTGCGGGACTTTCTGATGGTTCACTTCCATCGAGCCGATCGGCTCGGTGAAGTCGGTCGTGTGGCCGTGAAATCGAATGCGGTCTCCCACCGCCAGGGTGCCCTCGGTCACGCGCACGACGGCGACGCTCGGTCCCTTGAAATAGTGGACTACGGTCCCCACCAGCTGCTCCGGCATCGGCCCTCCTCGGATCCGTCGTCTACCACAATATCGAGGGCCGCGTCCGGGGCCGCTACTCGATCGCCACCTGCGCGGTCCACCGGGCGGGATCGACCGGGCCATGGGGCAGCAGGCGCCACCACAGCTTGTGGCGCCACCAGCCGAGCCCGCTCGTCAGCCAGCCTGCCTGCGCCACCGGAATGAGGCGGCGCGCGGCCGCGGCGAGACGCCGCCGACGCCAGCGGAATCGCCAGACGCGTCCGTCCGCCGGCCGGTACTGCGCCCAGCCGATCGACTTGAAGCAGCCTGCGGGCCCGAAGTCGTCCGACTCGAGCACGTCCTCCACGAACACGCGCAGCGGTCCCGGCCAGGTGCCCAGCACGTCGTGCATGGCCACGATGGCGCCCGGTGCTAGGTGGCGGCGAAACAACGCGAGGTCCTGCTTCACGGATTCGTACACGTGGTCGCCGTCGATCCAGAGCAGCCGGATCGGTCCAGTCCAGTCACGCGCCACCTCATACGAGAAGGCACGACGGCAATCCACCGCATCCACCACGCCCGCCCGGCGTACGTTCTCCTGGAACTCGTCGTACGACGACCGCTGGGCGCCGAGGTCCGGATCGGTGGTGGAGGGTGCGGTGTGCGGGTCGATCGCGACCACCTTCCCCAGCCCGTAGCGCTGTGCCACGTAGGCGAGGCCGACCGTGGAGCGGCCCTTGAAGCTCCCGATCTCGACAATCGCGCCGTCGGCCGGCGCGCCGGCGGCGGCGAGCATCAGAAAGCGCGCCTCTCGCTCGGCGAGGTAGCCGGGAGTGTCGCTGACTCGGCGCCACCCCTCGTCGGCGACGGCCTGGAACTCGGCGAGGTTCACGGCAGGAGTGTGCGAATCCGGTTCGGGTGTCGCAAACCTTCGTGCCGTCGTATCGTACCACCGTGTCCGAACCAGTCCGCATCGTCGTGGTCACGCCGGTGCGCAACGAGGCGTGGATCCTCGAGCGGTTCCTGTCGGTCACCAGCCGCTTCGCGGACCACATCGTCGTCGCCGACCAGCGCTCGACCGACGAGAGCCGCGCCATCTGCCGCCGATTTCCCAAGGTCACGGTCGTCGACAACCCGACCGACGAATTCAACGAGCGCGACCGCCAGCTCCTGCTGCTCCGCCACGCGCGCGCTATGGTGCCCCCACCGCGCGTCATCCTGGCGCTCGATGCCGACGAGATCCTCGCCGCTAACGCCGTCGATACTGAGAGCTGGCGAGCAATGCTCGCCGCCCGGCCCGGCACCATCGTGTGCTTCGAGCGGGTCGATCTGTACGAGACGCCCGACCAGTGCATGCGGCATGACCGGCTGACGCCCCTGGGATATGTGGACGACGGCGTGGAGCACGCGCCGCGCGACATGCACAGCGTCCGTGTTCCCATTCCAGACTACGCACGCCGCCTGATACTCGACGAGATCGCGGTGCTCCACTATTCCGCCCTGCGGCCCGCGGCCCTCGCGGCCAAGCTGCGCTGGTACAGCGTGCTCGAGAACGTCCGCGGCACCTGTCCCTGGGTCTTCAAACGCCGCCTGCGCTATGCCATGCACGTGGACTTCACCGGCGCAGGTCGGTTGGAGCCGAGTCGCGCCGAGTGGTTCCGGGGCTGGGAGGACGCGGGAATCGACATGCGCACCGTCACTCAGGAGCGATACCACTGGTACGATTTCGAGGTGCTGCGCCACTTCAAGGAGCACGGAACGCGGAAATTCTGGCTCGACGACATTTGGCAGTTCGATTGGGAGGCGTGCCGCCTCCACGCGAAGCGCCACAACATCGCCGGCGTGCCCGATGCCCCGGTCGACGCGCCGCCCCGCGCCCTGGTCGGCGCGATGCACGGGCTCAGTGCGTTCCACCGCATTCAGCGGCGCCTCCGCCACCGGTTGACCGGTCGGTCCGCGCCCCGTTTCGCCTAGCCTGCCTCGGGCCCGGGTGCCGCCACCGACCTGGTGGCCGTCTTGATCAGCCGCTGATGCTTCTCGCCCAGCACCATGGCGGCATCGTCCCGCAGCGCTGCGTTCGCGTACACCGCGGCCACGGCGCTTCCCGAGCCGCACAGGCGCACCCAATTGGGATGGGTTCCGGCCAGTCGCTCGTACAGCGCGCGCAGCGGCGGATGCTTTCCGAAGACGGGAATCTCGAAGTCGTTGCCGCCCAGTCGCCCGATGCTGCCCCACCCGGTGAACGCGTCGGCGTCGAGCAGCAGTGGCCCGCGTGCCGCGGGCTCGGGATGCATGTCGTCCCACCAGCCGTACGCGTCGGGCGTGGCGACGGCGAGCGGCGGCAGCGCCAGGGCCACGAGCACGGGCGCGGCCGGCGGGGCAGGGAGTCGGAGCAGCCGCTCGCCCCGTCCCCACGCCAGCGCCGCCGGCGCACCGCTCGCGAAGAAGGCGACATCGGCGCCGAGCCGCGTGGCGAAGTGGAGCAGCTCGTGACGGGGGACCGCGTTGCCCGCGAGCGCGTTGACCGCGTGCAGCGCCGCTGCCGCGTCGCTCGATCCACCACCCAGACCGGCTTGCACAGGGATCCGCTTGGTCAGCTCGATGGCGACGCCGAACGTGTGCCCGGTCGCTTCCAGGACGGCGCGGGCGGCTCGCACCGCGAGATTCTGCTCCGGCGGCCCGAGGTCGGGTCCATTCACCCTTACCGAAACTTCGCCGGCGGCCGTGCGTGTCACCACCAGCTCATCGGCCAGCTCGAGCAGGGCGAATGCCGTCTCGATCTGGTGATACCCAGCCGGGGCTTCGCGCGCGAGAATGCGCAGCAGGAGATTGAGCTTGGCGTGCGCGGCGCTGCGGACCCGATCCACCGCTCAATCCTCCGTCGGCGCGCTGCGCAGCTCGGCGAGGTGCAGGCGCATGCGCGAGAGCGACGCGAGCCCGAGCAACGTGATCGGAATGAACGTGCCGACATGGTAGGCCACCGCGTAGCTCACCGCGCGGGTCGCGTCCACCCCGTACAGCGCCAGCGTGCCGCGCGCCGCGGCCTCGAACACGCCCACGAAGGCCGGGGAGGACGGCAACGCGACCCCGAATCCGACGACGCCCTGCAGCACCAGCGCCGCCTCCGGCGGCACCGCCAGCCCGAACGCTCGGAAGCACACGGCAAACGCCGCCGCGTTCACGAGCCATAAGACCAGCGACCATGCGGCCACGCCGAGGAGGCGGCCCGGGCTCTTCAGGACGTCGAGTCCCGCGACCAGGCCTTCGGCGAGGTGGGTGACGCGATCCGCGAGGCGCGCCGGAAGCACCGCGTGCGCGACGCGAGCCAGCAGCGCGATCCAAGGGGCGGGGCGGTGCACCACGAGCAGGCCGATGACGAGTATCCCCGCGAACAATGCGGCGCCCGCCCTCGCCAGCCCCGCGAGCCGTACGCTGCCGATCGTCGCATCGCGTGGGAAGGAGGGGGCGAGGAGAGCCAGGGTGAACAGGGCGACCAGCGTCAACCCGTCGAACACCCGTTCCACCGCGATCGACGCGAGCGCCGTCGTGAACCGCACCCCAGCACCCTGCCGCGCGGCATAGGCCCGGGCCAGCTCCCCGGCTCGCACCGGGAGCAGATTGTTGGCCATGAATCCGATGGCGGTGGCATGCCAGAGGGGCCCGAGCGGCAGCGGCGCGCCGCTCGTGTCACGCAGCATCAGCCGCCAACGGATCGCCCGGATCGGGAAGACGCAGGTGGCGAGCGTGATCGTCGCGAGCATGAGCCAGGGGTTTGCGCGCCGCAGGTAATCGAGCAAAGCACGGGCGTCCACGCCGTGGAGCGCCCAGGCCAGGAGGCCGAGCGTGACCACCAGCCCCAAGAGCCACGCCTGCCTCCAGCGGGAGGCTGAAGCGCGACTAGGGGCTGGGCTCGAGGGCGAGGGCAACGAGGTCGCAGACTTCGTCGACGAGCTCACGGAGCGCGTCGCCCGACGCCTGCTTCGCGGCGGCCCGCAGCTCCTGGGCCCGCCGGAGCGCGCGGTCGCCCCGATACAACAGGGTGCGCACGTCCACGGCGGCCGCCTCGGGTGTGGCGGCGACAGGAGCCTGCGCGGTCGCTGGCCGCGCGGTGTCGCGTGCCTGCGACGGAGCGCGCTCCGCGCCGGCCACGAGCTCGGCGATCGATGCCGCACCAATCCCTCCCGCCACCAGCCGCTGGTAGGCGGCCCACGACCCGACGAGGTCGGGCGTTTCGGGAATCGTCAGGTCGGCCCGCTGCGAGGGAGCGGGAGCAGCAGCGCGAGCGGCCGCGGGGGCTTTCGCCACTGGAGCCGCCGGCGCCGCGGGGCGCGCCGGCGCGGGGGCGCGGGCAAGCGCTGGCGCGGGACGAGGAACGGGAGCAACGGCGGCGGGAGCGGGGGCTCCCGGCTGGATGGTCTGGAGCGCGGCAGTCAGGGAGTCGAGCTCGGTCGCGAGCGCTTCCTCGTCGCCGGTGCCTGAGCGGGCCAGGAGATCGCCGGCGCGCCGCAGCTCGGCGGCGAACGCGGCCGCATTGCTCACGGCAATTCCCGACGCCACCGCTTCGCGTGCGGCGACCGCGAACTGGGCCACGCGGTCGGCGAGCACGCCACCGCCGGCGTTCGCGAGCGCGCGGAAGGTGGTGCCGAGCGTGTGGGCGCGCAGCTCGCGCTGCGTGGTGGAGGGCGCGCGTTCGAGCGAGTCCGCCGCCTGGCGCAAGTGCTCCCCGTGGCTCACCAGCTCCAGCTTGCCGAGCGTGGACGGGCGCGCCGCCGGAACGCCGCGCGACACGATGTGCGGGCCGGAATCGTTGTAGTAGAGCGATCCGATCGAGACGGCGTCGGGCTCGCTTTCCATGACCTTCACCAGTAAGCCGGCGAACTGCCGGAAGTCGGCCCCTTCCGGGTCGGGTCGGCCGCGCTCGGCGACTTCGCGCGCGGCGCGCGCGATCGCGCTGCCGGCGATCTGGAACAAATCACCCACGTTGGCCGGGGGCTGGAGGCCCGAGCGCGACAGCTCGGCGATGGCTCGCTCGATGCCTTCGAGCAGGTCGGGCAGCGGCGGCAGGTCGGCGAGCGCCGCGAGGCCGCGCAGCGGCTGGAGCGCGCGCATGACGTGCTGGAGCGGGTCGTGCGCCTGCGGGTTGGCCCGCAGCGCCTGCGCCGCGCGCTCCAGCGCGCCCGCGATCGCCGCGCCCTCGCGCGCCACGAATGCCCGCGCGCCCGCATCGAGTCCGATGGCTTCCGCCGCGCGGATCTGGGCGGACGGCCGCCCGGCGACCTGCTCGAGCTCCGCGGCCAGCGCCTCGGCCTTGGCCGTGTCGGCATCGGTCCAGCTGCCCGCCCGACGCACGAAGACCTTCAAGTCGTCCACGCCGCGCAGGGCGAGTTGCTGGGTTTGGGGATCCCAGGCGCGCCGTCCCTCGCGCACCGCGCGCGCCAGGGCTTCGAGCCCGCCGGCGGTGCGTGCGATCGCGTGCTGACTCGCCATGAGGGCGCTGCCGCGCAGCGCGCGCGCCAGCCGCACGATCTCGTCGGCCCCAGGATTGTCGCCCTTGGCCAGCAGGCCGTCGAGCCGCTCGAGATACTCCCCCGCCTCGAGGGCGAAGAAGTCCGACATGCCGAGCGGCTTGGGGGACTCGGTCATAGGGCTACCAAGCTAAGGCTTCGCGCCCTCATCGACCAACTGTCGCATGCGCCGCACCGCTGTCTCCATGCCCAGGAAGATGGCATTGCTCACGATCGAATGCCCGATGTTGAGCTCCTCGATGTCCCGGATGGCGGCGACGGGCCGGACGTTGTCGTAGGTCAGGCCGTGCCCCGCGTGCACGGCGAGGCCGCGCGCGCGGGCGTGGGCGGCGGCGCGCGCGAGCGCGCGCAGCGCGGCATCGCTCTTCCGCCAGGAGCGGGCGTATCGGCCGGTGTGCAGCTCGACCGCAGGCACGCCGAGTGCGGCGGCGCGATCGATGGCCGCCGGGTCGGGGTCGATGAAAAGGCTGACGCGGATGCCGGCCGCGGTGAGGCGCTCGATGGCCGCGCGGATGGTGCGGCTCGCGCCGCCGAGCGCGAGGCCACCTTCGGTCGTGATCTCCTGACGCCGCTCGGGCACGAGCGTCGCCTGAAACGGTTTGAGGCGGCAGGCGATCCGCACGATTTCGGGAGCCGCGCCGAGCTCGAGGTTCAGCACGGTCCGCACGGCCGCGCGCAGCGCGCGGACGTCGGCGTCCTGGATGTGGCGGCGGTCCTCGCGCAGGTGCACGGTGATGCCGTCGGCGCCGCCTTGCTCGGCCGCCGCCGCGGCGCGCACCGGGTCGGGCTCGTCGGTGCGGCGCGCTTCGCGCACCGTCGCGACGTGATCAATGTTGACGTAGAGCCGCATGCCGTCTTACCTTCGGTTCACTCCGCCCACACTCGAGGAACGTCCGTGAGACCACGACTGACCGTGCTCGTCGCGCTGGGCTGCCTGGCGTGCGGTGGAGGAGCCGGCCCGGGGAAGCTCGCACCACAGTCGCCTCAGGAGACGCTCGCGCAGTTCATGTCGGCGGTGAAGGCGAACGACCTCGGGCGCATGAGAGAGCTGTGGGGCAGCGAGCGCGGGACCGCCGCCGACCACATGAAGAGCGCGGACGTGAACCAGCGGCTCACCGTCCTCCAGATTTATCTGAACCACGTCGGCTACCGCGTCATCGAGGGCCCGCTCCCCGTGTCGAACAAACCAGACCGCCGCGTGTTCCGCGTGGAGCTGCAGCGCTCGACGTCGTGCACGGTCGTCGTGCCGATTGAGGTCGCGCTCACAAAGGGCGGCCGCTGGCTGGCGGTCGGCACCGATCTCGCGAGCATCCCGAACCCGGCGTCGTCGTGCAAGAGTTGACGTCGCGGGAACTTGGGGAGCCCGTCCCGTGTTTCTACTCGGTCAGCTCCACCAAGATGCCGGCCGTCGTCTTCGGATGCACGAACGCGATGCGCCGGCCGCCGGCGCCGCGCCGCGGCACCTCGTCGATGAGACGATACCCCGCCGCCCGGCAGCGCTCAAGCGCCCGGTCCAGATCCGGCACGCGGTAGCAGACGTGATGGATGCCGGGCCCGCGCTTGGCGAGAAACTTCGCCACCGGGCCGTCCGGATCGTGGGGTTCGAGGAGCTCGACCTGGACGTCGCCCAGAGGCAGACCGACGATGGTCGCGCCGTCGGCCGTTTCGGGGTCGCCCGGCTCGAGGCCAAGGACGTCCCGATAAAAGCCGAGGGCGGCGTCGATGGACGCCACGGCGATGCCGATATGGGCGACGCGGGTGCGTGAGTCGGTCATGACGCCCGTCAACATAACGATTGCACGAGAGGGAGTGGAAGGATATGGCAGCGGAAAACTTCACGGCCGTTACGGACGCCACGTTCGGGTTGGAGGTCGAACAGCACCAGGGGCTCACCATCGTGGACTTCTGGGCGACGTGGTGCGGGCCGTGTCACATGGTGGCGCCCATCCTGGACCAGCTGGCCGGGGAGTATCAGGGCAAGTTGAAGGTGGCCAAAGTCGACGTGGACGCCAATCAGAAGACGGCGATGCGCTTTAACGTTCGCTCGATTCCGAGTATTCTATTCTTCAAGGACGGGCGGCACGTGGACACGCTGGTGGGCGCGTACCCGAAGCCCGTCTTCGAGCAGAAGATCCAGCAGCATCTGTCGTAGCATCCTCCCCGGAGGACCATGCGCGCGAGCACCGCTCGCCTGATGAATTCGCCGGTTCGCCTCGCGGACCTGACGTTCCCGCAGGTGAACCGGCTGATCCATCGGACCCGCCTCGCCTTCGTCCACCTCGACAACCTCCTCGCCTTTGGAAAGCGCGACCGCGACGGCCGCGTGGACGGCTACATCACGGCCTACTTGCCGGAGGAATGTTTGCTGCTGTTCTTCCGCAAAGGCGAGGCCGTGAACGCCGCGTCCTTGCACACCACCGGACGGCAGGTCATCACCATCACCGAGGCGCTCAAGCGGATGCGCGCGGAAGTCGAGCGCGGCGAGCTCGCCTACTCGGCCGCACCGATGGAGCAGCTCGCCTGGATGTATCAATCGTGCGCGGCCCCGGTCGAGATGCGCACCGTCGACTCGGCGCAGCCGGGCGCGTTCTTCGCGGGGTTCGCCCGGGACAAGACCAGCGGCATCCTCGAGCTGACGTCAAACGCGCGAGTGTCGTACGTGCGGTTCGACGCCGGACGCTACGCCAGCGGCTACTTCTGCGACAAGCCCGACGTGGTGGCCATTCCCAAATTTCTCGAGGCGCAGTTCCATGCCGGCGCCGGCGGGCAGGCGCCCGTGCTCACGGCGGCCGTATTCCCCTACGTCGCCGATCTGCCGCAGCAGGCCCCCAACGCGCTCATCAACACCTACCGCGAGCTGTACTGGCGCATCGTAGACGAGGTGGACAAGGAATTTCCGGGCGAGGCGAAGCGCCGGGCTCAGAAAGTGAGCGCGGGCATCATGGACGCCCACAAGGCGATCACGATCCTCTCGGCGGCGCGCGGGACCGATACCCCGGACTCCGTGGTGCAGCCGGAGGAGCTTTCGAACGCGCTCACCGACTGGTCGCTGCAGCTGCTCGAGGGCGTGGAGGTGATGATGCCCGGGACGGCGCCCAAGATCCTGCGCGAGGCCACGCGCGAGCACCGCTATGTGCTGCAATCGGCGGGCTACTACGGTCGCCTGCCGTGGCCGGTGTCGTGGTGAGATGGCCGGCACCCTGTACGTAGTGGCGACGCCGCTCGGCAACCTCGATGACCTCTCTCCGCGCGCGGCGGCCACGCTGACCAGGGCCGCCGCCGTCGCGGCCGAAGACACCCGCCACACCAAACCGCTGCTCGCCCACATCGGCTCGCGCGCCGAGCTCATCAGCTTCCACGCGCATTCGAGCGACGCCGCGCTGCGCCGCATCCTGCACCTGTTGGCGACCGGCAAGGACGTGGCGCTCGTGACGGACGCCGGGACGCCGACCGTGAGCGACCCGGGCGCGCTGCTGGTGGCCGCCGCGCGCGAGCGCGACATCCCCGTGGTGACCGTGCCCGGGCCCACCGCCGTCGCGGCCGCCCTGTCGGTCTCGGGCCTCGGCGCCGATCGCTACCTGTTTCTCGGGTTCATCCCGCGAAAAGGGGCGGAGCGGCGACGCCTGCTCGACGTGGTCGCGAAGAGCGAATGGACCGTGGTGCTGTTCGAGGCGCCGCCGCGCGTCGCCGAGCTGCTCGAGGACCTCGCGGCCGCGTGCGGTGCGGAGCGCCCCGCCGCGGTGGCGCGGGAGCTCACGAAATTGTTCGAAGAAACCCGCGCCGGGACCCTGGCCGAGCTCGCGGGTTACTACGCCGAGGCGCCGGCCCGCGGCGAAGTGACGGTGATGGTGGCGGGTACGGGTAAACCGGCCCGGGAAGAGCGCCCCGCCGCCCCTGACCCCAAGGAGCGCGCCCGCGTGCTCCTGGCGCAGGGCATGACGCGCCGCGACGTGGCCGAGCAGCTCGCGGCGGAGACGGGGATCACGAGAAATACGGCGTACCGACTGGTCAACGAGCTGTGAAACCCCCTGCGCTCATCTTGTTGGCACTCTGGCTGCCCATCGCCGACGGAGGTTCTGCCAGTCTAACGATCGGTCGGTTGCATTACGACGGCGGCGGCGATTGGTACGCCGGCCCCTCCGCGCTGCCAAACCTCCTGGCGGCGCTGCGCCAGCGCACGGCGCTTCCCGTCGCGGAGCGCGAGCGCGTCGTGACGCTCACCGGCCCCGAGCTGTGGGACGTTCCTTACCTCTTCATGACGGGTCACGGGAACGTCCATTTCTCGGACGAAGAGGTCAAACGATTGCGGCGCTGGCTCGAGCAGGGGGGCTTCCTGCACGCCGACGACGACTACGGCATGGACAAGTCGTTCCGGCGCGAGATCGCGCGGGTGTTCCCCGATCACCCCATGGTTGAAGTCCCGTTGAGCCACCCCATCTATCACCTGGTGTACGACTTCCCTCGGGGTATCCCCAAGATCCACGAGCACGACGGGCTGCCCGCCCAGGGGTTCGGTATATTTTTGGGTAATCGGCTGGCCGTGTACTATTCCTATCAGACCGACCTCGGTGACGGGTGGGAGGATCCCGAGGTGCACCACGATCCTCCGGAGCTGCACGAGGCGGCATTGCGAATGGGGGTCAACCTGTTCACCTACGCCGTGAGCGCAACGCGGTGACCGACACGGCGGTTCGGCTGCGGCGGCTCGGTGGGCCGCACGCGCGCGCCCGCGCCGGAGCCGTGTTGCTCACGAGCGCGGGCGTGGCGTTTGCGATCGCTGCAGCCGGGCTGATGCTGGCCCCGCGCGTCGCCCCGGTGGTGGTTGCGTGGCTCCTGATCGCGGCGATCGCCGGCGCGGCGTTGCGGCTGGCGCGCCGGGCAGGAAGTCCCGCCGGGCCCGCCGCCGTGGGGCGGCTGGTCGAGACGGCGGCCGGCACTCGCGCGGGGAGCGTGGTGGGAGTGCTCGCGCCGGCGGCGAGCGCGGGAGCGAGCCCGGAGTTGTTGGGGCTGGCCGACGCGCGAGCGGCCGCCGTGGTGGAGCGCGCGGCGCCCGCGGTGGGGCGGCTGCTGGCGCGCGGCACGCGGGCGTCGCTGCTGGTGGCTGCGGGGACCGCGCTGCTCGGCGCCGCGCTGTTCGTGGCTTCGTCGCCAGGAGCGGGGCGGGCGGCGGCGTTCTGGCATCCACTCCGCGCCATCGCCGACGCGCGCGCGCCGGTGCGTCTCGCGGTGGACCGCGCCACGGTGCGGCGGGGTGACAGCGTTACGGTCACGCTCGACGTCCCCGCGGCGACGCGGGCCATCCTCTGGACCCGCGGCCCGGGAGAGCCATGGCGTCCGGTGCCGGTCGCGCTCGATTCGGTCGGCCACGCCACGCGGCGCATCGGCCCGCTCGGGTCGGATCTGTACCTGCGGGCCTCGAGCGGAAGCCGCCGCAGCATCGAGCGCCGGGTCAGCGTAGCGCTGCCCGCGTTCCTCGCCGGCATCGAGCTCACCGCGCGCTATCCCGAATACCTGGGGCGTGCCGACGAGCCGCTCGTTCCCGGTCCCGACGTCGTGGCGCTCCCAGAAGGCACGGTGATCGTCACGAACGGCGCGGCGAGCGTTCCGCTGGCGGCGGCCGCGTGGCGCCGCGGAGGCGGACGTTCGCGCCTCGCCGTAAATGGGGCCCGCTTCTCGGGCCGGCTGGCCGCTCCGCCGTCCGCGTCCGGCACCTGGCAGCTCGAGCTCGCGACCGCGGATGGGACGCCGCTCGAAGGTGAGGCACCCGAGCTGCGCCTGAGCGTCGTGCCCGATTCCGCGCCCGTGGTGAGCGTGCCAGTCCCGGGGCGCGATACGACGCTGCCGCTGTCGCTCCGCCAACCGCTGGTCATCGACGCACGGGACGATCACGGTCTGACCCGGCTCGAGGTCGTGAGCTGGCGCGTGAGCCGGACCGGGAAGGTCGGGGCCGCGGTGCGTGAGTCGCTCGACGTGTCGGGCGCGGGGGAGCGGGCGATCGTTCAGGGGGAGCTCGACGCGGAGCGGCGTGGACTGCTGCCGGGCGACACGCTGCGGCTGCGTGTCGAGGCGTGGGACAATGTCCCCGCGCCCGGGACTCACGTGGGGCGGAGCGGCGAGATCGCCTTGCGGCTCCCGAGCCTCGAGGAGCTGCGGGCCGCGACGCGCGCAGGGGCGCAGGACATCGCCACCGCGGCGGACTCGCTCGCCGAGGCGCAGGGCGAGCTGGGGGCGCGGACGCGCGATCTCGCGCAGCAGCGCTCGCGCGACGCGGCGGGCACCCGCCGCACCGCGGACGCGCGGGACGGACCGCTGCCGTTCCAGGCGACGGAGCGCGCGCAGGCGGTGGCGCGGGAGCAGGCGGCGCTGCACCAGCGGGTCCAGGAGCTGTCGCGCGCGGTGGAGGAGATCACCCGCGCGGCTCAGGCCGCGGGGATCAACGACACCGCGTTCCAAGCGCGACTGCGTGAGGTTCAGGAGCTGCTGCAGCGCGCAGTGACGCCCGAGCTAGCGGCGCGGCTGCGCGAGCTGCAGGAGGCGCTGGCGCGGCTCGACCCGGAGGCGACGCGCCGCGCGCTCGAGCGGCTGGCCGAAGCGCAGCAGCAGCTCAAGGCTGAGCTGGAGCGGAGCGAGGAGCTGTTCCGTCGGGCCGCGATCGAGGGCGCGCTCGCGTCGCTCGCGGCCGACGCGGAGGACCTTCGGCGCCGCCAGACAGAGTGGAACCGCGAGGACGCGCCGCGCCCGGACAGCGCCGGCGCCGGACGACAGCGCGCGCTTGCCGATCGCGCGGACTCGTTGGCGCGCGGCATCGACCGAGTCGCTCAGGACCTTCGCGCGGCTCCCCGGACCGGCCTCGCGGCGCCGAGTCAGGCGGCGCGAGCGGCGCGGGCGGCGATGCAGCGCGCGGCGCAGGCTGCCGACCAGAGCCGGGCGCCGGCTGCCGCGGAGGCGGGAACAGAAGCCGAGCAGCAGCTCCAGGGTGTGCCCGAAGCGCTGCGCGGTCAGCGCGACTCGCTGGCGCAACAGTGGCGCGGGGAGACGCTCGCGGCGCTCGACCGGGCGCTCTCCGAGACGGCCGCGCTCGCCGAAGGGCAGCAGCGCGTGGCCGAGGCGCTGCGCCGCGGCGAAGCGGGCGCCGCCACCCGGTCGCGGCAGGCGTCGGTAGAGGAGGGAACCGACGCGGTGGCCCGCCAGATCCGCGAGGCGGCCGGGAAGCACGCGCTCGTTTCGCCCCAGCTCGACGCCGCGCTGGGCTACGCGAAGCGTCAAATGGCGGCCGCGCGCTCCGAGCTCGAGGAGGCCGATCCCAACGCCTCCGAGGCCGGCATGCTCGCTGAGGACGCGGTAGACGCGCTCAACGCCACCGCGCTGGCGCTGGCCCGCAGCCGCAGTCAGGTCGCGGGCGGCAAGTCGGGCAGCGGGTTCGCCGAAGCGGTCGAGCAGCTGGCGCGCCTGGCGCGCGATCAGCAGGGGTTGAACGGCCTGGCTCAGGGCCTGTTCCCGATGATGGGCCTGGGTGGCGAGGCGATGCTGCAGCGACTCCAGGCTCTCGCCGCGCGGCAGCGCGCGCTCGCGGAGCAGCTCGAGCGGCTCCAGGCGGGCGGTGCGAGCGCCGCCGCCGGTCCGCTCGCGCAGGAGGCGAAAGAGCTGGCGCGTCAGCTCGAGGCCGGGCGCCTCGACCAACAAACCATCGAGCGCCAGCAGCGCCTGTACCGCCGGCTGCTCGACGCCGGCCGCACGCTCTCGAACGACGAGCCCGACCAGACCAAGGAGCGCGTCAGCCGCTCCGCGACGGGCGACAGCGTGCACATCCCCGACATCCTGAAACCCGGGGCGACGGGCGCGGGCCCGCGGCTTCGTTATCCCACGTGGGAGGAGCTGCAGGGTCTCACCCCCGAGCAGCGCCGTCTCGTGCTCGAGTATTTCCGGAGACTGAATGCGCCGCAGCAGTAGATGGACAGTTGGGCTGCTAGTGTTGGCCGCACGCTCGCTGCCGGCCCAGGCCATCGGCCAAGGCTTCGAGCTCGAGCGATCCGGCCAGTACGAGCAGGCGGCGGCCATCTACCTCGCGACGCTGCGGGCCGAGCCCACCAACATTTCGGCGCTGCTCGGTCTCGAGCGCGTGCTGCCGCCGCTCAATCGCCTGGGCGACCTTCTGCCGGTGGCTCAGCGAGCGGCGGCGGCGAATCCGAGCAACGTGGCGCTACGTGGCGTGCTGCTCCGCACCTACGTGGCCCTGAACGAGCCCGACAGCGCGCGGGCGCTGGCGCTCGAGTGGGCCAAGGCCGCGCCGCGCGACGAAGCGCCGTACCGCGAGTGGGCCATGGCGCTCGAGGAGGCGCACCGCCACGCCGCGGCGCGCGACGTGCTGCTCGCCGGCCGGCGCGCACTCGGCCGAGCCGGCGCCTTTGGGATCGAGATGGCGGAGCTGAGCCAACTCTCCGGAGACTGGGAAGGCGCGGCGCGGGAATGGGCCGCGGCGCTGACGGACGCGCCGGTGCAGCTGCCCAACGCCGCGAGCGCTCTGGGCGAGGCACCGGACGGGCAGCGCGAGCGCATCGCGCGCCTGCTCACCGATGGGACGCCGTCGCCGCTCACGCGCCGCCTCGCGGGCGAGCTGCTCTTGGGTTGGGGGCAACCGCTGCGCGGCTGGGCCGTGTTCGAGCCGAGCGTCGCCACGCCGTCCGCGGATGCGGCGTTCGCCGCGCGGCGCTTCGCCGACCTCGCGGCCGGCCGCAACACGCCCGAGGCGCGGCGCGTGCGCGCGCTCGCGCTCGCCCGCTACGCCGATTTGTCACCCCCCGGGGGAACGGCGACCCGGGCGCGCGCCGACGCGGCGCGGGCATTCATCGAGGCGGGCGATCAGGTTGCCGCGCGCGCCGTGCTCGAGCGGGTGGCGCAGGACTCGAATGCGCCGCCCGACGCGCAGCGGCTTGCCCAGCGCGCGGTCGTCGAGGCGCTGATCGACGGCCGAAAGCGCGACGAGGCCGCCCGTCAGCTCGCGAGCAACGCACGGCTGTCCGCCGATGACCGCGCGAGCTTGCGGCTGCGGCTGGCGCGCGCCTCGATGCTGGCCGGAGAGCTGGACCGCGCCGAGACGGAGCTGGCGCGCGATTCGAGCGTGGAAACCATCGCGCTACGAGGATGGATCGCCCTGTATCGCGGCCGATTGAGCGATGCCCACCGCCTGTTCCTCAGCGCGGGGCCGTACGCGGGCGACCGGCGCGATGCCACCGAACGCACGGAGATGGTGGCCCTGCTGCAGCAAGTGCCGGGCGACTCCTACCCCGCGCTCGGCGGGGCGCTGTTGCTACTCGCCCAGGGCGACTCGGTGCGCGCCGCCCAAGCCCTGCGCCTTGCGGCTGGGGGTCTGGTGACGCGGGAGGGCGGGGGTGGGCGGCCCGATCTCCTGCTCCTGGCCGGACGTGTCGCGGCACGGCTCGATACCGCGCAACAGCGCTCCGCGCTGGAGATATTCGGCGAGGTGGTGCGCGGCGCCGGTCAGGGTGCGGCGGCGCCCGCTGCCGAGCTCGAATGGGCCCGGTTGCTCGAGCGCCGCACGGAGACGGTTGAGGCGATCAGACACCTCGAGCACCTGATTCTCACCTATCCCGGGAGCGCGGTGGTGCCCGAGGCGCGGCGCGAGCTCGAGCGAGCGAAGGGGGCGATTCCCCGGTCATGAAACGACGGGAGTTTGTGAGGGCGGTCGGGCGGACAGCCGGACTGGCGGTCGGAGCTGATCTACTCGGCCTCGGGCAGTCGCTGTCCGCCGGCCCGCCCGACCGCCTTACCGCCCAATTGTTGATCCCCATGGACGACGCTCAGGGCGATCATCTGAAAGCCTACGGCGTCACTTATCGGGTCGTGCAGGCGGGCATCAAGGCGGAATGGCTCTTGAACTATCGCGGCGGATCGTTCCTGCTGCCGGACGGGCCTGCGATCCGCCGCGACGCGGCGCTCGCCGGCGTGAGCGTGGAGCCGGTGGAGGACGCCCGGGTCACCGCGATCCGGGGCGAGATCGAAGCGAGCAATATGGACGCCGTGCCGCTCGAAAAGGCGCCCAAGGTGGCCGTGTACGTGCCGCCCAACCTGCCGCCCTGGGACGACGCCGTCACCATGGCGCTGCAGTACGCCGGCATTCAGTTCGACAAAGTTTGGGATTTCGAGGTGCTCGGCGGCAAGCTCGCGGGCTACGACTGGCTGCACCTGCACCACGAGGACTTCACCGGACAGTACTCGAAGTTCTACCTCATCTATGCCGGCCAGCCGTGGCTGGCGGAGATGGTGCGGTTCAACGCCGATGCGGCGAAGCAGCTGGGGGCGGCGACCGTCCCCGACTTGAAGAAGGCAGTGGCGCGGCGGATCCGAGAATACGTGGGGAATGGCGGGTTCTTGTTTGCGATGTGCACCGCGACGGAGACGCTCGACCTGGCGCTCGCCGCCGAGCGAGTGGACATCGCGGCCGTCTTCGCCGACGGGACGCCCATGGATCCGCAGGCGGACGCGAAGCTCGACTGGTCGAAGGCCCTCGCCTTCACGGGGGCGCACGTCGAGCCCTCACCGCAGATCGCGAGTTTTTCGGACATCGACGGGCACCAGGTCAACGCCCCGACGCGCCGCCAGCCCCTGGGGGCGTTCAAGCTCTTCAATTTCAGCGCCAAAATCGACCCGGTCCCGACGCTCCTGGTGCAGAACCACCGGCAGGTGATCCCCGACTTCTACGGCCTCACGACCTCCTTCCTGAGGACCCGCTTGAAGCCCAGCGACATCGTGCTGGCGGACGAAGAGGGCGCTCCCTGGGTGAAGTACATCAACGGCAACCACGGCAAGGGGACATGGACATTCTTCGGCGGCCATGATCCGGAGGACCAACAGCACCAGATCGGCGATCCACCCACCGACCTGTCGCTGCATCCCCATTCGCCAGGCTACCGGTTGATCCTCAACAACGTGCTCTTCCCGGCGGCCAAGAAGCGCGAGCTGAAGACGTGAGCGTCGAGCGCCTGGCCCCCGCGGTCCGCGAACTGGTGCGCGCCGAGATCGCGGCGGCACACGGGCGGGAGGTGTCGTTCGTCGCCTGTTTCGACGCGGACGGCCTGATGGTGGAGGCACGGGTCGTGGCGCGCGGCACGGTGGACGCCGTGCTGGCGCTTCCGGGAATCGCGGTGCGTGGCGAGCTGCTGCTGCACAACCACCCCAGCGGCGTGCTCGAGCCGTCGGGCGCGGATCTGAGCGTTGCCGCACGGCTGCACGACGGCGGCGTCGGCTTCGCGATCGTGGACAACGAGGTCACCGACTGCTACGTGGTGGTCGAGTGCCCGCGGCCGCGCGCCACCACCCGCATCGATCCGATCGACGTCGCGGGCCTGCTCTCGCCCAGCGGTCCGGTGGCCCGCGCGCTCGGCAGCTTCGAAGATCGCCCCAGCCAGCGCGACATGGCGGCCTACGTCTCCGACCTCTACAACGACGGTGGGGTCGGCATGCTCGAAGCGGGGACCGGGGTGGGAAAGTCGTTCGCGTATCTGGTGCCGGCGCTCGTGTGGGCCCGCGAGAACGGCGAACGGACCGTCGTGTCCACCAACACGATCAATCTGCAGGAGCAGCTCGTCGGGAAGGACCTCCCGATTCTCGCCCGTGCGCTCGGCACTGGCGACCATTCGCCGACGTTCGCGCTGCTCAAGGGATGGCGGAACTACATCTGCCTGTCGCGCCTCGAGCAGGCGGGCGAGCAGGGGGACTCGCTGTTCGAAGACGAGCGGCGGGTGGAGCTGGACGGACTGGCCGTGTGGGCCGCCCGAACGAGCGACGGCTCGCTCGCCGACTTGACCGATGAGCCGAGCGGCGACGTGTGGGACGCGGTGGCGGCGGAGTCCGATCTGTGCACGCGGCTCAAGTGCCCCCACTTCGACCGCTGTTTCCTGTTCCAGGCGCGGCGGCGCGCCGCGGAAGCTGACGTCGTCGTGGTGAACCACCATCTGCTGGCGTCCGATCTCGCCGTGCGGATGGCGTCGGACAACTGGCAGGAAGCCGCCGTGCTGCCGCCGTATCGCCGGCTGGTGCTGGACGAGGCCCACCATCTCGAAGACGTGGCGGCCATGCATCTCGGCGCGCAGGTCAGCATGCTTGGCGTGCAGCGCCTCTTGTCCCGGCTCGAGAAAAACGGTCGCGGGCTCTTGCCCACGCTGCGCTCGGTGCTGTTCGGGCGCGACGATCTCATGTCCGCTCCGAGTCGCGAGCTGGCGCGGCAGGGCCTGGTCGACGCGCTCGCGGCGGCGCGTCGCGCGGCGGACGACCTGTTCGCCCGACTGGCACGGCGGCTCGACGGCGAGCCGGGTCCGGCGCCGGTGCTGCGCCTCTCCGACGAGTTCCTCTCGGACGCCGTGTGGGACGAAGGGTTGGGCGTGGCGCTCGACAATCTGCTGCTCGCCTGCTCGCGCCTGTCGGAAGGCGGCGCGATGATTGCCGACCGGCTGACGCTCGACGACGCCTCGGAGCGGCGCGCCCAGCTGGTCGGCGAGCTGCGCGGCGTGGTGCGCCGGCTGGACGCGGCGGCCGCGGCTCTCACGGCGACGCTGCGCCCGCCGGCCGCCGGTCCCGCCGCGGTGCGCTGGCTCGAGCGGCGCGGCCGGAAGACGCCGAACGTGTCGCTCGCCGCCGTGCCGCTCGATCTGGCGCCGGTCCTCAAGGAAAACCTGTTCGACCGGATCGAGACCGTGGTGCTCACGAGCGCCACCCTCGCGGCGGGCGGAGACTTCAGCTACCTCGAGGAGCGGCTCGGGCTCGACCTGCCGCCGGCGCGGACCAAGGTGCGTGAGATCCATGCCTCGCCGTTCGACTACGCCTCACAGTGTCTGTTCGGGATCCCCACCGATCTCCCCGAGCCGCGCGATGACGAGTCGGGACACGGCGCAGCGGTCGCGCGGGTGCTGGTGGAGCTGGCCCATGCCTCCGACGGCGGCATGTTCGTGCTGTTCACGAGCCATGCGGCGCTGCGGCGGACGGCGGAGGCGGTGCGCGACTCGATCGCCGGCCGCTGGCCGTTGTTCGTGCAGGGCGAAGGACAGCGCGATCACCTGTTGCGACGGTTCCGGGAGGCGGGATCCGGGGTTCTGCTGGGAACCGACTCGTTCTGGGAGGGCGTTGACGTACCGGGGCGCGCGCTGCGGGTGCTGATCCTCGCGAAGCTCCCCTTTAAGGTGCCGACGGAGCCGCTCACGGCCGCGCGGCTGGAGCGGCTGGAGGCGCGGGGTCTGAACGGCTTCGCGCATTACCTCGTCCCCAACGCCGCTCTGAAGCTGAAGCAGGGATTCGGGCGCCTGATCCGCAGCCGCGGGGACGTGGGAGCCGTCGTGCTGCTGGACCGGCGCGTCGTCACAAAGCGCTACGGGGCCATGATTCTCGAAGGGCTGCCCGCGGCAACACGGCTGGTGGGCCATTGGGCCGATGTGCGGGGCGCCTGCGAGGAGTTCTTCGCGCGACACGGCATCGGGGCGGCAGCCGGGGCGGCCGGGGCGGTCGAGGGCGGTAACGCGCTGGACTAGGGGAGCGTAGATTCTTCGGAGAGGCGACATCGTGACCCCGTTCAGCAAGCGCTTGACGGCGCTACCCACTTACCCGATGGCCGAGATTCCGGCGATCAAGCGCCGGCTCGTGCAGCAGGGCGTGGACGTGATCGACGTCGGAGCGGGGGACGCCGATTTCGCGCCGCCCGAGGTGGCGGTGGAAGCGCTGGCGCACGCCATCCGCGACCCCGCGATGAGCCGCTACGCGTTTCAGATCGGCCTTCCGGCGTTCCGCGAGGCCGCGGCGGGCTACATGAAGCGGCGCTTCGGCGCGCGGTTCGATCCGTTTACCGAGCTGCACCCGCTCATCGGATCGAAGGAAGGCATCGCCCATCTCGCGATGGCGCTGCTCGACCCGGGCGATGTGGCGATCGTGCCCGAGCCGGGTTACGCCGTGTACGAGGGCGGCACCGTGCTCGCGGGCGCGGAGCCGTACCGCTACGCGCTGACGCCGCGGACGAGCTTCCTGCTAGAGCTCGACGAGATTCCCTCCGATGTCCTCCGCCGCGCCAAGCTGGTTTACCTGAACTACCCCAACAATCCCACCGCCGCGATCGCACCGCGAGATTATCTCGAGCGCATGGTGGCGTTCTGCAAGCAGCATGGGATCGTGATCGCGTACGACAATCCCTACTGCGAGATCACGTTCGACGACCAGGTGGCGCCCAGCATTTTCGAGATCCCGGGGGCGCGCGACGTCGCGGTGGAATTCCACTCGCTGTCGAAGACGTTCTGCATGACCGGGTGGCGGCTCGCGTGGGCTGCGGGGCGGCCGGAGCTGATCGCGGCGCTGGCGCGCGTGAAGAATTACGTGGACACCGGCGCGTTCCTCGCGGTGCAGGCCGCGGGGGCGGCCGTGCTGCCGCAGGCGGAGGCGCTGGCGCGCGGCTACGTCGCGCGTTTCCGGGAGCGGCGCGATGCCATGCTGCCGGTGCTGCGCGCTCAGGGGTTCGAGCCGGAGACGCCGGAGGCCACCATGTACGTGTGGGTGCCGCTGCCCGAGGGCGTCGCGTCGGCGGCGTTCGCGCGGCGCGCGCTCACGGAGGCGGGAGTGGTGACGCTCGCCGGTAGCGGGTTCGGGGCGGGCGGTGAAGGATTTTTCCGTATCGCGCTCACGGTCGGCACGCCGCGGCTGGTCGAAGCCGCCGAGCGGCTGGGAAAGGTGCTCGCCGCTGTTTGAGATCCGGAGGCCCCCGTTCAAGTTTCGGCGGCTCACCTGGGTCGTCAGCGCGGTCGCGCACCTGACGATCGTCATCCTCGCGTTCAGCGGGTCATGGCGCATCGACCGGCCGCAGGGCTTGATCACCATCATTCCGCCGTCCCGACCACAGCCTCCCGAGCTGCCGCCGTTCGGCGGCACGCGGCGCGGCAAGGGTCCGAGCGGCGGCCTGGGACGGCCGCTGCCCAATGGCGCCGCGCCCGACACGACACGGCCCGTTCCCGCTCCGGTCGGCAAGCCCGACACGACGCTCGCCACGAGCCCGGTGGCCGTCGGCCCCCACATGGTGACCCTACCCCAGGTGGGCGACGGTCGGCTGTGGGTGTTGCCGCGGCCCGCGCTGCCGTCCGAAGTCGCCGACGCGCTGTACGAGCCGCAGGAGAGCCGCGACACGACCGTGGTGCGCCGGCTGCGCGCCATGGTCGACTCGCTCAACGTGTTCATCGACCAAGATCAGCGGTCCCGGCGAATCCCCGTCTGGACCACGGACGTAGCCGGGAAGGTGTTCGGTATCGACTCGCAGTTCATCCATGTGGCGGGCATCAAGATTCCCACGGCAGCGCTGGCGCTCCTACCGATCAGCCTGCCGCAGGGGAACTACGACGAGCAACGGCGGGCGCGCCAGCTGGACGAGATGCGGGAGGACCTGATGCAGGCGGCCCGACGCACCGAGACGCTACGGCTGTTCAAGCAGTACGTGCGCGACCTGCGGGCGCGGAAGCAAGCGGAGCGCGACGCCGAGCGTCGAGCCCGGGGCGATACGACGAAAACGAAGACGGATAGCGTCAGCGCGGTGCCGTAGTCGCCGCTTTCAGCCGCTCCAGGGCCGCCTCTTTCCCCACCACATATAGCAGCTCGTTCACCGGCTCCGACACGGTGCCGCCGGTGAGCGCGATGCGAATCGGCTGGAAGATCTTCCCCGCCGCCACACCCTGCTGCTCCGCCAGCGCGCGCAGTCGTCGTTCGAGCTGCTCCGGCGTCCAGTCGGTGTCCTTGAGCGCCGCGAGACTCGCCTCGAGCGAGGCCTTGTAGCCCCCCGGATCCTTCGCGATCTCCTGCTTTGCCTTCTCGTCGACGACGACGTGCTTCGGGTCCAGCCGGGCGGCCACCTGGCGCGCGACATCCAGCGTAGTGCGCGACCGCGTCTTCACGGCGGCGATCGCCTTGAGCACCGCCGCCTTGTTGCCATTCACCCCGAGCTGCGCCAGCTGTGGGGCCACGAGCGGATAGAGCTCCTCGGCGGGCGTCATCGAGAGATACTGGCCGTTCATCCACTCGAGCTTCGTCATGTCGAAGATCGCGGCTTTTTGCTGGATCCCGGCGAACGAAAACAGCTTGATCACCTCGTCCAGCGTCATGATCTCGCGGTCGCCGCCGGGACTCCATCCGAGCAGCGCCAGGAAGTTCCGCATGGCGGCGGGGAGAATGCCCATGTGCTGATAGTCGCCCACCGCCGTCGCGCCGTGGCGCTTGGAGAGCTTCTTGCCGTCGGGGCCGTTGATCATCGGGACATGGCCGAACACCGGCAGCGGAGCGCCAAGCGCGCGATACAGCGCGATCTGTTTTGGCGTGTTCGAGATGTGGTCGTCGCCGCGCAGCACGTGGGTGATTCGCATGTCGAGATCGTCCACGACCACGGCGAGGTTGTAGATCGGGGTGCGATCGGAGCGCAGGATGATGAAGTCCTTGATATCGGCGCCCTGGAACGAGATGCGGCCGTGCACC
>DATNOH010000039.1:0-15013 GCA_035601435.1 Gemmatimonadales bacterium | reverse complement strand
ATGTCCGGATTGGCGGGATCGATCACGATCTGGGAAACCTGGCCCACGTCGCTCAGTCCCATGAACTGCCAGCTCTTGCCCGCATCGGGCGACATGAAGACCCCGCGGCCATCCACCACGTCGTTCCGCGGGTTCGATTCGCCGGTGCCCACCCACACGACGTTGGGGTTCGAGGGCGCGAGCGCCAGGGCGCCGATCGACGACGTCGGCTGGTCCTTGAACACGGCCTCCCACGAATCGCCGCCGTCCGTGGTCTTCCACACACCGCCCGCCGCCGCGCCGACGTAGTACACGTTGCGGTCTCCGGGCACGCCCACGACGGCGGCCACACGGCCGCCGGCCACTGAGGGGCCGAGGTTTCGGAACTTGAGATTATTGAGCGAATCGGCGCCGCCGACTGGAGCCGCGTCGGTCGCCCGTTTCACGGGCCGGCGACCCTGCGCCGCAGCGGGGGCCGGGGCCGGCAGGGCGAGTGCGGAAGACAAGAGCAGGGAGACAGCGGCTTGACGGAGAGCCATGCAGCACATCGGACGAGCTCCTCAGGGTGGTTCCTGGAGGGATACGGGAACGGGCTACGACGCGTTGGATCCCGCGGGCTGATTTACCGGCGAGCCCGACGCGCGTCAAGCGTGTAAGATTTTCCTCATGACTCGATCTCTCCTGCTCCTCGGAGCCTCGGTTGCGGCTGTGGCTGCGACGCCACACCTCGCGGCCCAAAGTCTCGGCAAGTTCCGCCAAACGGCCATCGTCACCGCGGCCAGCCGGCTCGCCCCGGCGGTGGTGAGCGTCAACGTCCTGCGGCGCGAGCGGCGGCTGCCTCAGGACCCCTTCGAGCAGTTCTTCACACCGCGCGGCGCCGAGCAGGTGGTGGAGGGCTACGGGTCCGGATTCGTCATCTCCGCGGACGGTGTGGTCATCACGAACCAGCATGTCACGCAAGGGGCCGAGCAGATCGTGGTCACTACGCGCGACGGCAGGGACTTCCCCGCGAAAATCCTGGGCGAGGACCCGCTCACCGACATCGCAGTCCTGAAGCTGGACGCGACGGGCCTGCCGACCGCTCCGCTTGGTAAGAGCACCGACCTGATGATCGGGGAGTGGGTCGTGGCGGTGGGCAACCCGTTCGCCTACTTGCTCGGCAACACGGAGCCCACCGTGACCGCGGGAGTGGTGAGTGCCGTCGGGCGCAACCTGCTTCCCTCGGAGGGTCAGTCGGGGATCTACGTCGGCATGATACAAACCGACGCGCCCATCAACCCCGGCAACTCGGGCGGACCGCTGGCGAATGCCGTGGGGGACGTGGTGGGCGTGAACAGCTCGATCTTCACGAGCTCGGGCGGCTCAGTGGGGATCGGTTTTGCGATCCCGATCGAGCGGGCCCTCCGCGTGGCGGACGAGCTGCGACGGTTCGGGAAAGTGCGGCGCGCCTGGGTGGGGCTCGACGTCGCGGGTGCCGAGGACCTGCGGGGATGGAAGAAGGCGGGCGGCCTGCGCGTGATCCAGGTGGCGTTGGGCGGGCCCGCGGGCCGGGCCGGCGTGGCGGCAGGCGACGTGCTCGTGAGCGCCCGCGGCCGGCGGTTGCGCACCTTCCTCGACTGGGAGGCGGTCATGCTCGACACGGGTCCCGGCGACACGCTCGTCGTGAGCTACCGCCACGCAGGCGAGGGCCGCAACGCCCGGCTGGCAGTCACGGATTTCCCAACCACGCTCGCGGAGAAGGTGGCGGTGCTGGGCGGCATGAAGGTCGTGACGGTGACCCCGGCGGTGCGAGCCGAGCGCGACATTCAGAGCGACCATGGCGCGCTGATCTACGATCTCCCCGAAGACATCGGAGAGGCCACCGGTCTGCGCTCGGGAGACGTGATTCTCCAGATCAACCGGGTGCGGGTGTCGAGTGCCGAGGATCTGCGCCGGGCGTTCGCGGCCACGGCTGGTGCCGGGGCGGTAACGGTATGGTTCGAGCGCTCCGGGAGGCTCGAGCGGACGGCGTTCTACGTGAGGTAGGGCGAGTCCTGGCGGCCGGCCGGACGGCGGGCCATTGTCAAGCACAAGACCACATCGGGAGACCGCCATGGCCGATACGATCCGCAGGGTGAGCTACTACTACACGACCATATCCGACAAGCCCGGCGAGGGCGCCCGTCTGCTCGAGACCCTGAGGAGTGCCGGCGTGAACCTGCTGGCTGTCCACGCCTTCCCGAGCGCGCGGAAGGCGCAGGTGGACTTCGTGCCGTCGGACGCCGTGTTGTTCACCGCGGCCGCGAAGGGGGCGAAGATCAAGTTGTCGAAACCGAAAACGGCCTTCCTGGTCGACGGGGACGACCGGGTCGGCGCGCTGGCCAACATCCTGTCGCGCCTCGGCGCGGCGAAGATCAACGTCACGGCCGTCACCGGCGTGTGCGCGGGGATGGGGCGGTATGGAGCCCTGCTCTGGGTGAAGCAGGGGGCGGTGAACAAGGCCGCGGCTGCGCTCGGGGCTATGTAGTTAGCGCTGGGCCCCGCCCCGGCCGAGCGCGTCCGGACCGAATTTCTCGCGCACCTCGTCGATCATGCGCGAGATGACCCGGTCCCGCTCGGTCTCCACCGTGCTGCCGCCGGACTCGAGCAGGGATAACTGACCCTCACCGCCCTGCTCGACGAGTTGCGACAGGGCGACGCCGATCAAGCGGGCGGGCACTCGGCGAGCGGCGCGGAGCCGTGACAACAGGCCGCGCGCCACGGCGTACACCGCGCGGTCAGACTGGACCGGGTCGGCCAGCGTGCGGCTGGCCTGGCGTGTGGTGAAGTCCGCATCGCGCAGCTTCACGGTGACGGTCCGGGCCACGAGCCCTTGCTCCCGGATGTCGGCGCTGGCCCGGTCGACCAGAGTGAGCAGCCTGGCGGCGAGCGCCTCGTCGCCGTCCAAATCCGTCGAGAAGGTCTCGTCGCGGCTCACCGACTTGGTCTCGCGATCGGCCTCGACCGGCGCCCGATCGATGCCGCGCGTCCGCTCGTGCAGCCAGCCGCCCTCGCGCTCTCCCAACCAGCCCACCAGCGTCTCTCGCTCGTGCCGGACCACGTCACGCACGGTGCGCAGACCAAACCGAGCCAGGCGCTCCTGGAACTTGGGTCCGATCAGGGGGATGTCCGCGAGGGCGAACTGCAGCATGAACTCGGCCTCCGTTCCGGGGGCCACGACGCACACGCCATCGGCCCCCCCGCCGGGACGCGGCTTGGCGACGCCGGCAGCGAGCTTCGCGACAAACTTCGAAGTCCCACCCCCAATGGACAGAGAGAGCGAGGTCTGGGCGAGCACGGCGTCGCGTATCCGGTGGGCCGTCACCGCGAGCGGCTCGCCGCCGTACAACTGCTCGGTGCCTGAGAGATCGAGGTAGAACTCGTCGCTGGAAGCCTGTTCCACGACGGGGGTGAAGCGCCGCAGCACCGCGGCGATCTCGCCGCTCTTGCGTGCGCAGGCATCCCACGGCACCGAGACGACGGTCGCTCCGGGACAGAGGCGCACCGCCCGGGCCATGGGCATCGCGGAATGCACGCCGTAGGCCCGCGCTTCGTACGAAGCGGACGTCACGACGCCGCGCTGCTCCGGCGAGCCCCCGACGATGAGGAACCGGGCCTTGCCCGCGCCCTCCGGATCCGCCAGGCGCGCCACCGCCACATAGAACGCGTCGGCGTCGGCGAGCAAGATGCGTCGAGCGGAGCTCACCGTGGCCTAGGGGGACGGCACGGGCGGATGGTCCTTGAAGATCTGTGCGAGGATCTGGCGACGCTCGGCGAGGTCGTACAGGGTGAGCCGGAAGGCTTCGTCATCCGCGCCGCCCAGCACACCGCCGTAGCGGTTGGGCTCGTTGGTCTGGCGCCGCTCGGCCTTCCGCACGAGGCGCAACTCGTCCACCTGAGTGATGGGGAAACGGAACGTCGAGTCGCCCTGCTGCACGGCGAGCGTGTCGCCACGGAACCGGACGAGATGCAGGTCCCAGAGGATCCGCCCGTCGTTGAGCGTCATCTGCCAGCGGTCGTCACGCTGCGCCGCGACCGGCGCGGCGACAAGCAGGACGATTCCGGCGACCCAGAGCGCTCTCACTGCCCTTCCACCTTCGCCGCTTTCGCCGCCTCGGCGGCCTTCTTCTTCAGTTTCTTCTTCTTGGGACGAGTGACGCCATATGTACCGCGGCGGATCTTGCCACGCCTGCTGCGAATGTCGCCTTTGCCCATGAAGCCTCCATTATTTAGCGCCGCCAAGTTTGACGATGCGTTTGAACTGATCCGCCGATGCCGGCATGACCGATAGTCGACCGATCCGCACCAGCGCCAAGTCGGCGAATGCGCGGTCCTTCTTAATCTCGGCGAGCGGCACCGCCCGCGGCAGTCTCTCCACTGCCCGGAGATCCACCACGGCCAGCTTGGGATCTTTCTGCTTGGGGTCGGGATAGGCCTCCGATGTCGCCTCCGCCACGCCCACGACGGCCTTCTCGTCTCCCGTGTGATAGACCAGCACCGGGTCGCCGGGCTTCATTTGCCGCAGGTACTTCAGGGCAAGGTTGTTCTTGACCCCATCCCAGACAGCGGTCTTCTGGCGGGCCAGCTCTTCGTAGCTGTAGGTGGACGGCTCGGTTTTGACAATCCAATAGTTGGGCATAAAGCCGGTTGTAGAGGTTGGTAGAGGTTAGTGGAGGTGGGGGGAGGTTGGGAGTACCTCTACGAGCCTCCCTGCCCAGTCGGCAATCCTCCCCACCAGTTCGCCCATCACCTCAGTATCCGTCCTACCCGATCGCTTGAGCACGTGAAACGAGTGATCCCCGCCTTCCACGTGGTGCAGGGTCGCCCGATCGCCGAGCCGTTTGACCAGGGGCTTCAAGAGCTTCAGGTCGGCGAAGTCGTCCCGGTCCCCCTGCAGGAACAGCATCGGTATCCGGACTTGGGCCAAATGCTCAGCGCGTGAGTCGCCTGGTCGTCCGGGAGGATGCAGCGGAAAGCCGAGGAACACGAGCCCCCGCACGCCCGGAAGCGGCGCCTCGGCCTGGGCCGTCGACGTCATCCGCCCACCAAACGACTTGCCGCCCGCTACCAGCGGCAGTCCCGGCGCGACGCGGGCCGCCTCCACGACCGCCGCCCGCACCGTTGCGGCGGCCACGGCCGGCGGATCGGGCCGGCGGGCCCGCTGCTCCATGTAGGGAAACTGATACCGCAGAGTCGCGATGCTCCGCTCCGCCAGGCGCTGGGAGATCGACTCTAGGAACGGATGCCGCATCCCGGCTCCCGCGCCGTGCGCGAGCACGTAGAGCAGCCTCGCCCCGTCCGGCCGAAGCAGCAACCCCGACACCTCACCCGCCCGCTCGCCGGCGGCGAACCGCACCTCAGCCGAGTCGGTCATGGAGCTGCTCGAGCGCGTGGACCAAATCGGGCTTGTGCTCGAGCACCGCGCGCAGCGGATCGTCTCCGAGCTTTTTCATTCGGGCGGGAGCGGTCTTGATCGTGAACTTCTTGATGTCGAGCTTGGGCGTCACCTCGCTCCATTTGAGCGGCATCGACACAGATGCGCCCGGCAAGGGCCGCGCGCTGAACGGTGCCACCAGCAGTCGCCCGTGGCCGTTCTGGACGTAATCGAGGTACACCTTGCCGCCCCGCTTTTGGACCTGGCGGGTGACCGTGGCGATCTCGGGCAGCTCGGCCGCGATGACCCGCGCCAGCAGCCCCCCGAGGGTGCGCGATTGCTCGTAGGTGCACTGGCGGCCCAGCGGAATCAGCACGTGCAGGCCGGTCGAGCCGCTCGTCTTGATGCCCGTCGGCAGGCCGATGTCGTCGCATAACGCCTTCACCGCCTTCGCGACCGTGACGACGTCCGTAAAGGGAGCATCCTTGGGATCGAGGTCCAGGATGCACCAGTCGGGCGCCTCCAGCGTCTCCACGCGCGACGACCAGACGTGGAGCAGGATCGCCGCCATGTTGGCGATGTAGAGCAGCGAGGATTCGTTGTCGCACACGAAATAGTCGAGCTCGCGCTGTGAGTCCTCGCTCCAGATGGTAATCGTGCGCACGAACGCCTGGGCATACTCCGGCGCGTCCTTCTGGAAAAACGACTTCCCGTTGATGCCGTCGGGGAAACGCGTGAGCACCAGCGGCCGCTCGGTGAGATAGGGCAGCATCCACGGTGAAATGGCTCGGTAGTACTCGATCAAGTCGCCCTTGGTGTATCCCTCTTCCGGCCAGAAGACTTTCCCGAGGTTCGTGAACTGCACCGCGGGAGGGGGGAAGGGAGATGAGAGTCTAGCGGCTTCGGGCGCGGGCTCCTCACTCGCTTCCTCGTCCCGCGTCCCCCGTGCCGGTAGCACGCATTCTTCGGGCTGCTTGTCGTCCCGGAACCGCAGAAAGACCGGTTGCCGCAGCAGCCCGTCCCCCGTCACCTCCTTGTATCGGACCTCGGCCACGAGCTCCGGTTTCACCCAGTGACTCTCTTTCTCCGCTGGAACCGGACCCTCGAACGGCGGCCGAGGGGTCTCGAGCGCCAGGAGCTGATCCCCCACGTCTTTCAGCATCTGGCCGCTGAATCCGCTGCCCGCGCGACCGGCATAGACGAGCTTCCCGTCGGCGTAGCCCCCCAGGTGGAGGGCTCCGAATCCGCCACGGCTGCCCTTGGGCGCGGTATAGCCCACGACGACGAAATCCCCGGTCTTGTCGGCGCGGATCTTCTGCCAGAGGTCGGAGCGTCCGCTCTTGTACGGGGCGTCGGCCTTCTTGGCGACGATGCCCTCCAGTCCCATCCCCACCGCCCGGTCGTACAACGCTTCGCCGTCCTTCTCGAAATGCTCCGAGTAGCGCAGCGGTCCCGCCTCCGGCAGCACTTTCCGCAGGAGCGCCTTGCGCTTCAGGAGCGGCAGGGACCGCAGGTCGAAACCCTCCACCGCCATCAGGTCGAAGAGATAGAGGGTGCCAGGTGTCTCGACGGACGCATGCCGGATCTCCGGGGCGCGGCCGATGCGCGCCCGGTTCTGGAGGCGTTGAAAGCTCGGCCGCCCCTGCTCGTCCAGGATCACCAGCTCCCCGTCCATTAGCAGGCTCGAGTACGGCAGTGCGGCGATCGGACGAATCAGCTCCGGGAAGGCCGCGGAGTAATCGTTGCCGTTGCGGGTGATCAGCCGAGCCGTCCCGTCTTCCTTCACCACGCGCATGCGATAGCCGTCGAGCTTCACCTCGAAGACCCACCCGGCGCGCGAGAACGGCTCCTCGCGCGTTTCGGCGAGCATGGGAGCGACGTCCTCCGCGTGGACGACGCGCACGGACGCCTTGAGCTTCTTCAACTCGGCCACGAGCTTCGCCGCTTTCTTGTTGCCGTCGCGCAGCTCCTCGACCGTTAGCCCCGACAGCACCGAACCGGGGGGAAACGTGGCCCCGTTCTTCGAGGTGTAGGCGTCCCGCTCCTTTATCAGGAGCCAGTCCTTCACCGACTTCTTGATCTTCACGAGCGTCCAGACGCCGCGCAGCTTGTAGCCGCGCAGCTCGAAGAGCAGCTTCCCCTTGGCGAGCCCCGCCACCGGATCCTCGATGGGCACCCACACGCCGCGGTCCCACACGATCACCGCGCCCGCGCCGTAGTTGCCTTCAGGGATGATCCCCTCGAAGTCGCCGTACTCGATGGGGTGGTCCTCGACATACACTGCCAGGCGTTTGTCCGCGGGATCGCGCGACGGCCCCTTGGGCACGGCCCACGATTTCAACACACCGTCCAGCTCGAGCCGCAGGTCGAAATGGAGGCGGGTGGCCGCGTGTTGGTGGACGATGAACCGCCGCCCCGGTGCGGCGGCGACCGAGCCGGATGGCTCGGGCGTGCGGTCGGCGGAGCGCTTGGCGCGGTATGGCTTGAGGGCGTCCTCCGGCGGGGGGCGGGTCGGCGGGGTCGGGGGGGTCGGTGTCACGGGCGTGGGTCCATTGTAGACCGAAAGCGCACCGCGTGGCAATCGGCGCGGCGGGCGCAGGATGGACCCTCCCTCGCGCCAGTGGTAATATCCTGATGCGGTCCGTCGGACACTCACCCTATCACCAGCAGGCCCTATGCCCGCGCACTCGATTGGCTCCGCCACGATTTCCTTCGGACTCGTCTCGGTCCCGATCAAAATGTTCTCGGCCGGCGAGTCGTCGGCCGCGATCTCGTTCAACTGGCTGCACAAGAAGGACGGGGCCCGTCTGAAGCAGCAATACGTCTGCTCGAAGGATGGCGAGAAGGTCGAGAAAGAGGACATGATCAAGGGGTACGAGTTCGCCAAGGGCCGCTACGTCCAGTTCACCCCCGACGAGCTGAAGGCGCTCGAGGAGAAGGGGACGGGGTCGATCAACATCACCGAATTCGTGGACGCCGACACGGTGGACCGGATGTACATGGACAAGGTCTACTTCATGGGGCCCGATAAGGGCGGCGACCGGGCGTTCACGCTGCTGGGCGAAGCCCTGAACAAGACCCGCAAGGTGGCGATCGGGCAGTGGGCGGCGCGGGGCAAGCAATACCTGGTCATGATACGGCCGCTCGGCCGGGGGCTCGCGATGGAGCAGCTGCGCTACGCCAACGAAGTACGCTCGATCGACGAGGTGCCGATCCCGAAGGTCGACGTGAAGAAGGCGGAGCTGGACATGGCGGTGCAGCTGATCGAGCAGGCGGCGACCGAGACGTTCGAGCCCAAGAAGTACGAGGACACGGTGAAGGCCAGAATCCAGGAGCAGATTCAGCGGAAGGTGGACGGCGAGGAGATCACCGAGGAGCCGACCGAAGCCCCCAAGACGCAGATCATCGACCTCATGGAGGCGCTGAAGGCGAGTCTCGCGAAGGGCAAGGGCTCGACCGGCGGCGAGCGCAAGCCCGCGAAGCGCGCCGAGCGCGCCGCCGAAACCAAGCCAGCCAAGAGACGAAAGGCCGCCAGCGCCTAGGCGATGACGGGCTACACCACCGAGGAAGTCGCGCGGCTTCTCGGTCTTTCTCCCGCGCAGATCCGATCGTACACCCGAGCCGGTTTTCTCTCCCCCTCGCGCGCCGCGCGGGGGGAGCTGCGCTTTTCCTTTCAAGACCTGGTGCTGCTGCGCGCCGCGAAGGGGCTGATGGCGGCCCGCATCCCCGCCGCGAAGATCCGCGGCTCACTGCGCCGCCTAAAGCAGCAGCTACCACGCGGGCGGGCGCTCTCTGAGCTCCGCATCACGGCGGAGGGCCATCGCGTTGTCGTGCGGGACGAGGCGATCGCCTGGCATCCGGAGTCGGGGCAGCTGGTCCTGGATTTCGACGTGGCGACGCTGGCGCAGCGGGCCGCGCCGCTGGCGCGGCGGCGGGCGGCCGCAGCGCGCCGGGTCGAGGAGGATCTCGACGCCGAGCAGTGGTTCGCGCTGGGACTGGAGCTCGAGGTGAGTGAGGCCGACGAGGCGCGCGACGCGTACCGTCGCGCGCTCGAGCTGGATCCGCACCACGCCGACGCGCACGTCAACCTAGGTAGACTCCTTGTCGAGGCGGACCGGGCCGAGGAGGCCGAGACGCACTTTCGCGCCGCGGTGGCGGACCACCCCGGACATGCGACCGCGTGGTTCAACCTGGGGATCGCATTGGAAGATCGGCGGCGTCCCAACGACGCCGTCAAAGCGTACGAGCAAGCGATCGTGGCGGACCGGCGTCTGGCGGACGCGTACTTCAATCTGGCGCGGCTGTACGAGCAGGCGGGGAAGAAGGCCGCGGCCCTGCGGCACTTGTCGATCTATCGGAGGCTGACCGTCAATGACCGCCAGTTCTGAGCCCCCGTTCGGCATCGTCCGGGTCGCCCCGTTCGCCGGATTGGTTCACCGGTTTGACGAGCTCATCGGCTCGTCGACCACCATGGCCCTGTACTTCATCCACTCACGCCGCTGGCGGGAGAATCACGACGCCGCCATCAAAGCCTTCCTCAGCCGGGCCGGCACCACGCTCGAGGCGTTTCTCCCCGATCTCGAGAACCACGAGCTCATGTTCTCTCTCGGCAAGCACTTCGAGGACGGTCCTCTGATCCCGGCGCTGGTCGCGGATGCCTATCGGTTTTTTGCGCGGCTCGCGAGAGATTACGGCAGGCCCGCTCAAGTGTGGCTGTTCGGCCGTTACCCGACGTACTCCTTCTACCAGTTCGATCAGCGCGCGGTGATTGCGCTGTATTCCAACACCGTCGCCAAAAAGGAGCTGCCGGCGTTCGAGATCACCGGCAATGGCGTTCTGGGCGCGTTCCTCGCGGCCGACATCGCCGACCTGAAGAAGGAGTGTCGCAAGCGGGCCCCGCAGGATCTGGAAGCCGTGATCGAGAACGCGGCGCCGTGACTCGCCGGAGTATCGACATCCTCCAGCGGCGACTCGCCACTCAACATCTCCTCACCCCCACCCTCACCGACCCGGCTGAGGTCGTGCGCCGGCTCGGGGCCGTTCAGGCGCAGGACTACGGCAGCGCCAAATGGGCGTCGGGACACGGACCCGGGGGGCTGCCGATGCCGTGAACTCCTTTTCAGTCGCGCTGCCACGGGATCAGGATGAGGGGCCCGGTTGTGCGGCGCGCCTCCAGGTCCTGGTGCGCCTTGGTGACGTCGGCCAATGCATAACGGGTGATGGCGAGGGTTCCGAACGTACCGGCGCGAAATGCTGCGAACACCTCCGCCGACGCCTGATCGAGCTGAGTCCGGTTCGTGATGTACTGCGCCACGCTCGGCGACAACGCGACGATCCCGCGTCCCGCCAGCCTCCGCTCCTCGCCCGACGATGGTGGCCCCCCTCTCGACGAATTGCCGAAGCGAATGAGATCGCCGCCGTCCCGGACCGCGGCGACCGACAGCGCGAATGTCCCCGTTCCGACGCCGTCGTACACGACATCCACCCCGCGTCCGTCGGTGAGCGCACGAATCGATTCGAGCGGGTTGGATTCGTCGTTCACCAGGACATGCTCGATGGCACCGCGCCGTACGAACTCGGCCTTTGCAGGCGAACCCACCACGGCGATGACCGTCGCCCCCAGCCCTTTTGCCCAGCGCGAGACGAACGTGCCGACACCGCCGGCGGCCGCCTGAACCAGCACGACGTCGCCCGGTGCGACGGCGTGCGCCCGCTTCACGAGCATCCAGGCGGTAAGCCCCTTGGCCAGCAGCGCCGCGGCCTGTTCCAGCGTGATGTCGTCCGGAACGTGAACCAGGTGATGCGACTCGATGAGGCGCTCATCGGCATACGCCCCAAGCGCGGAGTAATAGGCGACGCGATCTCCGACTTGGACGTTGGTTACCGCGGGCCCGACTTCGTCTACCACGCCGGCGCCTTCCACTCCGGGCACGAAAGGGAAACCACCTGCGCCAAAGGCACCGGATCGGAACAGCGTGTCGACGAAGTTGAGGCCGATGGCCGCCTGATGCAGGCGCACCTGTCCAGGCCCAGGGGCGCCGACGGTCTGTTGCTCCAGGCGCATTACGCTCGGCGCTCCCGCTTGATAGATACGGACGACGCGGCTCATGCCCTCTCTCCTTGGGAGGGCAGCAAGCCCACCCGTTTCCCCTTCAAGAGTTGTTGGTGGCCCTATTGCGCCACAGCTTGAATCGAGAGACTGATCTGCACGTCGTCGCCGACCAGGAATCCACCCGTCTCGAGCGCCGCGTTCCAGCCGAGCCCGAAGTCCTTCCGATTGATCGTGATGCCGGCCTCAAAGCCTGCTCTCCTGCTGCCGAACGGATCCTTCGCGGTTCCCAAGTAGGTGACCGGCAGCGTGATGTCCTTAGCGATGCCGCGGATGGTCAGGGTGCCGACGACGTCGTAGGCTTGCGAGCTCTTCCGCACGACACGCGAGCTCTCGAACGTGATCGTCGGATAGGTGTCGACGGCGAAGAAGTCACCGGACCGCAGGTGTTGATCGCGATCCGCGGTACTGGTATCGACGCTCGACGCGGCGATCGTCACAGAAACCGACGAGTCCTCGGGGTGCTGCTCGTCGAACCGAACCGTGCCGGCAAAGTCCGCGAACCGACCGCGCACTTTGGTTACCAGGTGACGGACCTGGAACGCCACTTCGGAATGCGCCTTGTCGATCGCGTAGGCCTGCACGACAGCCGCGGCGTCTTGCATAGCGGTCATGGAATCGTTCCTTCCTTCAATGAGGTACCCTAATTATATTGATATCGATATAGATGGCGTGAAAACATCTGTCGCAATGGGGATGTTCCCGGGCAAAACGGACGTCAACGAGAGGCGTTCACTTTGGCACGATCATCAGACGCGGTGCACGTCTGGCTCATCATGAACAAGGCGCTCCAAGCCATCCACAGATACGCGTTCGGGAAAGTGCAGCAGGCGGGTTTGGACGACTCAGATTTCCGGGTGCTGGAGGTGCTCCTTCACAAGGGACCCCTCCCCGTGAATACGATCGGGCCCAAGGTGAACCTCACTCCGGGGTCGATCAGCGCTGCGGTCGACCGCCTGTACGGTAGGGGGCTGGTCAGCCGCGTCGAGAGCGCCGACGACCGCCGTATACGTATTGTCGCGCTCACCGAGCGTGGCAGGAAACTCATCGTCCCTGCCTTCCGGCAGCACGCGGCTGTAATCCGGAGGGTGTTCGTTGGACTCTCTTCGCGGCAGCTACAGCAGCTTGAACACAGCCTGACTCAGGTTGGCAGGCGGGCGGAAGCGCTGGGCCTCGATGAAGAGCCAAGGCACCGGGTCAGGAGACGAGTTTCGCAAACTCCTGCGCCAGCTTCGGCCCGATCCCCGACTCCTCGTGCTTGAAGAAGATGAACGCGTCCCCCCATCCCTTCCCCAGCTCGTTCACGGTCGTGGCCCACTGCTCGAGATCCTCGCTCTTGTAGCCTTCGTCGCGCAGCCGCATGTAGCCGAAGTCGGCGGTCGCCACCAAGGGGGTATGCCCCGCTTCCGTGTCCGCGACGCACAACGCGGCGTTCCCGACCCGCAGCGCCCCGTACACGTCGTCCGTGAACCACGATTCGTGGCGAAACTCCCATGCGCACCGCAGGTCCGCCGGGAACTGCGTGAGCAGATCGTTCAGGCGGTCCACGTCCTTCTTGAAATTGGGTGGAAGCTGAAACAGGATCGGCCCGAGCTTTGGGCCCAGTTTGCGCGCGGTCTCGAGGAAGTAACGCAGCGGGTCGTCCACATCACGCAGCCGGGCGATGTGCGTGATACGCTGCGGCGCCTTGAGGACGAAGCTGAACCCGGCGGGGGTGACGGCGTCCCAGCCGGCCACCGTCTTCGCGTTCGGCATCCGATAGAACGTGTAGTTGATCTCCACGGTGGTGAGCCGCTGGGCGTAGTACTCGAGCATCTTCGACTCGGGCGTCTTGGCCGGATAAAACGGCCCCTTCCACTCGGGGAAGTTGTAGCCCGACGTGCCGACGCGGACGTTCACGCCAGCCACACCGTCTTGATGTTCACGAACTCGCGCAGGCCATACTGCGACAGCTCGCGCCCGTAGCCGGAGCGCTTCACCCCACCGAACGGCAGCCGCGGATCGGATTTGACGAGCGCGTTGACGAACACGCTGCCGGCGTCGATCTCGCGGGCCACACGCTCACCGCGCTTCACGTCCGCGGTCCAGACCGACGCGCCGAGCCCGTAGGGCGAAGCGTTCGCCAGGCGGATCGCGTCCGCTTCGTCTTTGGCGCGGATCACAGCCGCCACGGGACCGAACGTCTCCTCGTCGAATGCGGGCATTCCGGGCTCCACCGCGACCAGCACGGTGGGCGGATAGAAGGCTCCCCGGCCGGCGGGGAGCTCGCCCCCGAGAACCAGTCGGGCCCCCCGTTTCACGGACTCCTGCACCTGCCGGTGAAGATTGGCGCGTAAATCGAGCCGCGCCTGCGGCCCGACCTGCGTCGTGGGGTCGAGCGGATCCCCCACCTTCCGGGCGCGCATCTCGGTCGTGAACCGCTCGAGGAACCGGTCGGCCACCCGCTCCACCACGATGAACCGTTTCGCGGCGATGCAACTTTGACCGCTGTTGATCAGACGCGCCTCGGCGGCGGTGCGCGCGGCTCGCTCCAGGTCGGCATCGTCCAGCACGACGAACGGATCGCTGCCGCCGAGCTCCAGCACCGTCTTTTTCAGGTGCCGCCCCGCCTGCTCTGCCACCTGGCTCCCCGCCCGGTCACTTCCCGTGAGCGTCACCGCGCGCACGCGCGCGTCGGCGATGACGCCGCCCGCGGCGGCATTCGAGAGGAACACCGCCCGGAACAGGCCGTCCGGCAATCCCGCGTCCCGGAAGACGCTCTCGATCTCGAGCGCGCTGCGCGGCACGTTGGGCGCATGCTTCAGGATCCCGGCATTCCCCGCGACCAGGGCCGGCGCGGCAAAGCGGAACACCTGCCAGAAGGGAAAATTCCACGGCATGATCGCGAATACCGGACCCAGGGCTTCGAACCGGACGTAACTGCGCGAGGCTTCGGTCGGGTGGAGCTCATCAGCGAGGAAGGCTTCCCCATACTGCGCGTAGTAGTCGCACACCCAAGCGCACTTCTCGGCCTCTCCCACGCCTTGCGCCAGCGGCTTGCCCATCTCGAGCGCCATCGTGCGGGCATACGCATCCTTGCGCTCGCGGAGGAGACGCGCGACGGCACGCAGCCGGTCGCCACGCTCCGCCACCGGCCGGCGGCGCCATTCGCGCGACGCGGCGTCGGCGCGCCCCAGGATACCCGCGAGCGCCTCCGATGCGGTCTCCTCGAACGTCTCGAGCACTGCGCCGGTGGCCGGGTTGATCGACTGGATGGTCATCCCACCACCTCGGGCCGATCCCGCACGCGATCCACGGTGCAGACAAACCCCAGCGGCTCGGTTCCGGTCGCCCGGAACTGGTGCGCCACGCCGGGCGACACGTACACGCAGTCGAACGGCGCGATGTCGTGGCTCCGGTCGCCCAGCATCACGCGCCCGCGACCGCGAATCACCACCACCGCGTGCGGATGCTGGTGCCGCTCGAGCGTCGAGTAGCCGCCGGGTTGGATCTCGAAATACCGCGTGACGAAGTTGAACGGCTCTTCGCCGCTG
>DATNOH010000038.1:0-28890 GCA_035601435.1 Gemmatimonadales bacterium | reverse complement strand
TGGATCGGGTTCGGCTACCACTCGACGCGCCAGGATGTCCGCTAGAACTCCAGCTTGCTGAGATACGCCTGGTTGTGGCGCGCGTTGTCGAGCGGATGTTCGACACCCTCCTGCTCGACGTAGCAGGGCTTGTGATCGAGGTCGGGGATGCTCGCGAGCAGGCGCCGGAAATCGAGCGTTCCCGTGCCGAGCTCGGTGTCGTGCGAGCGGTCCTTCACGACGTCCTTGAGGTGGAAGCTCCAGTAACGATCGCGGTACCGCTCGAGGTAGGCGAACGGGTCGCCGCCCCCCATGACCATGTTGCCGACGTCGAGCTGGTGGCGTACCACGCTCGGGTCGGTACGCTCGACGAACACGTCGTATGGCACCTTGCCGTCGATCGGCGTCATGTGGTCGGCCTCGTTGTGGAAGGCCAGCCAGATGCCGGCGCGCCGCGCCGCGGCGCCCGCGGTGTTGAAGCGGTCGGCCCATTCCCGCCAATCGTCGAGCGAGCGGGCCGTGTCCGCTGTGAAGCTCGGCACGATCAGATATTCGTGGCCGAGCCGCTGGGCGATGGCGAGGCTGCGCTCCCAGCCGACCAGCACAACGGCGGGTGAGACGTGCGCCGAGGGCGCGCGCAGTCCCTCCTGATCGAGCGCCGTCCGAACCTGCTCGGTGGTGCGGCCGAAGTTACCGAAGGACCACAGCAGCTCGACGTCGGTGTATCCCATGGCCCGCACCGCGGCGAGCGTGCGCTCGGGATCCCGGCCCATCGCATCCCGCACAGAATAGAGCTCGAGCCCGATGCGGTCGAGGCGGCGAGTGGGCGAGATGAGGGAGGCCAGCGGTCCGGTCGAGACCGCGGCGCCAAGGGCCTGAACGAAAGTTCGACGGTGCATGCCTGAAGCTGTGCCGCGGTTGGGAGAGTGGCAAGGCTAGCCGGTGTTGCGCAGCCCCTGGGCAATCCCGTTGATGGTGGACGCGAGGCCGGCGCTGACCGGCTCCGTCGCCGCGTCGCCCGCCGCCTCACGTTTGCGCTGCAGCAAGGTCACCTGCAAGAGCGACAGCGGATCCACGTACGGGTTCCGCAGTCCGATGGCCGTCTGCAGCATCGGGTTGTCACGCATGAGATAGTCGCTTTCCCGGATGCGCAGCAGGGCGCCGATGGTGCGCCGGAACTCGTCTTCCAGGTGGTCGAACAGCGCGAGGTCGCTGCCGCCCCCCAGCTCCCGCACGTACATCCGCGCGATGGCGAGGTCGGCCTTAGCACAGACCATCTCGACCTTGGCGAGCAGGTCGTCGAAGAACGGCCAGGCGTGAGCCATGCGGCGCAATACCTCGAGCCCGCCCGGCTCGCCGCCGACGGCTTCGAGCGCGGTGCCCACGCCCAACCATCCCGGTAGCATGAGTCGCGTCTGCGTCCACCCGAACACCCAGGGTATGGCCCGGATCCCCTCCATGGTTTCCTGCCCCGGCCCGCGGTATGCCGGCCGCGACCCGAAGCGCACGTCGGCCAGCTCCCGCACCGGCGTCGTCTCGAGAAACAACTTGAACAGATCCGCGCTGCCGTAGACCAGCGCGCGGTAGCGGGGTAACGCCTCCGCCGCCAGGCGATCCATGACCTGCCGGAACCGTGCCTCCTCCCCGGGCCCAAGGCCGTTGCGCCAGTCTTCGAACCGATGCAACAGCACGCCGCTCAGCATCAGCTCGAGACTGCGCTCGGCCACGGACATGAGCCCGAAATTCTGGGAAACGATCTCGCCCTGCTCGGTGATTTTGATCTCGCCGTGCACCGTCCCCGGAGGAAGGGCGGTGAGCGCCCGCGCGACCGGCGAGCCCCCTCCGCGCCCGACCGTACCGCCGCGGCCGTGGAACAGCGTCCATGATACGCCGGCGTCGGCGCAGGCCCGCGCCACGTCTTCCTGCACGCGATACAGGGCCCATGCCGACGGGAGGAGTCCGGCGTCTTTGGCGGAGTCGGAGTAGCCCAGCATCACCTCCTGGTGCCGCCCGCGGGCGGCGAGGTGTCGCTGCCAGAGCGGGTCGCCGAGCAGCGAGCGCACGACGAGCGGCGCCTGCTCGAGGTCTTCCAGGGTCTCGAACAACGGCACGATATCGAGGCGGGAGACCGCGGGCTCGCGCGCCAGGTCCACGAGCCCTCCTTCACGCGCCAGGAGCAGCACGCGCAGCAGGTCGTCGGCGGAGCGCGTACGCGAGACGATGTAGGTCGAGGCGGCGGCCATCCCGATCTCGTCCTGGATGGCCCGCATCGCGCGAAACACCTCCAAGGTCCCGTCGGTCGGCGCCCCCAGGGTGATGTGCGGGGTGTGCAGGGGGCGGCGGCCGGCCAGCTCCCGGCGGATCGCCGCGCCGTCCAGACGCCCGAGCCCCACGGCTGCGGTGAGATCGTCGAGCGCCCGGGTGTGGACGGAGGCGTCCTCGCGCACGTCCAGGCGGTAACCATGAAAACCGTGGGCGCGGACCTGGGCCAGCAGCGGCTCCACCAGCGCGCGTTGCGCGTGCCCGGCACCGACGGCATCCAGGCTGTCGGCAATCAGCTGGAGATCACGCTGCAGCTCCCCCGGGGACGCGTACCCCGGAGGATCGGCCTCGACCCGGGCCCGCATGAAGCTGACCTTCAGGCGCAGCGGCTCGTCGGCGTTGCGGCGCCGATTCTGCTCCCACACCGCCGGCAGATCCTGGCGATCCCGCTCGAGCGAGGCCCGCAGCTCGGGTGAGACCGCGGCAAGCCGCTCGGACACGGAGAGCCGCGCCGCGAGGTCGGCGAGCGCGCGCGCGTAGTGGCCCAGCACCGCGCGGCGGGCGCTGCGCGCCGCGGCGAGCGTGATCTCCGCCGTGACGAACGGGTTGCCGTCGCGGTCGCCCCCGACCCAGCTGCCCATGCTCAGCGGTGTGACGGCGGCGAGCCCCCGGCCGAACTCGTCCTCGAAGGCTTGGACCAGCCGCTCGCGCACGCGCGACGCGGCCTCCAGGAGCCGGTCCTCGAGGTACCAGAGGGCGTTTGACACCTCGTCCATGACCGATGGGCGGTCGCGCCGCACTTCCTCCGTGAGCCAAAGGAGCTCCACTTCGCCCTCGAGACGGCCCTCAATGGCGCGGCGCTGGGGCTCCGGCGCCCCGTCCCGCGCCAACAGGCCCTCCGCCAGACGCGTCTGGAGATCGAGGATCGTGCGCCGGGCGGACTCGGTGGGATGCGCCGTGAGCACCGGCCGCACGTCGAGCGTGAGCAGGGCACGCGTGACTTCGTCGGCGCTCTGGCCCGCCTCGCGCAGGCGCCGCAGCGACCAGCGCACCGATCCGCGCTGCGCCGCGGCCAGATCGTCCTGGCGGGAGCGCCGGACCCGGTGTGCCTGTTCCGCGGCATTGATAAGGATGAAGAACACCGTAAACGCGCGGGCCGTGAGACGCGCCGTCTCCGGCGGCAGCGACCGGGTGCGCGCGAGCAGCGCGTCCAGGTCCGGCGCCCCCGGGACGCCGAGCCGGCGGGCCCGACAGGCCCGGCGCAACTCTTCGACGGCGTGGAAGGTGTCTTCTCCCGCCAGCCGGCCGACGACCCGGCCCAGCGTGGCCGCGAGCCAGCGCACGTCCTGGCGCAGCTGCGCGTCCTGGGGACGGGCGACCGGCGGCGGAAGCGGAACGGTCGCAGCGACGTGGGAGGTGGTCATGGGATGATCGTGTCGCATGATCGCGGGGACCGCGCCACGGCGCAAGGCGACCCGTGGCGGATCGGGGTGGCGATCTTGCCCGGGGCGTTTGGCCGCTGTCGATTTCCGATTGCCCCGAACGACTATCTGGCGTCCACGGGTCGTTCCACGACGATGCGGGAGGGAGCCATGAAGTACCTGTGCCTAATCTACGATGAAGAGAAGAAGCTGGGCGCCATGTCCAAGAGCGAGTCGGACGCGTTCATGGGCGAGTATTACGCCTTCAGCGAGGGAATCCGGAAGAGCGGCCACTACGTCGCCGGGGAGGCGCTGCAGCCGATCCACACGGCAACGACCGTGCGGGTCCGCAACGGCAAGATGTCCGCGACCGACGGTCCGTTTGCCGAGACAAAGGAGCAGCTGGGCGGGTTCTACCTCATCAACGCCCGGGACCTGAACGACGCCATCCAGGTGGCGTCGAAGATCCCGTCGGCGCGCCTGGGCAGCATAGAGGTGCGGCCGATCATGGTGTTCGACAAACCGTAGCCCGTGGGCGAGGACGCGGCCGCCGGCGCGGGAGTGCGTGAGACGGTGGACGCCGTCTACCGCGCCGACTCGCGCCGCGTTCTCGCCACGCTGATCCGCTTGCTCGGCGACTTCGACCTGGCCGAGGAGGCCCTGCACGATGCTTTCACTGCGGCGGTGGAACACTGGCCGCGTGACGGCGTACCCGCCAACCCCAGGGCTTGGCTCGTTTCGACCGGGCGCTTCAAGGCCATCGACGGCCTGCGTCGGCGCGCCCGGTTCGACGCCTCGTTGGTAGAGCTTGCCCGCCGACTGGACGCCGAGAGCGACGACTCCGGCGCACCGGACAAGGAGAGCGTCGAGGACGATCGGCTGCGGTTGATCTTCACCTGCTGCCATCCGGCCTTGCCGCCCGACGCGCAGATCGCGCTGACATTGCGAGAGGTCTGTGGCCTCACGACCGAAGAGATCGCGCGCGCCTTTCTCACCGGTGCCGCGACCCTTGCCCAGCGCATCGTGCGCGCCAAGGCAAAGATCCGCGACGCGCGCATTCCCTATCAGGTGCCGTCGCGTGCCGACCTGCCGGACCGGCTGGATGCCGTGCTCCACGTGGTCTACTTGGTATTCAACGAGGGGTACTCGGCGTCATCGGGTGCGTCCCTGACGCGGCACGATCTGTCCGGCGAGGCGATCCGGCTGGGACGGCTGTTGCGCGAGCTACTGCCCGAGCCCGAGGCGATGGGTCTGCTGGCGCTGATGCTGCTGCACGAGTCGCGGCGCGCCGCCCGCACCTCGCCCGCGGGCGAGCTCGTCTTGCTGGGCGACCAGGACCGCTCGCTCTGGAGCCGTGATCTGATCACCGAGGGGAGCGCGCTGGTGCAGCGGGCGCTGTCGTCGCGCCGGTTCGGGCCGTACACGCTCCAGGCGGCAATCGCCGCGGTGCATGCCGAAGCGGCCAGCGCAGCCGCGACCGACTGGGCCCAGATCGTCGGCCTGTACGACGTGCTGTTGCGCGCGGAGCCGTCGCCGGTGGTCCAGCTGAACCGCGCCGCCGCCGTGGCCATGCGGGACGGACCCCTCGCCGGCCTCACCTTGATCGACGCCATCCTGGCGCGCGGCGATCTCGCGGACTACCACCTGGCCCACTCGGCGCGGGCGGACTTGTGCCGGCGCCTGGGCCGAACGGCGGAGGCCCGGGTCGCCTACGAACGGGCCCTCCAACTCACCCAGCAGGAACCCGAACGGCGGTTTCTCGAGCGACGGTTGAGCGAGTTGCCGGATTGAGCGGGGGGCGTCGATACTGGCGGAGGCCAGTACGGTCGCGCAGTATCAAAGGCGCCCATGATCGAGCTCGATCGCGATTACTACATCAGCGCCGACACCATCGACATGCTCGACTCCGATGGTGCCCCGACTTCGTTAGTCAGTCTGCTCAAGCGCGTCCTCGGGTCCGAGGAGGGAATCGAGGTGCGCCGGGTCCGTGTGTGAGGAGATCACGCCGATGAGACATCGCTACGTCTTTAGCCTGCTCCTGTTCACCATTCCCATCGTCGCAGCCGGCCAGGCCAAGAGCTCGATAGCCCTCTTCCAGGGCACCGACCTCGAGTGGAAGGATGGCCCGCCGTCGTTACCGAAGGGCGCCAAGATGGCCATCCTGGAGGGAGATCCAACCCAGCCCGGAGTGTTCACGATGCGCCTGCGGTTTCCGGACGGGTTCCAGGTGTTTCCACACTGGCATACGCAGACTGAGCACGCCACGGTCATCAAGGGCACGTTGCACCTTGGGATGGGCGACCGGTTCGACCGCTCGTCCACCACGGCACTCGCCACCGGCTCGTTTGGCTACTGGCCCGCGGGGACGAAGCATTTCGCCTGGGCCGAGGGCGAGACGATTCTGCAGCTGCACGGCCAGGGACCCTGGACCATCACTTACGTGAACGCGGTGGACGACCCGCGGACCGCGCGTCCGTGAGATTGTCACCATGATCCTCGTCGTCGGTGCTACCGGTCTCCTGGGAAGCGAGATCTGCCGCCGCTTGACCCAGCGCGGGAACCCGGTGCGCGCGTTGGTCAGGACGACATCGAATCACGATCGGGTCGCGCGGCTGCAGGGCCTCGGCGCCGAGCTGGTGCGGGGGGATCTGAAGGACCGCGCCTCGCTCGATGCCGCGTGTCGCGGCGCGAGTGCCGTCATCTCGACGGCCTCATCCACGATGTCCAGGCAGGAAGGCGACTCCATCGAGAGTGTCGACCGGCAGGGGCAACTGCATCTCATCGACGCTGCTGCGGCGGCGGGCTTACAGCACTTCATTCTGATCTCGTTTTCGAGCTTTGCACCGGATTTCCCGCTCCAGGCTGCCAAGCGGGCGGTCGAGACGCGGCTGCGGGAGAGTGGAATGATCTACACCATCCTCCAACCGACGTTCTTCACCGAGGTGTGGTTGAGCCCCGCGTTGGGCTTCGATGCGGCGAACGCCAAAGCCCAGGTCTACGGTGCCGGCCAGAACCAGATCAGCTGGATTTCGTTTCAGGACGTGGCGCGGTTCGCCGTGGCGGCGCTGAAGAGCCCTCGGGGGAAGAACGCCGTCATCCAGCTCGGTGGTCCCGAGCCCTTGAGCCCCCTGGAAGTCGTCCATTTGGCGGAGCAGGTCACTCGCAAACGGTTCGACGTACAGCACGTGCCGGAGGAGGCGCTGCGCGCGCAATACGACTCGGCGACGGACCCGTTGCAGCAGTCTTTCGCAGCATTGATGCTGTCGTATGCCCACGGCTCGGCGATCGACATGACACGGACGCTTCAGGCGTTTCCGGGGCGGCACCTCAGATCCGTGCGTCAGTACTTCGAGGCAGCTTCTTTGCCGGATCGATCGACGAAGCACGGGCCGCGCTGAAGCCGTGAGGGAGAACGAGCCCGGCGTCGGGCGCGTTGCGCCCACGGCGCGGCGGGCGCAGCTTACCCCGCCGTGAACCTGAGCCTGGTCGTGCAGCAATCTCCCGGCGTGACGGCGGTGGCCCACGCGATCCAGCTCGCCGTGGCGCCGGTGTTTCTCCTCTCGGGCATCGGTGCCATGCTCGCGGTGCTCACCAGTCGCCTCTCCCGCATCATCGATCGCGCGCGCACCCTGGAGGCGCAGCTGGCCGCAGGCGCACCGAGCGCGGCGACCAACGCTCACGCACAGCTCGCCGCCCTCGCCCGCCGCGCACAGCTGATCAGCCGCGCCATCACGCTCTGCACCATCACGGCCTTGCTCGTCTGCGCCGTGATCGCGACGCTGTTCCTGGGAGCCTTCGCGAGCTTCGATACCTCGGTGCCCGTGGCCCTGTTTTTCGTTACCGCCATGGTGACGTTCTTCGCGGGCTTGCTGTTCTTCCTGCGCGAGATTTTCGTCGCGACGGCGAACCTGCGGATCGGTCCCCATTAGTCCACAACCCAGACCTCGCTTACATTTACACATGCTGCCAACTCGAGCCGCCGTTCTCTGCCTTGTCTGCACGGTGTCGCTGCTCTCTTGCAACCGCCGCGAGCCTCCTCCCCGCGAGCCGGAGCGCGAGACCGCGACGCCCCCGCCTCCGACGACGCCCCAGGGCCCCGACAGTTTCCTCGTCGCGCTGACGACCAGTCATGGCCCTCTCGCGCTGGTCGTGCACCGCGCCTGGGCCCCGCAAGGCGCGGATCGATTCTACGCCCTGGTCAAGGGCGGCTTCTACGATGGTGCCCGCTTTTTCCGCGTCGTCCGAGGGTTCGTCGTACAGTTCGGCCTGCCGGCCGACCCGCAGGTTGGTCGGACCTGGTCGTCGCAAGTCCTCCCGGATGATCCGGTGCGCCAACCGAATCGACGTGGGACCGTGGCCTTTGCGAGCGCGGGTCCGAACACCCGCACCACGCAGGTGTTCATCAACCTGGCCGACAACCTGCGGCTCGACGCGCTCGGCTTTGCGCCGTTTGCTCGGGTGACGACGCGGTTGGAGATCGTGGACAGCCTGTATGCCCAGTACGGCGAGCGCCCGTCCCAAGACTCGATTCGCCTGCAAGGCGAGGCGTATCTCGCCCGCGCCTACCCGCACCTCGACCGGATCCGCACCGCCGCGATCGCCCGCGAGTGGCGCTGAATCCGCGCCGCCTGAAGACCGCCGAGCCCATTGCGGGCGGCGGGCTCGTCCCCGCAGCTTTAGGCGTACCACTACGTCCTTGAGGAGCTCGAGCCATGCCCAAAGGTGAGGAGCGCAAGCTGGCCGCCTTGGCCAAAAAGAACGCGGCCAAAGCCGCGAAGGCAAAACCCAACAAGCGCCGGCAGTACGACGACACCCTTCCCCCGGAACGCGAAGAAGATGTCGAGTTGCGCGACTTCTTCTCGGAGATGAAGAAGCGCGAGTTCTAGGCTGTAGGGTCAAATCCGGCTGGGCCATGGCGGTGCTGGTCGAGGGCCCGGCGCGATCGCCGCGTGTGGTCGATCGGCGGGCGATCGAGCTGAGCGACGCTCGGGTACCGACATCCCGCCAGCCCTATCACGCGGTGAGGGACGCCCCGCCCGGCGGGGCCGTGAAGCTGGAGCGACGCCTCCGCGGCCTGGTCGAACGAGTCACGCAGCGATCACTCGCCGCGCTTCTGAAGGAGTATCGCCGGCAGGGGCACCCCGTCCGGCGTGTCGCATTGGTGGTGGGAAGCCTCATCGATCCCGCCAAAATCGGCAACGATCATATCCGAGCACACGCCCTCGAAGGACAGCTGTTTCGGTCCGCGCTGGAGCGCGCGGCGCGCGCCGCACGCCTGCCGTGCACCACGCTGGTCGAGCGCGCGCTGTACGACACCGCGGCGACCCGGCTCAAGCGCTCACCCGCTGCGCTGCGACGCACCGTCACGGACCTGGGTGGCGCGCTCGGCGGGCCGTGGCGCGCCGACGAGAAGGCGGCGACTCTCGCGGCGTGGCTGGCGCTCGCGTGAGTTGACCACGCGGGATTGCCAGGCTAAGTTGTTGTGCGATGCCAACCTACGAGTATAAGTGCCCGGCCGGGCACGTGTTCGAGAAGTTCTACTCGACGATGAACAGCAGTCGCCGCGTGAAGTGCCCCACTCACGGCAAGATGGCGGAGCGGCAGATCTCGGGCGGTACCGGCTTGGTGTTCAAGGGCTCGGGCTTCTACATCACCGACTACAAACGGGCCGGCGAAAAGCAGGGCGGGGAGGACACCAAGCCCGCGGCCGCATCCAAGGCCGACGCCGAGGCGAAGTCCGGCGCGGAGTCGAAGTCGGGCGCCGAGTCGAAGCCCCCGGCCGATGCCAAGCCCGCCGAGCGCCCCAAGAAGAAAAAAGACTCCGGCGACAAGTGAAGGCGCACGAGGTGATCCGCACGGCGCTGGCGGATGCCGCGGCGCGGCTGGAGGTGTCCCTGTCTCCGTCCGCGGTGGAGCTCGAGCGGCCGCGCGATCCCGCGCATGGCGACGTGGCCACCAACCTCGCGCTCACGCTCGCCAAATCGCTCAAGCAGAAGCCCCGGGCGGTCGCCGAGCGGCTGGTCGCGCTGGTCCAGCTACCGCAGGGCTTGGTCCGCAAGATCGACATCGCCGGCCCCGGGTTCATCAACTTCTTTCTCGCCGAAACGCAGCTCGCGAGCGTCCTGGAGACGGTGCTCGCGGCCGGCGACCGCTACGGGCGAAGCGAGGTGGGGCAGGGCAGGCCGGTGAACGTCGAGTTCGTCTCCGCCAACCCGACCGGCCCGCTGCACGTCGGCCACGGCCGCCAAGCGGCCTTGGGCGACGCGATCGCATCGCTGCTCGAGTGGACCGGGTGGCGCGTGACGCGCGAGTTCTACTACAACGATGGCGGCGTCCAGATCATGCAGCTGGCGCGGAGCGTGCAGGCACGGATCGAGGAGCTGCGCGGACGGACGGTCGCGCTGCCGGAGGGCGGCTACCACGGCGAGTACATCCGAGACATCGCCGAGCATTACGTCGCCGCGCACCCGAATGATCCAGAGGGCAGCGACCTGGACGCGGTGCGGCGGTTTGCGGTGCAGGAGCTCCGCAAGGAGCAGGACGCGGACCTGCAGGCCTTCGGCGTCAGGTTCGACGTTTACTTCCTCGAGTCGTCGCTGTATGCGACCAGCAAGGTCGAGGAGACGATGCGGCGGCTCGTGGCGGCGGGCCACACCTACGAGAAGGACGGCGCGCTCTGGCTCAGAACGACCGACTTCGGCGACGACAAAGACCGCGTGATGCGCAAGCGAGCGGAAAAGGGCGGGGACTACACGTACTTTCTGCCGGACGTTGCGTATCACGTCGACAAATGGGAGCGGGGGTTCACGCGGGCGATCAACGTGCAGGGCGCGGACCACCACAGCACGGTGACCCGTGTGCGCATCGGGTTGCAGGCGCTGGAGATGGGCATCTCGCCGGGGTACCCCGAGTACGTGCTGCATCAGATGGTGACCGTGATGCAGGGCGGCGCGGAGATGAAGATCTCCAAGCGCGCCGGGAGCTACATGACCGTGCGGGAGCTGGTCGACGAGGTGGGGCGCGACGCCGTGCGGTACTTCTTCCTGATGCGTCGGGGGGATTCGCACCTCGTATTCGACGTGGACCTCGCAAAGAGCCAGACCGAGGAAAACCCGGTTTTCTACGTCCAGATGGCGCACGCGCGGATGAGCGGCATCTTCCGGGTGGCGGGTCGCGAACCGGCGTCGGTGCAGCCCGAGAAAGCCGACTTGGGAGCGCTGACCCAGCCTGAGGAGACGGAGCTGCTGAAGCAGCTCGCTGACTTCCCGAGCCTCGTGGGCGGTGCCGCCGCCGCGCTCGAGCCGCACCGCGTCACGAGCTATCTGGAAGGGGTCGCTCGGGTCGCTCACGCCTGGTACCACAAGTACCGCGTGCTCGGCGAGACTCAGGAGGCGGCGCGCCTCGTCCTCGCGGCGGCGGTGCGGCAGCTGCTCGCCAACGGCCTCCACCTTTTGGGGATCAGTGCCCCGGATCGGATGTGACGTGAGTCTGCTCGTGGTGGGCTCGATCGCGCTCGACTCAGTGTACACACCGTTCGGCGAAACCGCGGACGCGCCCGGCGGATCGGCGGTGTTCTTCAGCGCCGCCGGAGCCATCCTGCACCCCGTCCAGATCGTTGGCGTGGTGGGGACGGACTATCCGCTCGGCGCTCTCAAGACGCTCGAGGCGCGCGGCGTGGACCTCGCCGGTGTGGAGCAGGCCCCGGGCGAGTCGTTCCGCTGGAAGGCCAAGTATTCCTACGACCTCGCGAGCCGCGAGACGCTTGAGACGCGGCTCGGCGTTTTCGCCGACTTCCGCCCCAAGCTGCCACCGAAATTCCGCGACGCGCGCTACCTGTTTCTCGGCAACATCGATCCCGAGCTGCAGCTCGGCGTGCTCGATCAGGTGAAACAGCCGGCGCTCGTGGCCTGCGATACCATGAACTACTGGATCCACTCCAAGCGCGACCTGCTGCTCGAGCTGCTGCGCCACATCGACATCCTGATGGTGAACGACTCCGAGGCGCGCGAGCTGTCGGGCGACTGGAACATTTACCGCGCCGCACGCTGGGTGCTCGAGCGCGGCCCCAAGTTGACGGTCATCAAACAGGGCGAGCACGGGGCCCTGCTCGTAAACCGCGACACCACGTTCAAGGTCCCGGCCTACCCGCTCCAGGAAGTGTTGGATCCCACGGGCGCTGGCGACGCCTTCGCGGGCGGCTTCATGGCCTACCTCGCCGCGAGCGACGATGTCACCGCCCCGAACCTGCGGCGCGCCATGGTCTACGGCGCCGCGATGGGCTCGTTCGCGGTGGAGGCCTTCGGCGTGCAAGGGCTCGAGCACGTGACACCGGCGGACGTGCATGCCCGGGTGCGCGCGTTCAAGGACCTGGTGCACTTCGACATGGACGAGGCACCTCCGGGATGACCGACCGCTACGCCGCGGCCGGTGTGCGGCTCGATACTGCCGACGACGCGAAGCGCCGCATTGCGGCGCTGGTGCGGACGACGCGCACGCCGCTGGCGCTCGGGGAAATCGGCGCGTTCGGCGGGATGGTCCGAGTGCCGCCCGGGTACGACCGCCCGGCGCTGGTCCTCTCGACCGACGGAGTCGGCACGAAAGTGCTGGTGGCGGCGCGTGCTGGGGTCCACGACACCGTGGGCGAGGACCTCGTGAACCATTGCGTGAATGACGTCCTGGTGCACGGCGCCCGTCCTCTCGCGTTCCTCGACTACCTCGCGACCGCCCAGCTCGAGCCCGAGACGGCCACGGCGATCGTGTCGGGCGTGGCGCGCGGCTGCCGCGCTCACGACATGGTCCTCGCCGGCGGCGAGACCGCCCAGCTTCCGGACCTGTACCAGGCGGGGCAGTACGATCTGGCCGGGACGATCGTCGGCGTGGTGGAGGAATCCGCCGCCTTGCACGGTGACCTGGTGCGGCCGGGCGACGTGTTGATCGGCTACGCGTCGAACGGACTGCACACCAACGGGTACACCCTGGCACGGCGCATCGTATTCGACCGCCTGCGGCTCGACGTCCAGGACCCGTTCCCCGACGCGGGCCGCACCGTGGCCCAGGTGTTGCTGGACGTGCATACGAGCTACTTCGCGGCCGTCTCGCCCGTCCTGCCGCGCCTCCACGTGCTGGCCCACATCACGGGCGGCGGCATTCCCGGCAACCTGGTGCGCGTGCTGCCCGCGGGATGTGAGGCCGTGGTGGATGCGCGCGCGTGGCCCTGGCCGCCAGTATTCCGCGTGCTGATGCGGGCCGGCGAAGTGTCGCTCGGGGAAATGCGTCGCGTATTCAATCTGGGGGTCGGGATGATCGCCGTTGCGGCCCGAGACGACACCGAGCCGGTGATCGCGGCGGCCAAGCGCGCGGGCATTGCAGCATGGATCATCGGGGAGGTTCGGGCGGGGGCGGGGATACAGCGCGTCAAGTTCGCTGAACGGTAGGAGGCCACATGCGTCGGATCGTGTTGGTACTCGCAATGATCTCCCGTGCGGCTCCCCTCGCAGCGCAGGAGCCGCAGTGCAACTCGCCGCCCAGTCCCTTCGCTGCGGCATGCAATACGGCCGTGGACGCGGTGCGGGCGTTTTATCCTCTCGCAGGAATGATCGTCGACGGCGGTAATCCGGTGCTCGGTACCGCCGCCTCGCTGGGCGGGCTCGGGCACTTCGCGCTCACGGGGCGGGTGAACGCGATCAAGGCGGCGCTCCCCGACCCGAGTGCCGCCACCCAGTCGCCGGTGCCCACGAGCTTCAACGGGGTGGTCCCCGCGCCGGTCGTGGAAGGCGCCGTCGGTCTGCTGAAGGGTGTCGGCAGCGGGCTGCTCGCGGTGGACGTACTCGGGTCCGCACTGATCCTGCCAACGGGCGTCGACCATCTCACCGTCGAATCGAATACCGCCCACTTCTTCAATGCGGCGTTGGGCGTCGGTTACGGCGTCCGTGTCGGCGTGCTCAACGGCGGCTTCCCGGTCCCTGCGGTCTCCGTGAGCTGGATGCACCGCACGCTCCCACGTCTCCGGTACGGCACGCTCGGTCCCTTGATCGGCTCGGGGGACGAATTCGAGTTCACCATGGACCTGTCGAGTGACAGCTACCGCGCGGTTGCGGGGTGGAAGCTCGCCGCCGTGGATCTCGCGGCGGGAATCGGAGTCGACCGCTACAAGTCGACCAACACCACCATCCGGTTCTACGACGGAACTTCCACGACGAACGTGCGAACCGTGGTGATCAACCCGACCAACACGCGCGCCCTGGTATTCGTCAACGGTGGCCTCTCCCTCGCGGCCGCGAAGCTTGTAGGCGAGATTGGCTTGCAAGCAGGGAAGGACCAGCAGTACGTCACGAAGTTCCAGGACTTCGATCCCAAGGCGGCACATGCCTTCGGAGGTATCGGCATTCGCTTCGGATTCTGAGCGAGCGCCCGCGGAGCGGGCGGCCATGGAACGCGCCCTCGACCTCGCACGCCGGGGTTGGGGGCGCGTCGCTCCTAATCCGCTGGTGGGCGCGATCGTGCTCGCGGGAGACAGCGTGGTGGCCGAGGGTTACCACGCCGAGTACGGCGGACCGCATGCGGAGGTCGTCGCGCTCGAGGCCGCGGGCGAGCGGGCGCGCGGCGCCACCCTGGTGGTGAACCTCGAGCCGTGCGCGCACCACGGCAAGACGCCGCCGTGCACCGACGCGATCCTTGCCGCCGGCGTGGCCCGGGTCGTCGCGGCGCTGCCCGATCCCGACCCGCAGGCGCGGGGCGGCGCCGCGGCGCTGCGCGCCAAGGGCGTGGCGGTGTCGATCGGCCTGCTCGCCGAGGCGGCCGCGGCGCTCAATGCGCCGTTCCTGTTCGCGCGCGAGCAGGCGGAGCGCCCGTTCGTCGCGCTCAAGCTCGCCACGTCGATCGACGGCCGTATCGCCGACGCGGCCGGCAGCTCGCAGTGGGTTTCGGGGGAAGCGGCGCGCGAGCACGTGCACTGGCTGCGCGCCGGGTTCGACGCGATCGCGGTCGGCGGGACGACCGCGCTCCACGACGACCCGCAGCTCACGGTACGCGGTGCGGTCACGCCGCGCCGGCCGCCGGTGCGTGTGGTCTTCGACCGGCGCGCCATGCTCAACCTGGGCGTGCAGCTGGTGAGCACCGCGCGCCAGGTACCGACCTGGGTCATGTCGTCGCTCGACGCGCCGTCGTCGAGCGTCACCCAGCTCGAGAACAGCGGCGTGCGCGTGTTCCGCCCCACCACGTTGCGGGACGGACTTCGCATGCTGCGCGACGCCGGGATCCAGTCGCTCTTGTGCGAAGGCGGAGGGGCGCTGGGCGCGCGACTCCTCGCCGACGGTCTCGTAGACCGGTTGTATTGGGTGCAGGCGCCGGTGTGGCTCGGAGAAGGCGCCGTTCCGGCCTTTCCCGGGGTTGCGCCGCAGCCACTCGCGGAGGCGCCGCGCTGGACGCCGGTGGAGCGAAGGGCTCTGGGCTCTGATACATTATTGGTATTGGACAGGCGGCTATGTTTACCGGGATCGTAAGCGCCGTTGGCCGGGTCACGAGAGCGACCCGGCAAACGGAAAACGGGAAGCGAAAAACTGGGCTCGCGCTCACGATCCAGGCCCCGTACAAGGGCGTGAAGCAGGGCGAGAGCATCGCGGTAAACGGCGCCTGCCTGACGGTCGAGCGGGCCGTGAAGGGCGGGTTCTCGGTGCACGTGGTGGAGACGACGGAGGGGCGCACCCTGTTCGGCGAGTATGCGACCGGACGCCGTGTGAATCTGGAGCGCGCCCTGCGCGCCACGGATCGGCTGGGCGGCCACATCGTCCAGGGTCACGTGGACGGCGTCGCGGTCGTGCAACGGGCCGAGCGGCGTGGCGACGCCTGGGTGTACGACCTGCGGGTACCCGATGCGGTGCGGCAGGTGTCGATTCCACACGGCGCCATTACCGTGGACGGCGTGAGTCTCACCGTCAACGAGTTGCCGGGCGTGGATCTCGTGCAGGTCTCGGTGATCCCGTTCACGCGCGAGCACACTACGCTCGGAACGCTCGACGTCGGGGACCGCGTGCATGTCGAGGGAGACGTGCTGGGGAAGTACGTGAGGCAACTATGCAGCATCGCAAAATAAAACAGGCGATCGCGGACATCCGCGCCGGCAAGCTGGTGATCGTTGCCGACGACGAGAACCGCGAGAACGAGGGAGACCTGGTCGGCGCGGCCGATAAGGTCACCCCCGAGATGATCAACTTCATGGCGACGCACGCGCGGGGGTTGATTTGCCTGACCCTGCTGCCGGAGCGCTGTCAGGCCCTGGGGCTCACCCAGATGGCCGAGCACAACACCGAGGCGCACGAGACCGCGTTCACCGTGTCGATCGACGCCGCCGCCCGCTTCGGCGTCACCACCGGCATCTCGGCGGCGGATCGCGCGGCCACGATCCGAGTAGCGGTCGATCCCGCCAGCGTTCCGACGGACCTGCGGCGCCCCGGCCACGTGTTCCCGTTGCGGGCGCGTCCGGGTGGCGTGCTGCAACGGGTCGGTCAAACGGAGGCGAGCCTGGATCTCGCGCGACTCGCGGAGCTGTACCCGGCCGGCGTGATCTGCGAGATCCTGAACCCGGACGGCTCGATGGCCCGGCAGCAGGATCTGGAGCGGTTCGCCGCGCGACACGAGCTCACCTTCATCACCGTCGCCGAGCTCGTGGCGTATCGCTTGGCGCACGAGCGGCTGGTGCACCCGGTGGCCCAGGCGCGCCTGCCCACGCCGTTCGGCGAGTTCCGCATCATCGGTTACAAGAACGACGTGGACGCGGCCGAGCATGTGGCGCTGGTCTACGGGGACGTGCAGGACCGGAAAAACGTGCTGGTGCGGATGCACTCCAAGTGCCTCACGGGCGACGTGTTCGGCTCGGGGCGGTGCGACTGCGGTTGGCAGCTGCGTTCGGCCATGCGGATGATCGCGGCGGAGGGCCGCGGCGTGGTGGTGTATCTCGATCAGGAGGGGCGGGGTATCGGGCTCCTCAACAAGCTGAAGGCGTACGAGCTCCAGGACGCCGGCCACGACACGGTCGAGGCCAACCGCGAGCTCGGCTTCAAGCCGGACCTGCGTAACTACGGCATCGGGGCGCAGATCCTCCTGGACCTGGGCCTCTCCGCGATCCGCGTGCTCACCAACAACCCAATGAAACTCGTCGGGCTCGAGGGCTACGGCCTGGAGATCGTCGAGCGCGTGCCGATCGTGATGACGGCCTCCGACGAGAACCGGTCCTACCTGGACGTCAAGCGCGACAAACTCGGCCACCTGCTGACGCACTGACCGTGGCCGAGATTCAGGGTTCGCCGCGCGCGCCGCGAGCAGGTCGCGTGGCCGTCCTCGTCAGCCGCTACAACGAGCTCGTCACCGTGCGCCTGTTGGAGGGCGCGCGGGCGTGCTTCCGCGACAAGGGCGTGCCGGAAGCGCGCGTAGACGTGATCTGGGTGCCCGGCGCGTTCGAATTGCCGGTCGCGGCCGAAGCCGCGGCGGCCAGCGGGCGCTACACGGCGCTGGTCGCATTGGGGTGCGTGGTGCGCGGCGAGACGCCCCACTTCGAGTATGTAGCGGGTGAAGCCACGCGCGGGCTCGGCAATGTCGCCTTGGCCCACCAGCTCCCCGTCGGGTTCGGCGTGCTCACGACCGATACGCTGGAGCAGGCGCTCGCCCGGGCCGGCGGCGCGGCCGGCAACAAGGGCTACGAGGCGGTCGCCGCCGCCCTCACGACGGCCGACGTCCTGGGCCAGCTCACGCGTGCAGCGCCCCGAGACTAAGGCCCGCGCCCGCGCGCTGCAACTCCTCTACGCTTGGGACTTGTCCGGCCGCCCGTCGATCGAAACGGTCGTGGGCCGCCTCGCCGCGGCCTACGGTCGCCCGCCCGAGGGCTACGACCGCGGTGCCGACCTGGCGGCGCGGGCGATCGCCGGCCTCCCAGAATTCGACACCCGGGTAGCGGACGCCGCGGAGCACTGGCGGCTGGAGCGCGTGGGCGTGATCGAGCGCAACATCCTCCGGCTCGCCCTCGCGGAGCTGTCCGAGGGCTCCACCCCGCCGCGCGTCGTGATCGATGAAGCCGTGAAGCTCGCCCACTGGTTCGCGGGCGCCAAAGCACCGGCGTTCGTGAACGGCGTGCTCGACGCGGTGGCGCGGGAATCCGGCGCCCTGTGAGAATCCTGCTAGTCAACTGGAACGACCGCGAGAACCCCCATGCCGGCGGCGCCGAGACGCACCTGCACGAGATCTTCGGTCGCCTGGCGCGGAGCGGCCACACGATCGATCTGGTAGCGAGCGGTTGGTCGGGAGCTCCGCGCGACGCGGAGCTCGACGGCCTGCGGGTGCATCGTTCGGGCGGGCGCCACACCTTCGCGCTGCGCGCGCGCGGCGTGGTGCGCCGGTTGCTGCGGGCGAACGGCTACGACGTGGTGGTCGAGGACATCAACAAGCTCCCGCTGTTCCTCCCCGGGCTCACCGAGCGGCCGTTCTGCGCCCTCGTGCCCCACCTGTTCGGCGCGACGGCGTTCCGCGAGGCGAGCTGGCCGATCGCGGGGGTGGTGTGGGCCGCCGAGCGGCCCATCCCCTGGGCCTACCGCCGCGCGTGGTTTCACGCCATTTCAGAGAGCACGCGCGATGATCTGGTGCGCCGTGGCGTAGCCCGCGAGCGGATCGAAGTCATTTACCCGGGTGTCGATGCGACCTGGTACGCCCCCGACGCCGCGGAGCCGCGAGCCCGAGAACCGACGTTCTTGTACGTGGGGCGCCTCAAGCGTTATAAAGGAGTGGAGATCGCGCTCCGGGCGTTGGCGCTGGCGCGCCAGGCGCGTCCCGACATGGTGCTCGAGATCGCCGGCGGGGGCGACGACCGCGCGCGGCTCGAGCGTTTGGCGCAGACGCTCGGCCTTGGCCAGGCGGTCCGGTTCCTCGGGAGGGTGTCCGAGACGGAGAAGCGCCGGCTGCTGCGTCGGGCGTGGGCGGTCGTGCTGCCCAGTCCGAAGGAAGGGTGGGGCATCTCGAACGTGGAGGCCGCGGCATGCGGGACCCCGGCGCTCGCGTCCGACAGTCCGGGCCTCCGCGAGTCGGTACGGCACGGCGAAACCGGCTTCCTGGTGCCGCACGGCGACACGCGCGCGCTGGCGGACCGGATGCTCGGGCTCGCCGCCGATCCCGGTCTCGTGGCGCGACTGGGTCGCGGCGCCCGTGCCTTCGCGGAGCAGCTCTCCTGGGAGCGGGCGGCCCGGGCGACGGAGGCGCATCTCCACCGCGTCATCGCGCAGGGAGGCTGAACGATGCGCATCACCATCACCGCACGCCACTGCGAGATTCCCGACGAGCTGCGCGCGCGGGCACGAGACCGGCTCGAGCGCCTCGCGCGGATCGCGGTGCGGCCGCACGACGGGCGCGTCGTGTTCGTGGCCGACAACGGGCGCCCGACCGTGGAGGTGCGGCTGCACACCGCGCGGGGCGCGGTGCACGTGGGTACGGCGCGCGGCGCCGACCACCGCACCGCCCTGGACCTCGCGCTGGCCAAGGTGCGGCGGCAGCTCGACAAGGATCCGACTCGGCGGCGCGCCGCCCCGCGCCGGCGCACGCTGGAGCGCGAGCCCCGGTGACGAAGCCCAAGGTGCGCGACCTGGTCGAGCGCAGGGGACAGCTGCTCCAGCTCGAAACGCTGACCGGAGACGTCGGGCTCGATCGCGAGATTCCCACGCCCGAAGCGTCGAGTCCGGGCCTCGTGCTCGCCGGATACACCAAGCGGTTCGTCGCGAACCGCATTCACATCCTCGGTGAAACCGAGGTCACCTACCTGGCATCGCTGGAGGCCGCCGCGCGGCGTCGCACCCTCGAGACGCTGCTCCAGTTCGAGCTGCCGTGCGTCATCATCTCGAAGGGGCAGGAGCCGCCGGCCGAGCTCGTCGAGCTGGCGCGCGCCAGGGGCGTGGCGGTGATCCGGACCCGGCTCAAGACGGCGGAGTTCTACCGCCGCCTCAAGCCGTTCCTGGACGATGCCTTCGCGCCCGCCACTACGGTGCACGCGTCGCTCGCCGACGTGTTCGGCGTGGGGTTGTTGTTTCTCGGGCGCTCGGGGATAGGGAAGAGCGAATGCGTGCTGGACCTCGTGGAGCGCGGCCACCGGTTGGTCGCGGACGACGTCGTGCACATCACGCGCCGGGGTAATGACGTACTGATCGGTCGTGGGCACGAGCTGTCGCAGCACTACATGGAGATCCGCGGCGTGGGCTTGATCGATATCCGCGCGCTGTTCGGAATCCGCGCCGTGCGGCAGCAGAAGCGCATCGAAGTGGTCGTCCAGCTCGATGACTGGGATGCGGCGCGTGAGTACGATCGGACGGGGATCGACGGCCAGACCACGCAGGTGCTCGAGGTCACGCTGCCGCTCGTCACCGTGCCGCTCAACCCCGGGAAGAACCTGACGGTGGTGTGTGAGGTGGTCGCGATGAACCACTTATTGCGCTACAGCGGTGTGGACTCGGCGCGGTCGTTCAACGACCGGCTGCTCAAGCGTCTCGCCGAGCGCCGCCAGCTCCAGGAATATCTCGAGGAAGACAATGAGTGAGCCATTGCGGGGAGTGATCGTCTCCCATGCGGCCCTGGCCCAGGCCCTGGTCGCGGCGGTCGCCGCGATCACCGGGGTGCGCGACGCGCTCGTCCCCGTGTCGAACGACGGTTGCGACACGGGCGCCCTGGCCGAGCGCCTGACGCAGGCGATCGACGCCCAACCGGCCGTCCTGTTCGTCGACCTGCCCGGCGGTTCGTGCCTGACGAGCTCGGTGCGGCTGGCGCGTGGCAGGACCGACGTAGCCGTCGTCACCGGTGTGAACCTCGCGATGCTGCTCGATTTCGTGTTCCACCGCGACATCCCGCCTGCCGACGCGGCGCGACGCGCCGTCGAGGCCGGGAGCCGCGCGATCCGCACGCCGGCGGCATGAGCATCGCCCTGTACCGCCTCGACGATCGGCTGATCCACGGCCAGGTGGTCGTGGGGTGGGGCAAGCCGCTGAACGTCGGGTTCATTGTGCTGGTGGACGACGCCGTGCGATCCACCGAGTGGGAGCAGGAGCTCTACCGCATGGGCGTGCCGCCCGAGATCGAGGTCGTGTTCGCCTCGACGGAGGAAGCCTTGCAGCGCCTCCCCGGGTGGGAGGGGGATCCCCGCGTCGGCATCCTCGTCGCGGGCAACATCGATACGCTCGCGGCGCTCACCGCCAACAGCCACCGTGTGGGCCGGGTCAACGTGGGCGGCGTGCACCACCGCCCGGGCCGCTCGGAGCGGCTGCGCTACGTGTATCTGAGCGACGCGGAGGCGGCGCAGCTCAAGACGCTGGCCGCGCACGGCGTCCGGGTGACGGCCCAAGACGTCCCGACGACCGCCCCGGTGCCGCTCGAGGACTTCACGTGAGCCTCGAGCTGCAGCTGCTGCTGCTCGTGTGGGGAACACTCGTGGGGCTCGACCTCGTGAGCGTGCCCCAGGCGATGATCGCGCGCCCCATCGTAGCCGGGCCGATCGCCGGCGCGATCCTGGGCGACATCGGGACGGGACTCCAGCTGGGGGTGTTGTTCGAGCTGTTCCAGTACGACATCCTGCCCATGGGGGCGACCCGTTACCCCGAGTACGGTCCCGCGACCGTCGCGGCCGTCAGCGCGGCGCACGCCGCGGCCGGGACCCTGGGTCTCGGGCTCGGCGCGTTGGTCGGGTTGATCACCGGGATGGTCGGTGGATTGAGCCTGCATGCCGTGCGGCAGCTGAACACCCGCGCCGTACGGCGCGCCGCGGTCGCGCTCGAAGCCGGCGACCCGCGGGTGCTCGAGCGGCTGCACGCGGCGAGTATCCTGCGCGACGGCCTGCGAGCGGCCGTCGTGACCGCCCTGGGACTCGCGCTCGCCCAGGTAGCGCGGGCCTATCTCGCAGGCACGCTGCCGCCGCACGGGATCGCGTTGCTCAACGTGGCGGCGGTGGGCTCGGCGCTCGCGGCGGGGGCGGCGGGAACGCTGCGCCTCGTGGGACGTGGACCCAGCCTGCGTTGGTTCGCGGCCGGCGTCGTGGGCGGCACGATCGTGGCGTTCCTGCGATGAGCCGCCCGTCGACCGGTACCCGGCCCCGACTCGGCCGCAGCCTGCTCCGCCTGTTCACGGTGCAGGGGTCCTGGAATTACGAGCGGATGCAGGGCGTCGGCATTGGCGTCGCCGAGGAGCCGCTGCTGCGGGACCTGCGGGGCGACGCCACGGATAACGGGGTAGCGTACCGCGCGGCAGTGGCGCGCGGGGCCCATTTCTTCAATGCGCACCCCTACCTGTGCGGCCTCGCGGTCGGCGCGGCGGCGCGCGCCGAGCACGACGGCGTGCCGCCCGACCAGATTGAGCGCTTGCGCACGGCGCTGTGCGGGCCGCTCGGCTCGCTCGGCGATCGGCTGGTGTGGGCGGGGTGGCTGCCGTTCACCTCGGGGCTGGCGCTCATCGCGGTGGCGCTCGGGCTAGGCCTGTCGGCTATTCTGACGTTCGTCGTGGTCTACAACGTCGGGCACGTGGCGCTGCGTTGGTGGGCGTTGCGCGCCGGTTGGACGTATGGAGCGCAGGTGGCGCAGGCGCTGCGCCAGCCCGTGCTGCAGCGCGCGACCGCACTCTCGGGGCCGGCGATGGCGCTGGTCGTCGGGGCGGCGTTACCGCTGGTGGCGCAGCACCTGAGCAGCGCGTTTTTCGGCTGGGCGCGGGTGGCCCTCGCCGCGGTGGTGGCGGGCGGGTTTGCCCTGTTGTGGTGGCAGCGGGCGCGGCTCACCGGCGTGCGGCTCGGCCTGGCCATGCTCGCCGTCGCGGCGCTGGTGGGGTGGCTATGGCCGTGATCGAGCGCGACGCCAAGATCGTCAACCCGCTCGGGATGCATGCTCGCCCGGCGGCGGAGTTCGTGAAGCTCGCCAGCCGCTTCAAGTCGGCGGTCGAGGTCCGCAAGGACGATCTCGCCGTGAACGGGAAGAGTATCATGGGCGTGATGATGCTGGCGGCCGAGTGCGGATCGTTCCTGACCATCAAGGTCGACGGCGAAGATGCCGAGTCGGCCATGGAGGCGCTGCTCGCACTCGTCGCCGATGGGTTCCATGAGATGCACCTGACGGAAGATCTGCGCGCGGCGGAGCTGCGGGACGCGGAGCAGCGCGAAGCCGAGGGGAGCGAATGAGCGACCGGCAGCTCAAGGGCATCGGGGTCTCGCCGGGGATCGGTGTCGGCAAGGCGATCGTGGTGCGCTGGACCATGCCCGAGGTGCCGCACCGCGTCGTGCCGCGCGCACAGGTGGAGAAAGAGGTGCGCCGCCTGCGCGCCGCGGTGAAGGACGTGAAGCGCTACCTCCAGGATCTGCGGGTGAAGGCCGAGGATCGCGCCGGGGTGGACGAGGCGCGCATTTTCGATGCGCAGATCCTGATGCTCGAGGACAAGGAGTTTCTCTCCGGCGTCGCGGACCTGATTCGCGAGAACCACCTCGCGGCCGAGAAGGCGTACGAGTTCAAGGCGCTCGAGGTCCGCGACATGTGGGCCGCGACCGGGAGCGCGCGCCTCAAGGATCGGTTGGTGGACCTGTCGGGCGTCGCGATCCGGGTGATCGAGCACCTCATGCACCGCGGGTCGGACGAGCTGTGGGAGAGCATTGACCAGCCCACGGTCGTTGTGGCGAAGGAGCTCGCGCCGGGACTCACCGTGCAGCTCGATCGCGAGCATGTCGTGGGGCTCGTGAGTGAGGAAGGGACGCGGACGTCGCACGCCGCGATCCTGGCCCACTCGATCGGGATCCCGGCGGTGTTCGGCGTCACCGGCGCCACCGAGCGCATCGAGCCGGGCACCATGGTGGTGATGGACGGGACGCGCGGCACGGTCCTGCTCCAGCCGACACCCCACGAAATCGCCGAAGCGCAGGCACGCGAGCTGCGGCGACGGGAGCTCGGGATGCAGCTCGAGGAGGTCATGGATCAGCCGTCCGTCACGACGGACGGCGTCGCCATCGTGCTGCGCGGGAACGTGGATCTTCCCGACGAGATCAAGCCCGCGCAGCAGCACCGGGCGGAAGGCGTGGGGTTGTTGCGCACGGAGTTCCTCATCACGGGGCACGCCGACCTGCCTACCGAGGATGAGCAGGCCGAGTATTTTCGGCGCGTCGCGCGGGCCTTTCCGGGATATCCCGTGGTCGTGCGCACGTACGACCTGGGTGGCGACAAGCTTCCCGCGCCGTTCCGGGCTCCGTCGGAAGTCAATCCGCAGCTGGGCTGGCGCGCCATCCGCGTCTGTCTCGATCGGCCGGACATCTTCCGGACTCAGGTGCGGGCCGCGCTGCGGGCCGCGAAGGACGGCGACGTGTGGCTGATGATCCCGCTGGTGACGCGCCTCGACGAGCTGGACCGCACCCGCGCGCTGGTGGCGGAGCAGGCGGCGCAGCTCGCCCGCGAGGGTGTAGCGGCTGCTGCGTCGCTGCCCGTAGGTGTCATGGTCGAGACGCCGGCCGCCGCCATCATGGCCGACCGCCTCGCGGCGGAGGCGGACTTCCTCTCCGTCGGCACGAACGACCTCACGCAGTACACGCTGGTGGTCGACCGCGGCAACGCGCGCCTGGCCGACCGCTTCACGCCGCACGATCCCAGCGTGCTGCGGCTGCTCAAGATGGTGGCGGATGCGGCGCGTCAGGCGGGCAAGCCGGCGAGCGTGTGCGGCGAAATGGCATCGGAGCCGCTCTCGGCATTCCTCCTCATCGGGCTCGGCTACCAGACGCTGTCGGTCGCGCCGCCGGCGCTCCCCCTCGTCAAGTGGACCGTGCGCCAGGTGAGCGCGGCGCGCGCCCGCGTCGCGGCGGAGCAGGCGCTCGCGGCGCGCACCGCGGCCGACGTGCTCGACCTGTTGCGTCTCCACCTCGCCGAAGCCGTCGATTTGAAGCTGCTGGACCCCGACGGCCGGTTGCCCACGGGACGGCGCGCCGCTAGCTTGAACGTCTAAACCTCAGTCGGACAGGCACATGCCAGCGCAGCGCCACGTTTTCACCTCCGAGTCGGTGACGGAAGGTCATCCCGACAAAATCGCCGACCAGATCTCCGACGCGGTCCTGGACGCGATCATCGCCAAGGACCCCGCCGCCCGAGTGGCATGCGAAACGCTCGTCACCACGGGTATGGCGATCGTAGCGGGTGAGATCACCACCTCCACGTACGTCCACATTCCCGACATCGTGCGGGGGACGATCAGCGCGATCGGTTACACCGACGCGAGCTTCGGCTTCGACGCCCAGACCTGCGCCGTCCTCACCGCCATCGACCGGCAGTCGGGCGATATCGCGATGGGGGTGGATAAGGGCGGGGCGGGCGACCAGGGGATGATGTTCGGATACGCGTCGGACGAGACGCCGTCGCTCATGCCGCTGCCGATCGTGCTCGCCCATCGCTTCGCGGAGCGGCTGGCGGCGGTGCGCAAGGCCGGGGACCTGCCGTGGCTTCGCCCCGATGGCAAGACGCAAGTCAGCGTCGTGTACGAAGGGATGCGACCGGTGGGGATCAGCAAGGTCGTGGTCTCCACCCAGCACTCGGACATGGTCGACAACGCGGAACTGCGGGAGGGCGTGATCGCGCTCGTGATCCGGCCGGTGCTGGGCGACGCCGGGTTCGAGGTCCGCGATCCCGACATCCTCATCAACCCGACCGGCCGGTTTGTGGTCGGCGGCCCGCAGGGCGATGCGGGACTGACCGGCCGCAAAATCATCGTGGATTCGTACGGCGGCATGGCGCGGCACGGCGGCGGCGCGTTCAGCGGCAAGGACCCCTCCAAGGTCGACCGCTCTGCCTGCTACGCGATGCGTTGGGTCGCGAAGAACATCGTGGCGGCAAAGCTCGCCTCCCGGTGCGAGGCACAGGTGGCATACGCCATCGGGATCGCCCAGCCCGTCTCGGTGATGATCGACACCTTCCGGACCGGCGTCGTGCCCGACGAGGCCATCGAGGACGCGGTCCGAGACGTGTTCGACCTCACGCCGCTCGGCATCAACAAGGCGCTGAACCTGCGGCACCCGATTTATCGCGCCACCGCGGCCTACGGCCACTTCGGCCGCCCGCCCGAGCGCCGGCGCTACGTGGACAAGGACGTCGATCGGGAAGTCGACCTGTTCACCTGGGAGCAGGCGAATCGCGTCGAGGACCTCCGCCTCGCCGCGCAGCGCTCCAAGCATTACTCCTCCAAGAAAGTGAATGCATGACCACGACGGCCCGCAGTGCAGCATCCGACGTCAAAGACTTGAGCCTGGCCGCCGAGGGACGCCGCCGCACCGAGTGGGCGGAGCGCTCCATGCCGGTGCTACGCCTGCTCCGGGAGCGCTTCACCCGGGAACGCCCCCTCGCCGGCCGTCGCCTTTCGGCCTGTCTGCACGTCACCACGGAGACCGCCAACCTCGCGGTCACCCTCCAGGCCGGCGGCGCGGACGTGGCGTTGTGCGGGTCGAACCCCTTGTCGACGCAGGATGACGTCGCGGCGCATCTGGTGAAGGACCACGGGATCAAGGTGTTCGCGATCAAGGGCGAAGACCACACCACCTACTACGAGCACATCCGCGCGGCCCTGGCGCATCGGCCCGACATCACCATGGACGACGGCGCCGACCTGGTCGGCGCGCTGCACATGATCGCGCTCAACCGCCTCGACGACCTGGCGCCGCCGGTCCGGCGCTGGGTGGAGACGCTTTCGGGGGCCGATCGCAAGACGCTCGTCGCCGGCGTAGCGGGCTCGACCGAGGAGACCACGACCGGGGTCATCCGCCTCAAGGCGATGGCGCGCGACGGCGTGCTGCAGTTCCCGGTCATCGCGGTGAACGATTCCGACACGAAGCATCTGTTCGACAACCGCTATGGGACCGGGCAGTCGACGCTCGACGGGATTCTCCGGGCCACCAACCTGCTCGTCGCCGGGAGCACCGTGGTCGTGGCGGGGTACGGCTGGTGCGGACGCGGCTTTGCGCTGCGGGCCCGCGGCGCGGGCGCCAACGTGATCGTCACCGAAATCGACCCCCTCAAGGCGCTCGAGGCCCAGATGGACGGCTATCGGGTGATGCCGATGGCCGAGGCCGCTCGGGTGGGCGATGTCTTCGTGACGCTGACGGGCAACACCCACGTGCTGCGCGTGGAGCACATGCGCGTGATGAAGGACGGAGCGGTGCTGGCGAACTCGGGCCACTTCAATGTCGAGATTGATCTGGACAGCCTGAAGCAGGCGGCCCAGGGTCCGACGCCGGTCCGCGAGTTCGTGGACGAGTGGCAGCTGGGCGGAAAGCGGATCTTTGTGCTGGCCGACGGCCGGCTCATCAACCTCGCCGCGGCGGAAGGCCATCCCGCGAGCGTGATGGACATGTCGTTCGCGAATCAGGCGCTCGCCGCCGAGCACGTGGTGAAGCACGCCCGCGAGCTGACGAAGGATGTGCACCGGATCCCTCGAGAGCTGGACGCCGAGATCGCCCGACTGAAGCTCGCCGCGATGGGCGTTACCATCGATACCCTCACGCCCGAGCAGCAGAAGTATCTGACATCGTGGGAGATGGGGACCTGAGCGCGAACCAGGTTCAGGTTCGGGTCGCGCATCTGGGACTCGATCGCACGACCAACACGCCGGTGGTCATCCTCCAGGAGCAGGAAGGGGAGCGCGTGCTCCCGATCTGGATCGGGCCGGCCGAGGCGAGCGCCATCGCCATGGAGCTCGCGGGCGTCAAGTTCGCGCGGCCGCTCACCCATGATCTTTTGAAGCAGGTGATTCTCGGCCTGGGCGCCGACCTGCGGAAGGTCATCATCACCCAGGTGAAGGACAACACGTATTTCGCCGAGCTGCACATCTACCGCGGCGACGCCGTGATCCAAATCGATGCGCGACCGTCCGACTCGATCGCGGTCGCCCTGCGCCTCAAGGCGCCGATTTTCACGAGTGAGAGCCTGCTGGCACTCACGTCGGTCGAGACGGGAGAGGCCGGCGGGGAGGGCGGCCCCACGCCGCTCGGGCCGGACGAGTTGAAGACCTACCTCCAGAACCTCGATCCTGAAGATTTCGGGAAGTTCACTCCGTAGCACCGCGGTGCTGCTGTGCCTCGCCGCCGCGGGGGGGCTTCGGGCACAACAAGTGGTGGTCACAGGTCGGGTCCTGAAGGGATCCACCGGACGGCCGGTCGCACGCGCCTGGGTGGTGCTCCATCAGGTGTCCATGGGCGGCGGCGGTCAACCGGTCGACTCGACCCGCAGCGACGACCGCGGCGCCTACGCGCTGACCATCCGGCGACCCGACTCGAGCGCGATCTACGTGGTCTCGACCTGGCACTCGGGGATCGCCTATTTCTCGGAGCCGATCGCGCCCGGCCGATCCGACCTCCGCCCGCTCTACATATACGACACGAGCTCCACCGGGCCGGCCGTGCGCGTGATGCGCCGGCTGGTGACCGTCGCCAAGGAGAAGCAGGATGGCTCGCGTGACGTGCTCGAGCTGCTGGAGCTCGAGAACCCCGGTGTCGCGACGCGCGTGGCTCGGGACACGCTGGTTGCGACCTGGGCAGGTGCCATTCCGCCGGTCGCGATCCAGTTCCGGGTCGGACAAGGCGACGTCTCGCCCCAGGTGGTGACCCGGCGCGGCGACACGGTTGCCGTGTATGGTCCGCTCCCGCCCCGCGAGCGCAAGCAGTTGAGCTATACCTACGTCCTCTCGGCCACGGTGCGGCGCGTGGCCGTGCCGATCGATCAGCCCACCCAGGAACTGGACCTGCTGCTCGAGGACACGGCCGCCGTCGTGGCCGCCGAGCGGCTCGATTCCCTCGGGATGGAGGCCGTCGGCGGGCGCCGCTTTGCGCGCTACCGCACACCACCGCTCGCGTCCGGCGCCCAGCTCGCGATCGCCTTTGCCGACCGACGGTTCACGCCGGAGTCGATGATCCCACTGGTCGTCGGGCTCGCGGCGGTAGTCCTCGCGATCGGCTTCACTGTTGCGTTGCGACGGAAACCGCGATAGACTAGTTCGGTCGTTACAAGCGAACGGGGATTCACGGAAGCCGGTGCAAGTCCGGCGCGGCCCCGCCACTGTGACGGGCATGTAGGGTGCAGCACGCTGCGCCCGCGGCTCACACGCCACTGGGTGTCGTTCACTCGGGAAGGCGAGCCGTTCGCCCGAAGCCAGGAGACGTCTTCCGTTCGCGCCACCTGCAGATCCCTCGCGGGAGGGATGGTGGCGCTGCGCACAA
>DATNOH010000037.1:0-2517 GCA_035601435.1 Gemmatimonadales bacterium | reverse complement strand
GGCGACGGGGGCGTTTACGGGGGTAATTGCTCATCTTGATCTTCACGGCGCGCGGAAAGCGGCGCGGCCGACGTTCGGGCAGGATGAGGAGCGCGAGCTCATCGTGCAAGGCCTCCAGGCGCCGCGGCAGCACCCCGGGACTGCTCAGCCACGCGGTGAGCCAGAAGACGCGGATGAAGTTGAGGGCGTGGCGGTAGCTGATGCGGCCGGGTGGCACGCCAGCCCGGCGCGCCACGCGTGCCATGGTGAGGCGAACGAGGTTGTAGCCGACGGCGAGCCCCCAGAGCTCCTGCGCGATGCGGGTGGGTGTCTTACTGCGCAGCAGCGCCTCCTCGCGCTCGAGCGTGTGGGTTTTCACTTCGTCAAAGCCAAGCTCGATCTCCCAGCGCTCGTGGTAGAGGGTGATAATCTCGGCCGCGGGATAGGTGACCGGATCGAGCAGCGAGGTCAGCAGGGTCTGCGGCCGAAAGCCGCGGCGCTGGTAGCGGATGGCGCGCACGCGCAGCCGCTCGGGCAGCGCGGGGTGCAGGCGCTGCGTCGACTCGCTCGGGCAGAGCTCGGCGAGGACGTCCTCCGGCCCCAAGCGCTCGAGGACCTTCCACTTCAAGGTTCGCTTGCCGCGCCTGGCCCGCGTCAGCCAATGCCGCTCGTGGTCGGGATCGAGGAGCTGGTGGAAGAGCGCGTAGCTGGCAAACTCGCGATCGACGATGACGAGCGAGCGCTCCGGCAGCTGCGGCCAGAGGCGAGCCGCCAACGTGAGCTCACTGTCGCCATAGGGCCCGAGCGCCAGCCCCGCGAGCAGATGACTGTGCAACACCATGAGGGCGACCAGGCGGACGTGCGGGTAGCCGGCGGGCGCGCCGCCGCGGCTCGTGCCCGGGCGCCCGAAGTGGGCGTCGTTCTCAGGCGTGTCCGGCACGCGCAGCGTTGTCCCGTCGACGCCGAAGACGGCGAGTCCGCGCCAGCGGTGCTCCTCCGCCGAGGCGCTGGCCCACACGTCGGCCGTGGACTGAAAGAGCCAGGCGAGTGGCTCAGGACCAAGGCGGTCGCGGGCCTGCACGATGGCGCCACCGGTCACCCTCTGGCGCTCGCCCCGCGGCGTGGGGAGCACGAGATCGAGATGGCGCACGACCTCTGCAATCGACCGATCACGGAGCAACGCCATGCCGATGACGATCCAGATAACGTGTTCGGCAGGCAGCTTCCGGCGCCGGAGACTTGCCATGCCGGTGGCCGCCAGCGCCTGCGCGATCCACTCCGGCTCGAGGGTCTCGCTGAAAAGATCGAAACTCGCCGCTCGTTCGCTCGCCCCGACGGCGAGCAGTGCCGCTCCCAACTCCATCCCCGCCCCTCCTCTACCAGGCACACGATAGTGAGGGACGGCAAAAAGATCCAGAGCCCGGTCACTTACGCCTTAAGTGACCGGCATTGACTTTAGGGCGCGCTCGGGTACGCCTACGGAACGCGTCCCGGCGTGCCCGGGCGGCGTGAACCCCATTTCCGACGCGCGGATGGGATTTGTAGCCTGCACGAGCCTCGATGAGCAACTTGGCGGGGAGGTCCGTCTGTGGCCGCGACAATCCGTATGCTTTCGACGAACCGCGTGGCTGATGCGGAGGTCCTGATCCACTACGGCCCTGACGTTCTGGCGATGCCACGAGTTCTAGCGGCGACGGCGCCTACTCGTGCGTTCGATTTCCTGTCTGCAAGAGGGGTGGCCTCTGTCCCAAAATCACCACGGGGACGGCACCGGCCGGCGCCACGCGCGTCCCGCGGAGCGTGACCCGTAATGGTTCTTCCGCTGGTAGGGCGAAAGAGTGTTTTCCGTAGCATCCTCAGGGTGGCCATGTGAGGCAGAGTAGCGATCCTACGCTGAATGTCACAGCGCAAACGTCGCTCCCTACCTGCGCCCCCGCACCTCGCTGATCAGCTCCATCTGGATTTCCTGGATCTCAACCAATCGTTCCCACTGGTGCGATAAGAGATGATCCATCTTCTGGTGCAGGTGACGAATCTCCAGTTCCGCCTTGAGGTTCACCTGATAATCGCGCATCGCGTGCAGACGGGTCCCGGGCTTCTTGGCGGTTCTGGCTCATCATGATCACCGGAGCTTGGATCGCCGCCAGACAGGACAAGATGAGATTCAAGAAACTCGCAAGCCGGCACATCAAGCAAAAACACATAGCCGCGGGGCTGTTGCCCGCTCGCCTGAGCGACGCGCCGCGCCCGTGTGGTCACTTCAACCGTGAGGGCGCGACGCCACGAGGCCGAGCGCCCCACCGCCGTTCTTGACCGACGATGATGCCAAGGCGACCGTTTCGTTGCCCCGTCTGCGGCCCCGCCGGCCATGGGTAGAACTACGCATTGTCACGCGACTTGAAAAAGGCGTAGGCTCCGCCTGCGAGCCCGTTTCAAGCCCCGCAGCGCGACGAATCCAGGTAGGGCACTCCAAACCCTCCCCACGCGTGCTCGGTGCGGACTCCGGAAGGAGGCCCACCGTGGAGCTGACTCAAAATG
>DATNOH010000036.1:0-4658 GCA_035601435.1 Gemmatimonadales bacterium | reverse complement strand
AGTTTGGCACGTGGACGCCCTCGCGGAACGCCCGGCGAACGCCGGGGCATGGCAGCTCGTGTTGTCTTTCCGGTCGGCCTCCGAGCGGGCCAAGCGGTCGTTTTGGACCCTATACCCGCTGGAGGCCAGCTCGAAATCGTCTCTGTTCATTCAAGCCGAGCGCATTCCCGACACGGCTCTCTCGCAGCTCCTGGCCGAGCGATTGGCGTGAGCGAGACCGAGCGGCTGCGCTTCCAGGATTTCGCGTTTGAGCGCCTGGCCAGCGGGCGCTGTCGCGCCAAGGTCGTCCTGTCGTGGGCCGACGGACGGCAGTTCACGGGCGAGGCCGATGGCGTGATCTCGCAGGCCGGTGAGCTGCGTTGTTGCGCGGAGGCGACGGTGCGCGCGCTGGAGCGGGTGGTGCAGCCGCAGATGGGCTTCGAGCTCGTGGGCGTCAAGGCGGTCCGTGCCTTCGATGCCGTCGTCATCATCGTTTCGCTCTCGGCTCGCCAGGAGTCGCGCGCCTCGCGGCTCGTGGGGGCGTATCTGGCCGAGACCGATCCACCACGCGGCGCGGCGCTTGCCGTGTTGAACGCGACGAACCGTATACTCGGGAACTACTTCGCGACGCGATGATGAAAACCGCACGGATTCGACTGCTCGCGTTGCTGAGCGCGACGCTGGGCGGCACGCTGAGCGTCGCGTGCGGCGGGGCGCGCGGCGTCGGCTCCGGCGCGCTGGCTCCCGCCGCGGCCGACTCGACGGCCCGTTCCCACCCGCCCTCCGCGGGCGGCGCGGACTCGGTCGGGGCGCTCGCGGCCCGGGCCGAGCAGGATTCCGCCGCCGACCAGCAGGTGCTCGACAGCCTGCATCGCCCGCACGCTCGGCCCGACAGCCTCGCGGGCCGGCCGCCCGCGACGCCGCCCATCAAGGGAGAAGAGGTGGAGCGCGAGGCGGAGCGCCTGTTCGGCGCCGAGGGTCGCGCCGTGATCGGCGCGGCGCCGTCGGCCGAGCCGACCTTCGACATCGACGTCACGAGCTTCGCCACGAATCGGCGCGTGCTCGAGTACCTCGAGTTCTTCCAGGTCGACTCGCGCGATCGGTTCGAGATCTGGCTCGCCCGGCTGGGCCGCTACCAGGGGATGATCCGCGAGCGGCTTCGCGCCAAGCGGCTCCCGGAGGACCTCCTCTACCTCTGCCTGATCGAGAGCGGTTTTTCGAACACCGCGGTAAGCCGGGCGAAAGCCGTCGGCATGTGGCAGTTCATGGCCAGCACCGGGCGCCTGTACGGCCTCACGGTCGACCCCTGGGTGGACGAGCGCCGCGACCCGTTCCGAGCCACGGAAGCGGCGGTGAACTACCTCGCCGACCTGCGCGAACGGCTGGGGAGCGTGTATTTGGCGGCGGCGGCGTACAACGCCGGCGTGGGGCGGATCGAGCGGGGCATCGGCCGGCTCCCGGGGGAGCCGGACTCGGTGGACGATCACACGTTCTTTCAGCTGTCCGACCGCCGCTACCTGCGGCGCGAAACGCGCGATTACGTGCCCAAGCTCATTGCCGCATCGCTGATCGCGAAGCAGCCGGGGCGCTACGGCTTCGACGTCGAGCCCCTGCCGCCCTTGACCTTCGACGAGATCACCGTTCCCGACGCGACCGGGCTGGACGTCATCGCTCGCCTCGCCGACACGACGGTGGCGGCGCTGCTCGAGCTCAACCCGCAGTACGTCCGGGGCGTCACGCCACCGGGCCGCAATGTGGTGGTGCGCGTGCCGCGCGGGCACGGGACCGTGGTGGCGGAGCGCTACGACAGCCTGCCCGTGACCGAGCGCATCACGTTCGTGGACCACTACGTCTCCCGCGGGCAGACGCTGTCGGACATCGCGAAGCGCTATCGCGTGAGCGTCACGATGATCGAGGGTGCGAACCCCCGCATCAGAGCGCACGCGCTGCGGGTGGGGCAGCGGCTCATCATCCCGATGAGCGGGCGCGTCGTACCCGCCTCGGCGTGGTCGGTGCCCCCCGAACCGCGCTACCGGCGCGTGTCGAGCACCGGCGTCAGCGCGGGCAGCCATCGCGTGCGGGCGGGTGAGACCGCGAGCGAAATCGCACGCCGCTACCGCGTCTCGCTGACGGCGCTCCTCAACTACAACGGGCTCACGATGGGATCCATCCTGCGGGCGGGGGACGTTATAAAGATCCCGCAAAAAGAATAGAGACGTAGCACAAAGGCGTAGCACAGAAACGTTACACGGACTACGTAACACGAAAGGCGTAGGGATCCTTCCCCTACGCCTTCGTGCTACGTCCTAGTGCTACGTCTTTAGCTTTTCCGACGATAGCCTTTCATCAGGGCCGCCGCATAGCCGTTCTGCGGGTCCTTGCCGGCGTCCAGCAGCTCCTGGACCCTGCCCGGTCCGCGGTTGTAGGCCAGCAGTGCGAGGCGCAGCTTCGCGTCGGCGTTCCCTTCATACCGCTCCAGCAGGTCACGGAGATAGCGGAAGCCGAGCCGCAAGTTGGTGCTGCGATCGAACAGCTGTGCCGTGGTCAGGCCGGGCTCGTACAGCCGGGCCGTGCTCGGCAGGACCTGGGTGTAGCCGATCGCTCCCACCTTGCTCCGCGCCTTCGGATTGAACCCCGACTCGACCTTCACCAGGCGGAACGCGAGCGCCGGGTCCACCCCCTCCGCGAGGGCGACGTCGTAAATCGCCGCTGCCAGGTCGGCCGCGATGGCGTAATGCGTGGAGTAGTCGATGATCGCGTTGGCGCGCTCGAGCTGCAGCCGGGCGACCGCGAGCTCTCCCCGGGTCGCTTCGAGTGCCTGCTCGAGGGAGCGCAGCTCCCCGATCAGCGCGGGCGCCGTCAACGGCGCCGGCTGATCGTCGGCAGTGGCGCGTCGAGCCCAACCGCCGATGCTGCTCACAACCAGAGCGCCAAGGAGAATGAGCCCTCCCTGCAGCATCAGTTTCTGGGTTGTCGTGTGCATAGCCCTCTCTTGTATGCCCAGGCGGTCCCCATACTGGCACCGCCCTATCAATCCGCCGTCAATCCGCCGAGTCGCGCCGCCAGTCCCCGCGCGTGCCACCCGTTTTTTCGAGCAGCCGAACCGTTTCGATCTCCATCCCCCGGTCCGCTGCCTTCACCATGTCGTAAACCGTCAGCAAGGCCACTGAGACCGCCGTGAGCGCCTCCATTTCCACCCCCGTCCGCCCCACCGCCTTGGCGGCCGCCCTGACCCGCACTCCCGGCAGCCCTTCGTCCAGCGTCGCGTCGACTTCCACGTGGTCCAGCCCGAGCGGGTGACACAGCGGGATCAGCTCGGCCGTCCGCTTCGCCGCCAGCGTCCCCGCCACCTCACTCACCGCCAGGACGTCGCCCTTGGCCACCTGCTGCTCGGCCACGAGCCGGAACGCTTCGCGCGACATCCGGATCGCCCCTTCCGCCACCGCGGTGCGCACTGTGATGGGCTTGTCGCCAACGTCCACCATCCGGGCCCGGCCCGCCTCGTCCACATGCGACAGCTTCATGCCTTCTCCGCCAGGTCGTCGGCCAATACGGCCGCCACGAGCTGTGGGTTCACATTCCCTTGGGCGAGGCCGCGCGCTTCGAGTACTTGGGTGATCGCCTCGACCACCTTCTCCGTCTCGCCACCGGCCCGCGCTTGCTCGCGCAACCGCTCGAGCAGGCCGTCCAGCATGTCGGTGAAGCCGCCCCGGGCCTGGAAGGGCTGCAGGCCAAGCGCGAATCCATATCGGCGCACTGCACCTGCTTCCACCGCCGCGAGAAACCGGTCTGCCCCATCCGCGCCCTTCGCCCTGCCGTCCCCATCTGCAAGGAGCTTGCCTATCCGTCCGTCCGCCAGCGCAACTCGTTGTGCCAAATCGCGTTGCCCTGTGACGCCGAGCTCCTGCTGTCCGAACGCTGCCACGATGCTGTCGGCCAGCCGTGCCACCCGAACCCGCACAACGCGAGACAGAATCGTCGGGAGCAGCGCATCAGGCGCGGCGGTGGTCAGGATGAGCACCGTGTCCGCGGGCGGCTCCTCCAACGCCTTCAGTAACGCGTTGGCGGCCGCTTCGGCTCCCGTCTGAGGCACAAGACGCTCCGCATCACCAATCACGAACACCTTGCGGCGACCCATCGCCGGCGTCAGGACCAGGCGTCGAAGCAACAGCCGGACCGCGGCGATTCCATGGCTCGCCAACCCCGAGGGCGGCTGGTACAGGGGCTGTTGCCGCCGCGCCGCCATCTCCTCCCCCAACGCCTCCTCGACCAGCTCCACTTGCTTGTCCGCATCGCCGCCCTTCTTCGATAGCTCGAGCGGCACGAACCAGTGCACGTCGGGGTGCGAGAGGTTGAGGACCAGCTTGCAGTGCTGGCACTTCCCGCATCCTTCTCCCAATCCCGCCTCGCACATCAGCGCCTGCGCCAGCCAGAGCGCCAGTCGTTGCTTCCCGACACCGGTGGGGCCCTCAAACAGGAGGGCTTGTGGCAACCGGCCGGAGGCGATGGCGCCTACCAGCCGGTGTCGGATCCCCTCATGGGCGTAGAGGGGGGGGATTGGCATGGCGGGAATCTAGTCTGGGGTCGTGAAACTGGACGGTTTGCAAAATGCAACGCGTTATGTACCATGTTGTTAGGCTGGTTTCTTGGGGCTTGTGCTGGTCTAGCAGTCTATCCCA
>DATNOH010000035.1:0-4333 GCA_035601435.1 Gemmatimonadales bacterium | reverse complement strand
GAGCACGTCCGTATTCCGCTCGACCGCCGTCACCTTCGCCATCTGGCGCACGAACCCGTTCGCGTCCTCCAGCTCCTGGCAATAGTAGTCGATCAGGTCGGCCGACTCTTCGGCATCTCCCATGGACTCGAGTCGGCTCTTTCCGACCTCCAGGGCCATGATCGCGGCGAGCTCGAACTTGCGCTCGCGGATCAGGCTCGCCGCCTTGCGGAGGGTCGCCACGCGCTCGCGCCACGGCCGGTGCGCCCACTCGCGCTGAGCTCCCTTCGCGGCGGCCACGGCGCGCCCCACCTGCTCCGGCGTCGCGGTGGCGAATCGGCCGAGCATGACGCTGGTGTCGATCGGCGAGGCGTCGACGATCGGGGGGCCGCCCGACGGCACGGCGTCCCGCCCGATGTACAGGGGGTAGTCCCGGCCGAGCTGCGCCCGGACGCGCGCGAGCGCCTCGTCGAACTGGCGGTGGAACAGCTCCCAGTCGACGTTGGCCGAGGTGTAAGTGACTTTAGACTGCTGGGGTGCGGTGGCCGTCATGGACGCTCCTCACTGTCCTTTCCATCGCCGCCGTGAACCGCTCCACCAGCTCCTCGATCCCGCGTTCCGTGATGATGAACGGTGGCGCGATCATCACCAGATCGCCGTTGGTCCCGTCCGCCTGGCCCACGTTGGGCCAGATGATGAGCCCTTCGACCTGCGCCGCTTCGGTGAACGTTTCCGCGAACTTCGCCGCCCGAGGGAATGGCGCGCGCGTGGCCTTGTCTTCCACGAACTCGACGCCGGCCAGGAGCCCACGCCCCCGCACGTCGCCCACGTACGGCAGACGCCTGAGCGACGCAAGCCGCCGCTGCAGCTCCCTCCCGATCTCGGCGCACCGCTCCACGAGCTTGTGCTCCTTGAGATAGCGTACCGCCGCGAGCCCGGCGGCGCACGCCACCGGATGGTGCGAGTACGTCTGCGCGTGCATGAAGCTCCCGGAGCCGTTGGCGATCACGTCGATGATCCGCTCCGGCGCCGCTATGGCCGAAAGCGCGGCATACCCGCCGGAGATGCCCTTGCCCATTACGAGAATGTCGGGTGCCGCACCGTACGGTTCGATCGCCCACCACGTGCCCGTGCGCCCGGCGCCGACGAGGATCTCGTCCGCCACGAACAACACCTGGTGGCGATCGCAGATCTCGCGAATCCGCTTGAAGTAGTCCGGTCGCGGAGTCGATGCTCCCGTGGACGAACCGCCCACGGGCTCCGCGATGAACGCCCCGACCTGGTCGGCGCCGACTCGCGCGATCGCCTCCTCGAGCGCGGCGCCGCTGCACGTCGGGCACCCGGTGTCGTGACCCCCGCACGGACAGCGGTAGGCATACGGCGCCGGAATCCGATGGACGTCTACCAGCCACTCACGGTAGAACGCGCGGTAGTGCTCCCGCGCCGATGCCGACAGGGCGAGCAGCGTGTTGCCGTGATAGGCGGGGGCGAGGGCGATGATCGCGTGCTTCCGGGGGAGCCCGCGCTCCACCCAGTACTGGCGCGCCAGTTTCAGCGCCGCCTCCACCGCTTCCGACCCGGAAGAAAGGAAGTACAGCTTGTCGAGGTCGCCCGGCAGCGTGCTCGCGAGCTCGGCTGCCAGCGCCTCGACCGGCTCATGAGTGAAAGCCGTGCCCGACAAATAGCCGAACCGCCGCGCCTGTTGCGCCAGCGCCTCGGCGATCGCCGGATTCGAATGGCCCAGGTTCGCGACAAAGGCGCCGCCGCAGGCATCCAGGTATGGTTTGCCGGAATCGTCGTACAGGTAGCACCCTTCCCCGCGCACGATGCGCCGGTAGGGGCGATCGAGCTTCCGGTAGAACACGTGGCTGTCGGGATACCTGTCTGCCGTCACCGTCCCCCCACTGCTGGTGAATCCGCCGAAAGCTACGGCCCCGCCGTACACCTCGCGACCCTGCTGATGGTGCCGTAGCTTTTTGTCGACCTACGCCGCCTTCGGAGCCCCGTATGCTCAAGCTGTCGCGCTTCGTACTTGTCCCGGCCCTCCTCGTCCCGATTGCAGCGCTCGCGCAGTCCGGGGTCGTCGCGCCGAACGACAACTTGGTGGCGGACGGGCTGCCGCCCGTGCCGGCGGCCATCGCTGCGGCGGCGCGCCCCTACAGCGAATTCCGCGCAGCCGGATTCTGGGACTGGCACCCGACGCGGCGCGAGATGATCATCGGGACGCGGTTCGCCGACGCACCGCAGCTGCACCGCGTCCGCGCACCCGGCGGCGACCGCACCCAGCTCACCTTCTTCCCCGATCCCGTGTCCGGCGCGTCGTACCAACCCATCGACGGCCGCTACATCGTATTCACCAAGGACGTGGGAGGCGGGGAGTTCTTCCAGAAGTATCGCTACGACGTAGCGACCGGAGAAATCACCCTGCTCACCGACGGGAAGGCGCGCAACGTGGGTGGCGCCTGGTCGCACAAGGGTGATCGCTACGCCTACATGTCCACCCGCCGCAACGGGCGCGACCTGGATCTGTGGGTGATGGACCCGAGCGACCCGGCCAGCGACCGGATGGTGCTGCAGCTCCAGGGCGGTGGGTACGGGCCGCTCGATTGGTCGCCGGACGACCGGACGATCCTGCTCGCCCAGTACGTGTCCGTCAACGAGAGCTACCTATGGCTGGTGGACGCCGCGAGCGGACAGAAGACCCTGCTCGCGCCGCAGCCGGGAAGCGAGTCGGTGGCGTTCGGCGAGGCAAAGTTCAGTCGCGACGGCAAGGGAATCTTTCTGTCGACCGATCGGGGCTCCGAGTTTCAACGCCTCGCCTATCTCGACCTGGCCACCAAGGCCTACCGGTTTCTGACGACCGCAATTCCCTGGGACGTCGACGAGTTCGATCTGTCCCCGGACGGCCGGTGGATTGCCTGCGTCGCGGATGAGGACGGCGTCGGCGTGCTGCACGTGATCAACGCCGCCACCGGCGCGGAGCGCCGACTTCCCAAGCTCCCGTCCGGCCTGATCTCGGACGTCCGCTGGCGGAAGACCGGCGCCGAGCTGGGGTTCACGCGCAGTTCTGCCCGTGCCCCAGCCGACGCTTACTCGCTGGACCTCGCGAGCGGCACGGTCACCCGCTGGACCGAGAGCGAGACGGCAGGTCTCAACCTCTCGGACTTCGCCGAGGCCGAGCTGGTGCACTGGCCCAGTTTCGACGGGCGGGCCATCTCGGGCTTCCTCTATAAGCCGCCGGCCCGCTTCGCGGGACGTCGCCCGGTGATCGTCAACATCCACGGCGGACCGGAGGGCCAGTCCCGGCCCGGCTTCCTCGGCCGGAACAACTACTACGTCAGCGAGCTCGGCGTCGCGATCATCTTCCCCAACATTCGCGGCTCGACCGGCTACGGCAAAACCTTCACCAAGCTCGACAATGGCGTGCTGCGCGACGGGGCGTACAAAGACATCGGTGCCCTGCTCGAGTGGATCCGCACCCGGCCCGATCTCGACGCCGATCATGTGCTGGTGACGGGCGGCAGCTACGGAGGCCACATGACGCTCGTGACCGCCACCCAGTATGACGGCCCGATCTGCTGCTCCGTGGACGTGGTCGGCATGTCGAACCTCGCGACGTTCCTCGAGCACACGTCCGGCTATCGCCAGGACCTGCGTCGCGTGGAGTACGGCGACGAGCGCGATTCGACGCTGCGCGCCTGGATGGAGCGGACCGCTCCGCTGAACAACGTAGACAAAGTCACGAAACCCCTGTTCATCGTTCAGGGCATGAATGATCCTCGCGTGCCACGCACCGAGGCCGAGCAGATGGTGGCGGCCTTGAAGCGCCGCAGCGTGCCAGTGTGGTATCTGATGGCCAAGGACGAGGGCCACGGGTTCCGCAAGAAGGGGAACCAGGACTTCCAGTTCTATGCGACGATTCTCTTCACCGAACGCTATCTGCTCGGCCAAGGAGGATCGGCCACACCGTGACGGTGGGCGCCTGGTGGGAGCGGCTGGCCCCGCTCCCCGGGGGCAAACGGCTGTTCAGCTGGCTCTTGTGGCGGCTGGTCCCCTACACCGGCTCGGTGCGGCCGTACGTCCTCGAGCTTCGCCCGGGCTACGCCAGGGTCCGCATGGCCGACCGCCGCGCCGTGCGGAACCACCTCAACTCAGTCCACGCCGTCGCGCTCGCCAATCTCGCCGAGGTGACGAGCGGCCTCGCGGTGACGACCGGGTTGCCCGCGAGCGCGCGCGGCATCCCCACCACACTCTCCATTACCTACCTGAAAAAGGCCCGTGGCACGCTGACGGCGGAAGCGCGCTGCGACATCCCCGATTCCAGTCGAGAGGCGGAGCACGACTTCGAGTCCGT
>DATNOH010000034.1:0-6852 GCA_035601435.1 Gemmatimonadales bacterium | reverse complement strand
CGCACGCCGCTGCAGTGGTCACCGCGCTGAAGCGCCGGAGTCCCGCGACCAGCGTCGAGGCGTTCGGGGGCCCCGACCTCGAGGCCGCGGGTGCCGCCGTGCTCGATCGCATGGAGCGATTCTCCGTGGTCGGGTTCGTCGAGGCGCTGTGGAAGGTGCCTGCCCACCTGCGGCTGCTTGGCCGCGTGCGCCGCGCGCTTCAGGCCCGGCGCTACGACCTCGTGATTCTCGTCGATTATCCCGGCTACCATTTGCGCTTGGCGGCGGAGGCCGCCGCCGCCGGCATCCCGGTCCTGTATTACATCGCGCCCCAGATGTGGGCCTGGGCCCCGGGGCGGGTGCGCAAGCTGGCGGCGGTACGACGCCTGGCGGTCATCCTGCCGTTCGAAGAGGCGTTCTTTCGTGAGCGCGGCGTCCCGGCGACGTTCGTCGGACATCCTCTCAAGGATCGTACGCCGCCGCCCGCCCGCGCGGACGCCCGGCGCCGACTCGGACTCGACCCGAGGCGGCCCGTGCTCGGCCTGTTTCCGGGGAGCCGCGCGCAGGAAGTGAGGCGGCTGTGGCCGGCGTTTCGGGACGCGGCGGCCCGGGTGATCGCCGCGCGCCCTGAGGTGCAGGTGGTCGTCGCCGCGACGCCCCGCGGTCGCTACCCGGCCCCTGGTGCCATCCGCCTGCACATGGCGGATCCGCTCACCGTGTTCGCGGCCGCGGACGCCGGCCTCTGCAAGTCTGGCACGACCACCCTCGAGGCTGCACTCGCCGACGTGCCGATGGTCATCGCGTACCGTCTCAACCCCGTGTCGTTCGCCATCGCGATCCGCATGCTGCAGGTGCCACACGTCGGTCTGGTGAACCTCATCGCGGGGCGCGAGGTGAGCCCCGAGCTGCTCCAGGGCGCGGTGACGCCCGCCGCGCTTGCGAATGCCGTGCTACCGCTGCTCGACCCCGACAGCGACGCCGCTCGTCGCCAGCGGGAGGGATTGGGGCTCGTGCGGCAGCGTCTGGGGGCGCCCGGCGCCGCTGACCGCGTGGCCACGCTCGCCCTGGAGCTGGCGGGGTGAAGCTGACGCTTTTAGCCGGACTCGTGCGCTTGCTCGCGGCGACCTGGCGTTATCGCGTTCAGGGATGGGAGCACGTAGCCGCCGCTCGAGCGAGCGGCCGGCCCGTGATCTACGTGCTGTGGCATAGTCGCATACTTCCGCTGCTGTACCACCGGCGGGGCGAGGGCGTGGCCCTCCTGATCAGCCGCCATCGCGACGGCGGCTACCTGGCCGAGCTCTCGGAACGCTGGGGGTATCGTGTGGTGCGCGGCTCCTCGCAACGCGGCGGAGAGGCCGGTCTGCTCGGGCTGGTGCGCTATCTGCGCCAGGGAGGGGAAGTCGCCCTCACGCCCGACGGTCCGCGTGGGCCGGCCGAGCGGATGAAGCCCGGTGCGCTGGCCGCGGCGCAGCACGCGAACGCGGTGGTGATTGCCGCGGGCGCTCGAGCTTCCTCGGCGTGGTGGATCGAGTCGTGGGATCGGTTCTGCCTGCCCCGGCCGTTCGCTCGGGTGGAGATCAGGTACAGCGCGCCGTTCGTGGTGGCAGCCGGAAAGGAGGCGCTGCGTCGTGGGATGACTACGGCAGAGCGGGCGCTGCGGGCCGTGACGTACGGCGCGGACCCGTGACCGCGGCCCGGGTCATTTCGTGGCTGTGGGGTCAGTCCACAGCCGCCCGGTTGACGCGCGCGCCGCTCATCCTCCTCGCCGGCGCGTACTGGGCCGTCATGAAGCTGCGCGCGGCCCGTGCTCGCGGCGACGCCGTCCGCCTCCCTTTGCCCACGATCGCGGTGGGGAATCTATCCGTCGGCGGGACGGGAAAGACGCCGCTTGCCGCCTGGATCGCGGCGTATTGTGCGGCGCGCGGCCGCACGCCCGGCATCCTGCTCCGCGGCTACGGCGGGGACGAGCCGCTCGTGCATCGGCGCCTCGTGCCCCAGGCGGTCGTGGTGGCGAACCCCGATCGCGTGGCGGGGGCGGTCGCCGCCCGCGCCCAGGGAGCACACGTGCTCGTGCTGGACGACGCGTATCAGCTCCTGGGCGTGGGGCGGGACTTGAACATCGCCGTCGTGAGCGCCGAGAGCGCGGCGGCCTCGCCCTGGCCCTTGCCGGCAGGGCCGTGGCGCGAGGGCCGGGACGCCTTGCGGCGCGCGGACCTGATCGTCGTGACGCGCAAAACCGCGTCGGCGGAAGCGGCGGCAGCCCTTGCCGAGCGGCTGGGTCGAGCCGGGCGGACACCGCTCTGTCTGGCGAGCCTCGCTGTCAGTCATCTCGAGGGCATGCGGTCGGGAGGGCGCCAGGAGTTGGCGGTGCTCGCGGGGCGGCGGGTGGTGGCGGCTGCGGGCATCGCCGACCCGGCAAGCTTCGCGCAGCAACTGAAGACGGCCGGGGCGAACGTGCAACTCGTGGCATATCAAGACCATCACGCCTATCGTCCAGCGGACCTCGAGCCGCTCGTGCGGGCCGCCGCTCGAGGGGATTATGTTGTAGTCACCGAAAAGGACGCGGTGAAGCTCCGCCGGCAGTGGCCCGGGAGTGCGGCCGAGCCCCTCGTCGCTGTGCTGGCTGTCCACTGGGAACGGAACGGCGGGGCGCTCGAGCAGGCGGTGGACGCCGTCCTCGCGCCGGCCGGCCGCGCCTGAGACCCGATCTCTACTATGAGCGCCACTTGAGCGAACCTTCGATCAAGCCCCCCCAGCCCCCCCAGCCCCAGCCACATCCCGGTATCCGACCCGACAAGGACACGTTCCTGGCGGAGGAGAACCCGTTCGAGGCGATGATGGAGCGCTTCGACCACGCCGCTCAGCTGCTGAACCTCGATCCCGGTCTCTACAAGGTTCTCCGCAATCCCGAGAAACAGATCATCGTGTCCATCCCGGTGCTGCGCGATAGCGGGGAGGTTGAAGTGTTTACGGGGTATCGCGTGCTGTACAACACATCGCGCGGGCCTGCCAAGGGCGGTATCCGGTTCGATCTGAGCGTTACGCTCGAAGAAGTGAAGGCGCTGGCGGCTTGGATGACGTGGAAATGCGCGCTCGTCAACATCCCGTTCGGAGGCTCTAAGGGCGGCGTCGTGTGCGATCCGGCCACGATGTCCATAGGCGAGCTCGAGCGAGTGACGCGCCGCTACACCGCGAGCATCATCGAAGTGCTCGGTCCCGACTCGGACGTGCCCGCCCCCGACGTCAATACCAACGAGCGGGTGATGGCGTGGATCATGGACACGTACTCCATGCACCACCGCCATACGGTGACGGCGGTGGTGACGGGGAAGCCTGTAGAGATGGGGGGCTCGTTGGGGCGGCGGGAGGCGACTGGGCGCGGATGCATGTTCGTGACGCGGGAAGCGCTGGCCAAGCTGGGCATGAGCCTCAAGGGTGCCCGGGTGGCCGTACAGGGATTCGGGAACGTGGGTTCCGTGGCCGCGGACCTGATGGCCAAGGAAGGCGCGATCCTCGTCGCCGTGGCCGACAAATCGGGCGCAGTGCACAACCCGCAGGGGCTCGACATCCCGGACATGCTGAAGTGGGTCAAGGAGCATCGTCAGCTCGCCGGCTATCCCAAGGGCGAGCCGATCAGCAAGGAAGCGCTGCTCACCGTGGACTGCGACGTGCTGGTACCCGCTGCCACCGAGAATGTGATCACCCGCAAGAACGCCCCGCAGATCAAAGCGAAGATCATCTGCGAGGGCGCGAACGGTCCCACCACCGCCGCGGCCGACGAGATTCTCGAGAAGAAGGGCATTTTCGTCATTCCCGACATTCTGGCGAACGCCGGGGGCGTGACCGTGAGCTACTTCGAGTGGGTCCAGGACCGGGGCGGCTATTTCTGGGACGAGGAGACCGTGAACCGGCGCCTCGAGAGCATCATGGTGCGGGCCTTCAACGAGGTCGCGGCCACGACGGAGAAGTACAAAGTGAACACCCGCATCGCCTCCTACATCGTCGCGGTGGATCGGGTGGCGGCGATGCATCGGCTGCGTGGGATGTATGCCTGATGCGCTACCGTGTCGTCGCGGTGGGCCGCGTGCGGGACGCGGCGCTCCGCGCGGCCTGTGACGGGTACCTCGAGCGACTGCGCCGCTACGCGCGGATCGAAGAGCGGGAAGTGAAGGACGAGGCGCGACTCCTCGAGGCGGTGCCCGAGGGCTCGCGCCTCGTCGCGCTGTCCGAAGCCGGAGAGCAGTGGACGTCCGAGCAGCTCGCCGACTGCACGGCCCGTTGGGAGCTGGACGGCCGGGACGTGGCCTTCGCAATCGGCGGCGCGGATGCCCTCCCCGCCGCCGTGCTGCAGTCCGCCGAGCGGGTCTGGAGCCTGTCCCGGCTGACGTTCCCGCACGAGCTGGCCCGGGTGATAGTGTACGAGCAGCTGTACCGCGCGTACACCATCCGCCGGGGGGAACCCTACCATCGCGGAACCCGAGCTGACGCCGGCTGACCGGGCCGCACTGCTGGGCCTGGCGCGCGCGACGTTGGAAGCGCAGGTCGCGGGGCACCCGCTGCCGCCGCTGTGCGCCGTGCCGGGCGCGGCGCTGAAGCGCGGGGCGTTCGTGACCATCACAGAGCGTGGTGCGTTGCGTGGCTGCATCGGCCACGTCGCCGCAGATCGCGAGCTCGGCGCCGTGGTGCAGGAGATGACGATTGCCGCGGCGCGGGACGATCCGCGGTTCGCCCCGGTCAGCCGCGAGGAGCTGCCGTCGCTGGCCCTCGAGATCTCCGTGCTCACCGAGTGCACGCGGCTTCCCGCGCCCGTGGACGCGAACCGCGTGGTGGCGGGTCGCGACGGCGTGTTGGTGCGGCGCGAGGATCTCGTCGCGCTGCTCCTTCCCCAGGTGGCGCGGGAGTATCATTGGGGGCCCGAAGCGTTCCTGGCGGCGACCTGCCGTAAGGCGGGCCTGCCGCCCGACGCGTGGCGGGAACCGGGCACTGCAGTGTTCACGTTTCAAGCGGATGTGTTCGGAGAGATAGAGGACCGGTGATACCGAAGATCGTCACCACGCCTATTGCGCCGCTCGCCGTTCCCGAGCCTCGGATTGCACCGCGGCGCGTGGCGCCCGACGTGGTCGCGGCCGCGCTTCCGGGGGCGGCGCGCGACCGACTTGCGGCGGGCGACGTCCTGGTCGTTACGACCGGCCAGCAGCCGGGGCTCTTCACCGGGCCGCTCTACACCGTGTACAAGGCGCTGTCGGCAATCGCGCTGGCGCGGCGGCTCGAGCGGGAGCGGCGGGTGCCCGTCGTGCCGGTGTTCTGGGTGGCGGGGGACGACCACGACTTTGCCGAAGCGAATCACACCTGGTTTTTGAACGCTGCCGGTGAGCTCGTGCAAATCGTGCTGCGCGAGCGCGCGGCGGATGCGCCATTGGTTCCGGTCGCGCGCGAGCCCTGTGGTCCGGAGATCGCCGCGGCGCTGGCCCAGCTGCGGGAGGGCACGCCGGACACCGAATTCAAAGCCGCGGTGATCGAATGGCTCGAGCCGTGGTACCGCGCCGAGGCAACGCTGGCGGACGCATTCGCCGGGGCGCTGGACGCGCTGCTCGGGCCCCGGGGGCTCGTGGTGCTGCGCGCGTACGCCACCAGCGCCAAGCGGGCGGCCGCCCCGTGGGTGCTCAAGGGACTCGACCACACGCTTCCGGACGGCTACACGCCCGTGCTGCTCGAGGCGCGCCAGGGCCGTGACCGGCTGCAGCGCGACGGTGACGCGTTCGTGACGCGCCGCAGCGGAGAGCGCTTCACTCGGGCCGAGCTCGAGCGCCTCGCTGTCGAGGCGCCGGACCGGCTCTCGCCCAACGTGCTGCTCCGACCGGTGGTGGAGGCGGCGTTGCTTCCGACGGTGGCCTACGCGGCGGGCCCGGCGGAGCTCCAATACCTCCAGGACGCCGCACCGCTGTACGGGGCGCTCGGGGTGACGCGCCAGCCTCCGGTGCCGCGCTGGTCGGGAGTGATCGTGGAGGGCCGGGTAGAAAAGCTGATGGAGCGTCACGGGATCGATCTCGCCGCGTTCGATGGCAAGCCGGGGGAGCTCGAGGCGCGCCTCGTGCGGCACGACCTGCCGCCCGAAGCGGTCGCCACGCTCGTGTCGTTGCGTTACGGCATCGAGCAGCAGTACGGCCGCCTGCTCGAGTCCGTCGTGAAGATCGACCCGACGCTCGAGCGGACGGTCGAGTCCGCCCGCAACGCGGCCCTCGCGGGCGCGCAGACGATCGAGAAGAAGCTCGTCGCCAGTCTGAAGCGCCTCGAAGGCGAGACGCTGGTGCGCCAGATCGCCCGCGCCCGGGCGGCGGTCTATCCCGCTGGTCAGCCGCAGGAGCGCGTGCTCACGATCGCCTCGTTCCTCATTCGCTACGGGCCCGACCTCGTGAACGCGCTGGAGCAAGAGGTGGCGCGCTGGGCGGGCGCTTCGTAGAATCCTGCTATGTGGGTCTTCGTCGTCGTGCTGCTCGTGGCCCTGATGATTCCCATCACCGCGATCCTGCTCGATTCGCCGCTGGGACGCTCGTTTGCGAGGCGGCTGGAGGGTCAGGGAGACGGAGCGGGGGCGGGGAGTGGGCCGGGCGTGCGCCAGCTGGAGCAGCGGGTGGAGACGCTGGAATCGGACCTCGCGGACCTGAACCGCTCCATCGCCGGCATGCGTGAGGAGCTGCAGTTCGTGCAGCGCCTGCTGGAAGACCCCGGTAAGAAGAAGCGTCCGACCTGACCGCGCCACCGCCGGCCGCTCCGCGGGGCGGGGGAGGGCGCCACGCGGCACAGGTCGCCGCTGGCATCTTCCTGACGCGCGTGCTCGGCTACGTGCGCGAACGCGTGTTCGCGCACTACTTC
>DATNOH010000033.1:0-5839 GCA_035601435.1 Gemmatimonadales bacterium | reverse complement strand
TGCCGTCCCGCTGATCGATAGACCGGCGAAGCTCGCCACGCCATTGGCATTCGTGGCCGCGGTCACCGTACCGCCCAGCGTCCCCGTCCCCGCGGCGATGGTGGCGGTCACCGTCACACCCGCCTGGCTCACCGCGTTCCCCGCGCCATCCCGCAGCTGGAGCACCGGCTGCTGAGCGAACGCCACCCCGCTCTGCGCCGCAGCCGACGGTTGGGTCGTCAGGGTCAGTTGGGTCGCGGCGCCGGCACTGACGGCGATCGGCCCGGAGGCAGCCGGTGTGAGGCCCGCGGCCCCGAAGCTCAATGTCCGCTCACCCACAGTGCCACTGATCGACAGGTTGGCGAAGCTCGCCACACCGCTCGCATTCGTGGTGGCGGTGGCCGTGCCGCCCAGTGTCCCGACGCCAGACGCGATCGCGGCCGTCACGGTCACGCCCGCCTGGCTCACCGCGTTCCCGGCGCCATCCCGCAGCTGCACCACCGGCTGCTGGGCGAATGCCGCTCCGCTCTGCGCCGTCGCCGACGGCTGGGTCGTCACGGTCAGCTCACTCGCAGCGCCCGCGCTGAGCGTGATCGGGCCGGAGGTAACGCTCACAAAACTCGGTGCCGAGAAGCTCAGCGTCCGCTCGCCGATAGTGCCGCTGATCGACAGGTTGGCGAAGCTCGCGACACCGCTCGCGTTCGTGGTGGCGGTGGCAGTGCCGCCGAGAGTGCCACCACCAGTGGTGATCGCCGCCGTGACCGTCACGCCTACCTGGTTCACCGGGTTGCCGGCCCCATCGCGCAGCTGCACGACGGGCTGCTGGGCGAACGCCACGCCGCTCTGGGCCGCGGTCGAGGGCTGAGTGGTCAGCGCCAGCTGCGTGGGCGCCCCGGCACCGACGGTGATCGTCCCGGAGACGGCCGGTGTGAGACCGGCGGCGCTGAACCTCAACGTGCGGTCTCCCGCTGCACCGCTGATCGCGAGATTGGTGAAGCTCGCGGTGCCGCTCGCGGTGGTCGTGGCGGTAGTGGTGCCGCCCAACGTCCCGCCGCCCGTGGCGATGACCGCGGTTACCGTGACCCCGGACTGGCTCACCGCATTACCCGACGCATCGCGCAGCTGCACCGCGGGCTGCTGAGCGAACGCCACCCCGCTTTGCGCCGCGGCCGACGGTTGCGTAGTCAACGTTAGCTGCGTAGCCGTGCCTGCACTGAGCGTGATAATCCCGGAGACGACCTGCGTGAGACCGGTGGCGCTGAAGCTCAACGTCCGGTCACCGATCGTCCCGCTGATGGCGAGGTCGGTGAAGCTCGCGACACCGCTCGCATTCGTGGTAGCCGTGAGCGTGCCGCCCAGGGTGCCGCCACCCGCGGCGATCGCGGCCGTCACCGTCACGCCGGCCTGGTTGACCAGGTTGCCCGCGCCATCGCGGAGCTGCACGACCGGCTGCTGCGCGAAGGCGACGCCGCTCTGCGCCGTCGTAGACGGCTGGGTCGTGATCGCGAGCTGTGTTGCCGTGCCCGCACCAATCGTGATAGGCCCGGAAACGGCCGGTGTGAGACCGGGTGCCCCGAAGCTCAACGTGTAGCTCCCCGCCGTCGCGCTGATCGAGAGATCGGCGAAGCTCGCCACGCCGCTCGCGGTTGTGGCCACGGTCGCCGTGCCGCCCAGTGTTCCCGTACCGGTGGCAATCGTGGCCGTAACACTCACGCCCGCCTGGCTCACGGGGTTCCCTGCCCCATCGCGCAGCTGGAGCACCGGCTGCTGTGCGAAGGCCACCCCGCTCTGCGCGGTCGTCGACGGTTGGGTCGTGAGGGTAAGGTGGGTCGTCGCGCCGGCGCTGACGGTGATAGGCCCGGAAACGGCCGGTGTGAGGCCCGCGGCCCCGAAGCTCAGCGTGTAGTTCCCTGCCGTCCCGCTGATCGATAGACCGGCGAAGCTCGCCACGCCATTGGCATTCGTGGCCGCGGTCACCGTACCGCCCAGCGTCCCCGTCCCCGCGGCGATGGTGGCGGTCACCGTCACACCCGCTTGGCCCACCGCGTTCCCCGCGCCATCCCGCAGCTGGAGCACCGGCTGCTGAGCGAACGCCACCCCGCTCTGCGCCGCAGCCGACGGCTGGGTCGTCAGGGTCAGTTGGGTCGCGGCACCGGCACTCAGGGTGATAGGCCCGGAAACAGCCGCTGTCAGGCCGGTGGCGCTGAAGCTCAGGGTGTAGTTCCCCGCCGTCCCGCTGATCGATAGATCCGCGAAGCTCGCGACTCCGCTCGCATTGGTAACCGCGGTCACCGTGCCGCCCAGGGTCCCCGTACCCGTGGCGATGGTGGCGGTCACCGTCACGCCCGCCTGGCTCACCGAGTTGCCCGCCCCATCGCGCAGCTGAAGCACCGGCTGCTGGGCGAACGCCGCCCCGCTTTGCGCTGCTGCCGACGGCTGCGTCGTGAGGGTCAGCTGGGTCGCGGCGCCCGAACCGATGGTGATGGTCCCGGAGACGGCCGGTGTGAGGCCCGTGGCACCGAAACTCAACGTGTAGCTGCCCGTTGGGCCGCTGATCGCCAGGCTGGTGAAGCTTGCGACGCCACTCGCGTTGGTGACCGCGGTGGCGGTGCCGCCCAGCGTCCCGGTGCCCGTCGCGATCGTCGCGGTCACCGTCACGCCCACCTGGCTCACCGGGTTCCCCGCGCCATCCCGCAGCTGCACGACCGGCTGCTGGGCGAAGGCCACCCCGCTTTGAGCAGCCGGCGAAGGCTGGGTCACGATGGCGACCCCCGACGCCGGGCCGGCGGATAGTGTGATGGCATTCGACGTCACCGGCGCGAGGCCGGATGCGGCGAAGCTCAGGGTGTAGCTCCCGACGGGCCCGCTGAGCGCGAGCCCGGTGAAGGTGGCCCGGCCGTTCGCGTCGCTCGTCGCGGTAGCCGAGGCGAGGGAGCCCGCGCTCGGCGTGGCCGACGCGGTCACCGCGACGCCGGCCTGGCTCACCGGATTGCCATTCGCATCCCGGATCTGCAGGACAGGCGCCTGGGACAACGGCACGCCGCTTTGCGCAGCTGTCGGCGGCTGGGTGGTGATGCCGAGCTTGCCGGCGGTGGCGGCGGTGATGGTGAAGGCGGCGCTGGTTCCGTTGGTGATCCCGGTGCCAGAGGCGACGAGCGTGTAGCCCGCGCCCGCCTTGTCGATAGTCAGATCGGCGAAGGTCGCCACGCCGGCGACGGCGGTGCGCCGGACGGTGCCGGCCAGGACGCCGCCCCCGGGATTCACGCCGATGGCGGCGAAGACGCTGTCGGCAAATCCGGTCGCCGTATTGCCGAAGCTGTCGCGCGCGGTCACCTGAACCGCCGGACTGATGGCAGCGCCGGCGGGCGCGGTGGTCGGTTGAACCGTGAAGACGAGCCGCTTGGCCGCCGCCGGCGTGATCGTGAACGCCGCGCTCGTGTCGCTGAGCTTCGAGGCCGCCGCCTGCAGCGTGTATCCCGCGCCCACCCGGGCGATGCTCAAGTCCGCGAACGTGGCGACGCCGTTTTGCGCGGCTACCGTCTTCGTGCCCGACAGGGTGTCGCCACCCGGGTTCGATACCAGCGACACGGTCACGTTGCCGGTGAAGCTCGAGAGCGTGTTGCCGAGCGCATCCTGCGCACTCACCCGCACCGCCGGACTGATGGCCGTCCCCGCCACCGCGTTGCTCGGCTGCCCCGTGAACACGATCTGCGTCACCGCGACGGTCACGCGGAAGTCCGTGGCCGACTCCCCATTGCCGCCGAACGCGACCCACCCGCTCGTGCGACCCGTCTGATCGACGGTGCGCGCCTGCCAGTGGTATGCCGTGTTGTCGCTCAAGGCCACGGCGTTGCTGGCGGTGGCGGTGGTGTCGTTCCGGACCACCGTGCCCGAGCCGGTGGCTTTGTTGGTGAAGGACGTTCCCACCGGCCTCACTTCCACCTCGAGCCGCAGCGAGTCGCCGGGATTGGCGTCCGTCACCCCGGCCTTGAAGAAGACGAGGCGGCTCGGCGCCGTGCCGCCGACCGGGATGGAGGTCGTCCCGTCGCTTTGGAACTGGCCGAGGGCCGACGGCGGCGCGGGCGGCACCGGCACCGACGTACTGAAGTCGGGAGGACTGTTCGGATTCCCGTCGAACGCCGTCCAGGCGCTCGTCCGGCCCGTCTGGTCCGCAGCACGCGCCTGCCAGTGGTACCCGGTGTTGTTGGCGAGCCCGGGCACGGCGACGAATCCGTTCTGCCCGTTCGCTACGCGGCCGCCCGTCTGCGTCGGCGCGTTCGTGAACGCGCTCCCTGCCGGCCGCACCTCGACCTCCAGGCGCAGCGAGTCTCCCGGATCCGGATCCGCCATCACGCCGCGCAATACCACGCTCGCCTGATCGGTGGAGCCGCCGAGCGGAATCGCCGTGCTCGAGTCACTGCGCAATTGCACGAGCGACGCAGGACCAGTGGGTGCACTCGGCCGCGTCACCGACAACGTGAACTTTCCGGTCTGCCCCACTCCCGCCGACGTCGCCTCGATGCGGTAGGTCCCCGCGGCAGTCAATCGCTGGTAACGGACGCAGGCGTCGTGAGCCGCCCCCGCGGCGACGCAGGTGTCGTTCAGCACGACCGGTGGAGCGGTCTCGGTGGCCGAGCTGTCGAGCACCAGATACGCGTCCACCGCCGTCGACGACATGGTGATGGAGATGGAGTCATTCGCATTGGCGGCGAAACTGTAGACGCGCGCGAAGCTGTTGGCGCGATGCGGCGCCCCACAGTCCCACGTGGTGAGCGAATCCGTGAGCTGGGCGTTCAGTACGATCGGCACCGGTCTGCACGGGTGGACCATGAATTCCACCGGGACACGGCCAGGACTGGCGGACGCGTTCTCAGCAGACACGACGACGGTATCGCGGTACACCCCGGTCGGCAGTCCGGCGGGATTGAACGCCAGCCGCAGCTTCGCGGGCGCCGTCCCGTTCGTGGGGCCGACCAACCCGAGCCACGATCCCCCCATCGCCAGCCGCGCGCTCCAGGAAAGCGTGCCGGGTCCGGTGTTGATCACGGCGAGGCTGTCCCCGTCCATGGCGGTGCTGCCGACGGCGGCGGAGTCCCGCACTTCGGCCGGCGCCAGGGAAAGCGTCGCTACCGGTGGAGGGTTGTTGGTGAGCTTATCGACCTGGCAGGTGGCGAGCAGTATAAGGAGAGGCGCCCGGGCGACAACGCGCAGCACACCCATTCCTGGGCCCAGCTCACGCACTCCACGGATCCCCGGAAAGCCGCCCACGACCTTGCCTTAGTGGCGTTAGGACGATACCTGGAGCAAGGCCTGTACCGGCTGAACGGCTGGGTGGTGCGCTGCGTCACACGACAGAGTGTGGCTAATCTGCAACAAAGACCGGAGGTTGAGGCCGAGCAGCGACAGGGGGGGTGGGACGACGTATAGTGGGCGGTACAGGACTCGAACCTGTGACCTCCGGTATGTGAGACCGGCGCTCTAACCAGCTGAGCTAACCACCCGGAACGGCTAGCTACCGAGGTGCTTAGGTGCGAAGGTGCGAAGGAATCCCTGTGCACCTCAGCCGCTTTGCATCTGAGCATCTAGCAGTTAGCGTGGGCCCTCCAGGATTTGAACCTGGGACCTACGGATTATGAGTCCGCTGCTCTAACCAGTCTGAGCTAAGGGCCCGCAGGCGGACAAATATAATGGGGAACTAGCGTCATGCATCGCGTCCTCATCATCTCCCACACCTACATCCCGCCCTCGAACCGCGGGAAGCTGCGCGCGCTCGCCGCTCGCGGGCTCGAGGTGACCGTCGGTGTGCCGCAGCGCTGGCGCGACCCGATCCTGGGCAGCACCCGCGAAGTGGCGTGGGAGC
>DATNOH010000032.1:0-12603 GCA_035601435.1 Gemmatimonadales bacterium | reverse complement strand
AAAAGCCGAGAAGGGGATCGGCGCCATTCTCATGGCGCTGCGCATGAACCTGGATGGCGACACATTCAACAAGGTGAAGCACGTGCTCCCCAACAGCGAGAGCCTGATGGGTCGCGCGCTCATGGGCGGCGCGCGCACCGGCGAGATGGCGGCGCTCGTCGGTCCCGCCGGGTTGTTGGCGGCGCTCGCGGCCGCGGGCTATCAAAAAGACGACATCCCGCGCCTGGGGCGCCTGGTGCTCGAGCACCTGCGGCCCGCTATCGGGAGGGAGAAGCTCGAAGAGTTCTTGCAAACGGCACCGATGCTGCAGTAGGTCGTCCCGCTTCGCCGCCTCAGTCCCGCCACTCGACCTGCCGCAACCACTCTGCCATCCCGTCGCGGGCCAAGTCGTCGCGCAGGCCAAGGTCGGCGCGCGCCATTTCGAGCAGTCAGCGCCGCCGAGCACCGGTGCGCGTGACAGGGACACGCGCTTGGGTACCCTGGAATAGCGCGGGGGGAAGCGCGATCCCTTGGGTTCGTCCTGTCGTCGCCGCCCCTTGCCCTCCGGAGCTGGCCTGACCGCCGGCCACCGCCAGTCCCCGTTCCCGGAGCATCATGGGTGCGGTGACCTGCGTGGCGACGGCCTCCCTCCGCGACATGGGCGGGCGCGCGCGTGGCGCAGCCTGAACCGGTGGTGGTGATACGGTCAGGCCGGTCAATACGATCGAGCCCCTGCCCCGAGGTGCTTCAGCGGGCTCTTCCCGCACCCTGGTGGGGGTGAGCGTAAGGCTCACCACGCGACCGGGCGCCGGTTCGGCCGGCGCATTCACGATACGCCGGCGGGTGGGGGCCGTGGCGGGCCCGAGCGGCACCGCCCGGATCGGGAGACTCGCCCGCTCCCGCGGGAGCACCAGCGGCGCGCGCGCGCGAGGCTCGATCGGCCGGCTGGCGGGAGTCGACGCCTTGCGCGCGAGCCCGGTTCCACCCCTGGCCCTGCCGTCGCGCGGGATCACGGCCGTGGCGGACGATCCGCGCATCGAGAGCGCGATCGTGCTGGTCGGCGCGGCCGCTAGTGTCTCGTGGCGCCGCCCGCCGTGATGGAACCGCCCGTCGCCGACGCAGGGAGAAAAGAACGGATCGCACAGCACCAGCGACTCGAACACGTTCTGTTGGACTCCGATGAACGTGCAGTCGGTGCAGCTCGGGTAGAGCGGATACTGCACTCCCGTGTCCTGCTGCATCGCGTAGACGGGTGGCGCGACCGTGTAGGTCGCGATGTCGTAGTTGAAATAGCCGTCGCCCAGCATCCGCTGCACGATGTCCGATAGGACACCTTCGCCGTCCGAGCCGTCCCAGGACGGCGCGAGCGCATCGGGGTCCCACGCCGCGGCCCGCACGAATTGGTCGAACCGATAGGCCTTCGGCGCCAGCGCCGCGAGCACGAGGCCCGAGCCGTCGGGCTCCGCGACCACGAAGGCGACGCCGCTCGGCGTAGCCTGGATCTCGTACGTGCCCGAGCGGACGAACGGGTCCTGGCTGGGCTTGCTCGGGAACAGCACGTCGATGCGCCCGTCGGTGCGGCGGTGCAGGACGATCAGGTTACCGTCTTGCGTCGCCTGGACGTAGACACGGACGGGAGTACCGCGCGTGAGGACGCTGGTCGAGCCGAGCCACACGCGCACCGGCCTCGCATCACGCGACGCCGGCTGGCCGTCGGCAACGGTCTGGAAGAGTGCTACAAACAGCAGAGGCAGCATGAGGCTCGTTTCACAACCGATATCGAATACTAAGCCCGGGCGGCACAACGACGTCAAGGGGCCGTCTCACCGCGCATGGAAGTGGTTGATCACTTCGGCTGCGAGCACTAGCACCAGCGCGGCGCCACCTACGACGGCTGCGGTGGCGGGGGCCGAGAACCGACGCTCTTCTACGTGGGCAGCCGAGCGCTGTGGCAAGGCGACGTGTTGCCCCTCCCATGGCTCGATCCGCCCATTCACCCGCCTCATGTGGTACACCGCCAGTGCGATCGTATCCGGCGAGCTCGCGAGCACACGTCCGTCGAGGGTGAGTGCGCCGGGACCCAGAAGCCCGGACAGCTCTTCCCGGCCCTGTTGTGTCAGTGTGACGCTGACCGACGTGTTGGGCAACGGAGACGGATCGATGACGGCATGGTGGAAGTAGCAGCCGCTCGACACGACCACGAGGACGGTGACGGCAGTGAACCATCGATACATTGGGTCAGTCCTCCCGTGATTATCGCCGCCGGCCTCAAGTGTTCTCGATATCCGCGAGCACTTTCCTGGCCAACTCGGCGTCGCTCGCGTCCACGTGAAGCCTGATGGGGCCGGCGGCAATGTTGAAGCCTCCGGGGAACCGCCCCAGCCCGATCAAGTCCTGCAGGCCCTCGCCCTGCGTCACGAAGGCTATGCCCTGGGATTCGAGCGCGGCCTTCGCGAGCGCCAGGGCCACGGGGTCTGCGGTCTGAAAGACTGTGACCATTTCGGGCTGCCTCATGTCCCGGGATACCTGCCGAGAAACAGCAGGAGAAAGCCGACCGTGTCCATGGTCCCATGTGCGACCACCGCCACCCAGAGGTTGCGCCCGGTGGCCAGGTACAAGAGACCGAACACGAAACCGCCCAGCCCCGCGGCCATCATGCCCGACGCCCCCTGATAGCCGTGACCGAGCCCGAAGAGAATGCTCGTGACGATCAGGGCGCCGGTCCACGCGCGGGGGGTGTCCCCGAGCACGCGCGCGATCCGGGTGAGCAGGTAGCCGCGGTACACAAATTCCTCCCCGAGGGCCGCGAGCGTCCACGCGAGCGCGAGCGAGCCCAGCAGAAAGGGGACGTTGCCCGCGAGCGAGGCAAAGGGGCTGACGTCCGGGAGCCTGCCCGTCAGTCGGGCAAGCGCCGGCTCGGCAACGTACAGGCTAAAGGCTTGATAACCGGTGCCGGCCCCGATGCCCAGGAGCAGCGTGCGACCCCAATCCGGGCGGAAGGTCAAGCCGACCGCGCGCGCGCCTTCGCCACGCAGCCGGAGAGCGACTACACCGAAGACCACGAGGAACGGAGTCGCGCTGAACGGCAGAATCCCGATGGAACCGGCGGCCAAAATCGCCGCGGCGCCCAGGAGCTCGGGAAGGAGGAATCGCTGCGCCGCGGGAACGGGCTTCGTCGAGAGCTGGGGCGGGAGGACTCGAACCTCCAACTTCCCGGTTAACAGCCGGGCGGTCTGCCAGTTGACCTACACCCCAATGTGCCCCACCACCACCCCGCCCAGGTAATCAAAAGCCCCCGGACCTTTGCAGGGCCGGGGGCGCGTCGTTCACACAACCAGCAAACGCTACGCCGCCCGGTTCCCCAGATTCAGGAGATTGGGGTCGCGATTGCGATTTGCGCCCAGACCGGCGAACGTCCGCATAGGGCCTACACACTACCATGACCCCTTCCCCCGAGCAAGGGGCGAACGCACATCCACATGCCGCTCGACATCACACCCGCTGCTCCAGCCGATCTGCCCGGTATCATCGCGCTGCTCGACGCGAGCCAGTTGCCGCGCGCCGGCATCGAGGACCATGTCGCCAGCACGCTCGTGGCGCGCCAGGACTCGGGCGTCGTAGGGACCGCCGCGCTCGAGCTGTACGGCGGCGCCGCCCTGCTCCGTTCCGTCGCCGTGGCGACAACGTTGCGCGGTCAGGGACTCGGGGCGGCGCTGACCGTGGCCGCGCTCGATCTCGCTCGGCGCCGCGGCGTGGAGACGGTGTATCTGCTCACCGAGACGGGCGGCCACTTCTTTCCGAGATTCGGCTTCCACGCCATCAGCCGCGCCGAGGTGGACGTCGCGGTGCGCAGGTCCACGGAGTTCACGACCGCTTGCCCGTCGAGCGCGTTGGTCATGCGAGCCGAGCTGGCTGAATGAGCGGCCGCGGGCTTGGCGCCGCGCTCTTGCTACCGCTGTGGTTGATGGCCGGGGCGCGAACGGGGTGTAGCCAAGAGCCTGGGAGCGCGCGGTGGCGGATGGCGGGCGGTTGGATCGCTGTCGGTCCGAACGCGCCGTTCGAAACGCGCTTGGGCACCAGGCGCCACCAGGTCTACCTGCTCGGTCTCCGGGCGCGGCGCCCGCTGCTGCGAGGCGGCGCCGTGGAGCTCTACCACACCGTCGACATCGTTCCTCTCGCTGTCAGCGGCGCCACCCCGATCCGATACGAGCAGGCGTCTTGCGACAGCACCGGTCCTGTCCTCGACAGGACCGGAGTCGCGTCACTCTGCGGTCAGCAGGTGCAGCGCATGGCAACGGTGTACGGTGCCGGCCTCGTTCCCGCCGGCCTCGAGCTCCGCTACGCTCCCCACCGCGGCGTCCGGGTCGTGGTAGGGGCGAGCATCGGAGCCCTGTACTTCACTCGGCCGCTACCGGACCCGAGTGCCGCCCGCCTGAACTTCGCCGTCGCCGGTGATTTCGGCGTCCGAGTCGGGGCGGGCGACCACGCGATCGACCTGCGTTATCGGTTTCAGCACATCTCCAACGGCGGTACGGCGTTCAACCCCGGGATGAACGCGCACATGCTGCAAGTCGGTGTGGGGATGTAGTGAAACGAAGCTAGTGCTTCATCCCACTCTTCTCGGCAAATTCCCGTACCGCCGCTTCCTGCTCAGGCGTGAGCTTCTCGGGGATCTGGACGTGGATCTCGACGTACTGATCACCCCGCCGGCCGTTCCGCTCGATCCCCTGACCGGGGATCCGGAACTTCTGGCCGTGCGGGGTGCCGGGCGGCACCTTGAGCACCACGCGTTTCCCATCGAGGGTGCGCACCTTGATCTTCGAGCCGAGCATGGCCTGTGCCAGGTTGATGGGGACCACGCCGATCACGTCGAGTCCCTCGCGCCGGAAGAACCGGTCGGGCTCGACCTGAATCGCCACTACGACGTCGCCGCGCCCCTTGGCGCCCTGGCCCTTCAGGCGTAACCGCGTGCCGTCCTCCGTGCCGGGCGGAATGGTGATCGTGAGATGCTTCTGAGCGCGGACTTCGCCCGAGCCCTGGCAGGTCGGGCAGGGCTGCGCCGGGACCTTCCCCCGCCCCCGACACACCGGGCATGGCCGCTGTACGGCGAAACCCCCCTGCCCGAACGAGATCGTGCCCCGGCCCTTGCACTCGGGACAGGTTGAGAAGGTCGTGCCGGGAGCCCCGCCCGAGCCGCTGCAGGTCGGGCAGACCTCGGGCAGCGTCAGCGTCACGGGCACTTTGCCGCCCAGCGCGGCGACCCGGAACGGGATCGAGATCGCCGTCTCGATCTCTTCCTCGTCGTCCAGGGGCGCACCCGCGCCGCGGCGACCGAAGATCGACGAGAACAGGTCGCCCAGCCCTCCGAACGAGCCCAGATCCGACAGATCGAAGTCGGCGTCGGGGCCCCCTGCCGAGCCGCCGGCGCGCCCGTACCCCTGACCGGCGCCCGCGAACGCTCCGTAGCGCCGCAGCTGGTCGTACTTCTTCCGTTTCTCCGCGTCGCTCAGGACGTCGTGCGCCTCATTGATCTCCTTGAAGCGCTCCGCAGCCTGTTTGTTGGGATTACGATCGGGGTGGTACTGTTTGGCGAGACGACGAAACGCCTTCTTGATCTCGTCGGTCGTCGCAGTCTCGGACACGCCGAGGATCTGGTAGTAGTCTCTCTGCGAAGCCATCTACTTCCCGTCCCCGCTCCCCCGTCCTTCGCGTTCCTGCCACTGCAACACGATTACCCGGGCCGGCCGGATCAGCGCGTCGCCCATCCGATACCCCGGCTGCAAAATCGCCCCCACCGTGTGATCCTTCGCCGGGTGATCCGCGGGCCGCGTGGTGACCGCCTCGTGCACGTGGGGATCGAACGGGACTCCCATCTGATCGACCCGGGTAACCCCCGCCGCCTCGAGGACCTTCCACACTTTCCGTTCCACCATGTCCACACCGTCGTGCATCGTCTTGGCGTCGGTCTGTGCCGGATCGACGTGGGCGAAGCGCGCCAGATCGTCCAGCGCATCGACCAGACGCTGCACCAAGTCTGCCTGGGCCCGCTGCCACGCCTCGGTGCGCTCCTTGACCGAGCGCTTCTTGAAATTGTCGTACTCCGCGGCCAGCCGCAGGTACTTGTCCTTCATGTCCGCGAGCTCACCCTCGAGACGGGCGATCGCCTCCTCCGACGGCTCGATCAGCGCGCCGGATTCGGGACCGGCCGGCTGGTCGGGCGGCTGTGGTTTCTCTGGCTTGTCGTTCATGGTCTTGCGCTTCATGAGCAATCGGTGTGCCGTCCGAGATGCGCCGTTTTGGCTGGCCTGGTCGGAGCTCGCGTCCGGAAATAGCGACCAGACAAGAACATAGCCGCGACGGTAGGCCCTGTCGAGCGAGCGGGCGTTTACAGCCGGCCGGCGAGGAAGGTGACGACGTCGCCGAACGCCGCGTCGCGCTGCGGGTCGTGCAGCACCTCGTGGTACATCTCGGGATACCAGCGAACCAGCACAAGGCCTTTCAGGCTGTCCGCGAAGGCGCGTGCCAAGTGCGCATCGACCACGCGGTCCTCGCCCCCAAGCAGGAACAAGAGCGGCGATTCGATGCGGTAGCCGTCGGCCGGCACCGCGCGCTGCGCCCATTGGATCTCGTGCCAGGCGCCCGGCGTCATCACGCCGTGCACTGCCGGATCGGCGGCGTACGCGGCGTTCACCGCCGCGTCGCGACTCAGCGTGTCGGCATCCAGGCGAGCGGGGACCGGCAGCGTGGGCCAGAGATCGGCGCACAACCGGGCGACCAGGAGCTTCCAGGCGGGCGGACGGAACGCCAGGCCGAGCCACGGCGAGACCACCACAGTCCCGACGATGGGGTCGCTAGGCTGGGTCTCCAGGTAGCGCAGCGCCACGAGCCCGCCGAACGACATGCCGAGCAGCAGCTGCGGGCGGTCGGTGCGGAGGCGTACGACGCGGCGGAACGCCTGGAGGTCGCCCAACAGCTGGCTAAAGCGCGACAGATGCCCGCGGCGGCCCCCCGAGCGCCCGTGGCCGCGCAGGTCGAGGAAGTAGGTCGAGTACCCCGCCGCGCACAGCCGCTCGCCGACGTCGCGCCACCGCCCCGCGTGATCGGCCCAGCCGTGCAGTGCCAACACGGCGGCGCGCGGCGCGGCGGCCTCGTACATGTCGTAGACCAGCAGGGTGCCGTCAGGGGCAGTGAGCGTGGGCATTTAGGTCTCCGCCAGCAGCCGGCGCAGCAGATCCAGGCCCGCCTGCGCCGCCCGGCGGCGCACGTCGTCGCGCTCGCCTGGAAGCACCCGCGTGAGGACCCGCGTGGTCGTGTGCTTCCGAGCCGCGAGCCACACCGTACCGACCGGCTTTTCGGGTGTGCCACCCCCCGGGCCGGCAATCCCGGTCACCGCGATGGTGCAGTCCGCCGAAAACAGGCGCTGCGCTCCCTCGGCCATCGCCCGTACGGTTGCTTCGGAGACCGCGCCGTACGCCTCGAGGGTCTCGAGCGGCACCTTGAGGGCGGCGGTCTTGATCACGTCGGCGTACGCCACGACGCCGCCGATGAAGGTGTCCGACGCCCCGGGAATGTTGGTGATCCGCTCCCCGACCATCCCGCCGGTGCACGACTCGGCGACACCCAATCGGTGACGCCCCTTGCGCAGCACGTCGAGCAGCACCGCGGCGAGATCAGCACCGTCTTCTCCGTAGCCGTGCTCGCCGACCGCGGCTTTGAGGCGCTCCACAACCACGGCGAGCCGCGTCTGCGCGTCCTCGGGCTCGAGCTCCCACGCCGTGACTCGGAGGTCGACGCCGTCGACCGAAGGCAGGTAGGCGAGGGTGAGGGGCGCGATCTCGGGCTCGATCGGTCCGACGCGCTCGGCCAAGGCGGACTCCGACACGCCCGTCGTGCGCACGGTGCGCGACAGTACGACCCGGCGCGAGCCGCCCTGCCGCGCGACGATGCGCGGGAGCACCTCCTCTACCAACAGCCCGTGCATCTCCCGCGGCACCCCGGGGAGCAGCACGACCACGCGCCCGCCCGGGTCCTCCACCCAGAGCCCGGGCGCGGTGCCGCGCGGATTGGGGAGAATCACCGCCCCTTCGGGGACTTCCGCCTGCGTGCGGTTGACGGCGGGCATGGGACGACCCATCCGGTCGAAGCGGGCCTTTATGCTCGCCAGCAGTCGCTCGTCGAGCAGGAGCCGCTTACCGAGTAGTTGCGCGACCACGGTCTTGGTCATGTCGTCCCGCGTGGGCCCCAGACCGCCCGTGGTGATCACGAAGCGCGAGCGGTCCAGGGCTTCCGCTACGGCGGCGCGGATCGCGTCGGGCCGGTCGGCGACGGTGGTGCGACGCGTGATTTCCGCGCCCGCCGCGGCGAGCGCCCGGCCCAGCTCGGCGGCGTTCGTGTCCACGGTGTAGCCGAGCAGCAGCTCGGTCCCGATGGTGAGGACTTCGAGCTTCACCCGCCCCTGAGGAGCGTGCGGTAGCGATACAGGTATACGACCAGCGAGTACACGGTGAGGAGGATGGCGCCGGCGAGCGTCACCGCCACGACCGCGCCGTGGAACTTGTCCCAGAAGTTGCGGAACCACCCCGCCCAGGGATGAGCGGCGAGGGCGTCCTTCCAGGCGAACCAGAACAACGTCGCCCCGATGAACACGTTCTGCACCACCGCCTTGAGCTTCCCCGCCCCCATCGCCGGAATCACGACGCCCCGCCGCTTGGCGAAAAAGCGGAACGCGGTAATGAGCAGCTCGCGCCCCACGAGCAGCAGGGCCACCCACACGGGGAGGCTGCCCCACCAGGGGATGCGGTAGTCGACCAGAATCGTGGGGTGCCGGGTGAGCCAGAAAATCGGGATGAGCGTGGCGAACAGCAGCAGCTTGTCGGCGATCGGATCCAGCAGCTGGCCCAGCTCACTCACCTGGTTGCGGCGCCGCGCGAGGTAGCCGTCCACCACGTCCGAGGCGCTGGCCGCGAGGAAGATCAGGAACGCGATGACCTTGGGCCAGTACCCCTGGATGAAGGGGAGCAGCGCGATGACCGGCGTGAGGCAGATGCGCGCCAGCGTGAGGATGTTGGGGAGCGTCCAGCGCATGGGACCGCCCTAGCTCAGCGTCTTCAAGACCAGCTTGCTCACCGTCTTCAAGGTGTCGAACACGCCGTCGCCGCGCACCGCCACGGCCTCGAGGTATGGCGCGCGGCCGACCCATTGGTTGTCGACCCTGTCCACCAGGTTCTCACCCGGGTGCGACGCATCGGGCGTGACCTTCTGCTGCGCGCCGTCCTCGATGGGCCATCCGGGATTCAACGACGCCTGGAGGTCGCGGATCGGGGAGGCGTTCGGCAGGTCGCGTTTGTTGTACTGGATGATGAACGGAATCTTGGTGAGGTCGTAGCCGTACTCCGACATGTTGTCGTACAGGTTCTGCATCGACTCGACGTTCGCCTCCATCCGCTCGATCTGGCTATCGGCCACGAACACGATCCCGTCCACACCCTTCAGAATGAGCTTGCGACTCGCGTTGTAGTATACCTGGCCGGGCACCGTGTAGAGGTGGAACCGCGTCTTGAACCCGCGGATGGTACCCAGGTCCACCGGCAGAAAATCGAAGAACAGCGTGCGCTCGGTCTCGGTGGCGAGCGAGATCATCTTGCCGCGCGTGTTGGGCGACACCTTGCCGTAAATGTGCTCGAGGTTGGTCGTCTTGCCGCCCAGGCCCGGGCCGTAGTACACGAGCTTGCAGTTGATCTCGCGGGACGCGTAGTTGATCATCGACATGGGACGCGCGTCCTTTTAACCGAAGAGTTTGTCAATTTCGTCTTCCGCCCCCTCGAGCAGGCCCTTTTCCGGCGCCGCCGGGCCGGCGCCCACACGATTGAACATCTCTTCGAAGACCTTGTTCAACTTCTCGACCGCGCCCTTCCCTTTGAGCTTCACGAGCCCCAAAGTGGTGCGCTGGTCGAACAGCACGACGAGGATCACGCGCTTCGCCACGTCGGCGAGGAACATCGACTCCTTCTCCCCCTGATGCACCAGGGAGGCGAATTCGTGCTCGCCGATCATCTTGGCGAGCTGGTCGTTGGCGCTGAAGTCGGCGGCGGTGAGAGAGGCGAAGGCGGTAGCGTCGAACTGCGGAGGGTCGCCGACGGTCGCGACCAGCTGCCCGGTGCGGTCGACCAGCAGCGCGCAGCGGGCGTTCGAGTCCCGAAGGAACGCCTGCAAGTGCTGTTGGATCTGCTTGAAGTCGTTCTCGGAGAACGACCAGCTCGCCGCACCCGCCATTACGTCCCCTCGGGTCTGTCGGACTCCGCCATGTCCCGCCGAGCCAAGAGCGCCTGCGCGATGGTCACCCCGTCGGCGTACTCGAGATCCCCGCCCACCGGGATCCCCCGCGCGATACGGGTCACCCGGACGCCGGTCGGTCGGAGCAGCTGCTGCAGGTAGGTCGCCGTGACCTCGCCCTCCATCGATGGGTTCGTGGCGATGATCACTTCCCGCAGCCCCGCTCCCCCCCCGTTCGCCACCCGCTCCATCAGCCGGTCGAGGTGCAGCGCCTCCGGACCCACGCCTTCGAGCGGCGAGAGCCGGCCGCCCAGCACGTGGTAGCGACCCCGGAACCGCCCGGCGCGCTCGATGGCCGTCACGTCCGAAGCCTCCTCCACCACGCACAGCAGACTCGCGTCGCGCCGCGGGTCCCGGCAGATGGCGCACGGGTCCTCATCGGTGAGCGTGCCGCACTCGCCGCAGGCCGTCACCCGCGCGCGGACCGTACGGATCGCCTCCGCCAGGCGCGTGGCGGTCTCCACCGGCTGCTTCAACAGATAAAACGTGAGCCGCTGTGCCGTCTTCCGTCCGATCCCGGGGAGCTTCGCCAGCTCCGTCACGAGATCTTCGATGGCCGACACGGCGGATTATAGCGGCAGCTGAAACGGGAACGGCAGGCCCGAGGCGAGCTTCTTCACCTCCGCCTGGTACAGCTCGGCGGCGCGCTGCTGCGCCTGCGACACCGCGGCGAGCACGAGATCCTCGAGCATTTCCACATCCCCCTGCGCGATCGCCTGGGGGTCGATCTTGATGGCGCGGATCTGGCCCCGACCGTCGGCCGTGGCCGCGACAATCCCGCCACCCGCCGTGCAGGTCACCGTCTGCTGGGCCAGCTGTGACTGGATCTCCGACAACCGGAACTGCATCTGCTGCCCCAACTGGAGCAGGTTGGATAAATCCGCCATACGTCGAAAGTTACCCCTCGCCGAAACAGGTAGCAAGCTATTCTAACAACTCCAAATCTAACGCATCTACGGCGGCGTTGAGGCTGGGATCTTGCGCCCGCAGCGTCTTGAGCCGCTCGGCCCGCGCCCCCTCCTCCGTAAGCCGGCCGGGCCGCGGCGTGGACCGCTCCCCGCTCCCCGCTCCGTCGAGCTGAATGCGGACGGGCTTCGCCAGGTACCGGCCCATGAGCTGCGCGAGGGCGTCCCGCTGCCGCTCGAGACCTTCCGCGTGCACCGCATTCGTGTCGAGCAGCCGAATCGTGACCGTTCCCGCATCCACGCCGGCGACTTCGGTGACCTGCAGCAGCGCGCCGAGCATCGGGCTCTTCGCGCGCGCGTCTTCGATCACGCGAGGCCAGAGACCCCGCAGGCGTTCCATTGTCAGGGGGCCGCGCTCCGGGGGAACGGCCGGTGATACTGCCGGTGATGCGGCCGGGGAAGGGGGAACGGCCGATCCCGAAGGTGGAGCGACGTCACGCAGCACGGACGAGGGATTGCCCTTCCGCGGCCCCTCACCTTTCCCCGGCCCTTCCACCGGCAGTTTACCGAGCCCGCGGATGACCTCCTCGAGCTCTACCGTTCGCGCCATCATCGCCCAACGAAGCAGCAGAAGTTCGACCGCCAGGCGCGCGTTGCCGCCGGCGCGGAGCTGGGGCTCCAGCTCGCTGAGCACGGAGAGGAGGCGCACGAGGTCGGCGGCGGGGAGCGGGGAGCGGTACCGCTCGACGAGGGCCAACAGCGCGTCCGTGAAGCCCTCCGGCTTCCCTCCCAGATTCGCCAGCAGCACGGCCCGCACGATCTCCCCGGCCCCAGCCACGAATTCCCCGAGATCGGCACCCGCGTCCACCAGGCGCTCGACGAGCGGAAAGACCGCTTTCGAGTCGCGCTCCGCCACGAGGCGCAACAGCTCGCCGTACACGTCGTCCGAGATCAGGCCGAGCACTTCACGCACTCGGGCGGCCGTCACCGGCCCCTCGCCGAACGACACCACCTGGTCGAGGATCGAGAGCCCGTCGCGCATGCCGCCGTCCGCGCTCTTGGCGATCAGGTGCAAGGCCTCATCGTCCGCGGCGAGCCCTTCGGCGGCAGCCACATGCCGCAGCCGCTCGGCGATGGCGTGGGGACCGATCCGCCGGAAATCGAAGCGCTGCAAGCGTGAGAGAATCGGGGCCGCACTCTGCGCGATCTTCTGCGGCTCGGTCGTGGCGAACACGAACACGACGCCCGGCGGCGGCTCCTCGAGAATCTTGAGAAGCGCGTTCCAGGCCTCGCGCGTCAACATGTGGGCCTCGTCGACGATGTACACCTTGTGGCGGCCCTCCGCGGAGGCCGCATACATCGCGCGCTCACGCAGGTCGCGCGCATC